>JANYIT010000378.1 GCA_025358725.1 Chamaesiphon sp. GL140_3_metabinner_129_sub
TTCGCTCGATCGAGGGATTCAAGCGATCGAGTACAAGGGTTTTGAGCCTTTAAGCATCAAAACCTTGCACTTGATTCGCAAAAAAAGGCTCAAAACCCCTGCAGTGAATGCCTTGCTGAGATCTTCAGCAAGCCCTAGTTAGCTTAAACTGGATCGAGCGGTTGACAAAATCGGTTGACCCCGCACTCGTGAACATACAATAGGACAGGTAAGATCAACAATTTTGGACAAATTTTAATTTGCACAAAGTGTTGAAATAATCCAATAAAACTACCATCTACCATCTCATTCCGAAATTCCGCCTGACAAATGGCTACTCGACATTTTTTTGCCAATCCATCCAACCATTCACTATTATTAATATCTGGTTGTTGCCCGACACGGATCGCTAAAGTTATTGCAGCATCTTCGAGATTACCTTCACAGTCAGCGATAGTTTCCAATGACGCGATCGCCTCTGGAATATCCGCAAATTGAAATTGCAATTCCTCAATGATTTGGAGATCGATCATATAACATTATTGATAAAAAAGAATAGTAAAAAGTTTTAATTTATACCTCACCTTTGAGATAAATAATATATACCCGAACTCTTCAAGAATTCGAGTATATATTCTGTCATAACTGCTAATTCATTAGCATAGCCGCTCTGATCGAGAATTTCAGTTGCACTTATGCAACTTTAACACCCTTCCAAAAAGCGACATAACCTGCAATATTTTTAGCTGCTTCTTTAGGCTCTGGATAGTACCAAGCCGCATCTGGATTAACTTGACCATCTACTTCAATACTACAGTAGCTACACAGGCCTTTCCAGCCACAACTAGTATGAGTATTGCTATCAGTAAAATATTGTTTATTAAGACTATCTGCGGGAAAATATTGATTATTTTCAACAACGATCGTCGCATCGCTTTCCGCCAATGTAGCACCGTTCCAAGTTGCTGTAGTCATGATTAGTTAGGAGTTAGGAGTTAGAAGTTAGAAGATTCTATTTATTGATGATCTATTGTATTAAAAGGTTTAACTATGAACATCTTGTGCCGGACGACTTGTTTGTTTTGCTGGTAAATGAGCATTTATTGATTCTCCGATCGTATCGGCTAGCAAATCTGCACTATTAATCACACCCAGAGAACTAGTATTGGATGCCATTGTCTTCATGCGTTGAGGATTTTGGAGGAGATGGAGAACTTCAACAGCCAGAAATTGGGCTGTGAGATTTTCTTGACGAAATAGTAAGGCACCATTCGCCGTAGCCAAGACATTGGCATTATAGTATTGGTGATCCTCCGCCGCATAGGGATAGGGAATCAAAATTGAGGGGGTGCGGGTAATCATCAATTCATTTAGAGTAGCTGCTCCAGCTCGACTAATCGCCAAATCCGCTCGCTGAAATAGTCCTGCCATATTGTCATAGAAAGGTAACACAATATATTGAGGATGTTCGATTTTCTCTGTTGACGTATTAGCACCACCAACGATATGCACGATCGTCGCGCCAGCATCCAACCAAGTATCGACACATTCGCGAATCATCTTATTGAGGGCTACTGCACCTTGAGAACCGCCGACAACTACGATTAGCGGACTGTCCTTGGGAATGGGTAGATCCAGGGGTTGGGGAGTCAGGAATTGCTGACGACAGGGCGTACCCAGATAAATAGTTTTAGCACGAGGAAGATATTTACTGGTGGCGACAAAGCCGACAGCTACCTTGGTACAAAAAGGACTGAGCCAGCGAGTAACTTTACCTGGAAGTGCATTTGACTCATGGAGAAAAACGGGTAAACCAAGAGAATAACCAGCTAAAATGGCAGGTGCAGAAATATAACCACCCGTACTGAAGACAGCATCAAATTGACCCTGTTTGAGCAGTTTCCGCACTTGAAATATCCCTTTGATCAGCCCAGCAATAGTTTTCAGTGTACCGATCCCTGGTTTCCCCTGAAAACCACCCACCCGAATCAGATGTAATGGATACTCCTTGGGGACTAATTTGGATTCTAATCGATCGGGTACACCTAACCATTCAATCTGGTAGCCTGAGAGCTTTTCGGCAACTGCGATCGCGGGAAATACATGTCCCCCAGTTCCACTTGCGGCAATTAGTAGCTTAATAGCAGCCTTAGACACTAGTATTTTTATTCCTCACCTGTGACACAGCTATTTTAGCCGTTGGCGTAGCCTCTCCGCTAGGAGAATCGCTGTTCTGTTATTCTAGATGTAATATCGATCGCTCCGGTGAGACTTGTCTCCAACCCCTAAATCCTAACCCCTCAATATGTTGCAACTCATCTACCGTTTTTTGCCAGCTAATCTGTCCGTCAGATCTTGGTGTCGCTTAGCAATTCCAGCCCTATTAATCGGTTGCCAGCAAGCTGTAATGCTTCCAGCTCAAGCCGAGAAATCAATTCTAACTGCACCGACGACACTCAAGACGATGCTTACCAAGATTGATGCAGCCGCAAATGGACAGAAATTACCAGAATTGTTACGTTACTATAGCCCAAATTTCACCACCAGTGATGGTTTAAATCGCATAGCATGGCAGCAATCACTGGGTAAATTTTGGCAAAGTTATAGCAATCTTACTTATACCACCACATTGGAAAGCTGGCAGACAGAGGGAAAGGGAAATAGTTATACAGCAAACACCATTACCAAAATTACTGGTATTCAAAAGATTGATGGTAGAACCCTCAACTTACAAGCAACTATTCAATCTCGTCAAAAAATTGTCGGCGGACAAATATTACAACAACAAGTTCTACAGGAACGAACTCAAGTCTCGAGTGGTGTTAAACCACCCACGATCGAACTCAATCTACCAGATAAACTCCAGCCCAATGCTGAATATAGCCTAGATGCGATCGTTACCGAACCGCTTGGTGACGAGGTACTCATGGGCGCAACTATCGAACAAGCAGTCTCAGCCCAAGGCTATGCTCAACCAGCGAACTATAAGCTGGAATTGCTCTCCGCTGGCGGTTTATTTAAAATCGCTCACGCTCCAGGCAAATCTGGCGATTACTGGTTCTCTACCGTGTTCATCCGTCCTGCGGGCATGACGACTCTCACTCAGCGGGTACATGTGGTGCGCGAAAAATAACAACTACTAACTACTGGTTTTAATCGTTGGTACTTCTATCAGTGGCAACTTGGGTTAGATACTCGACTTCTTGAAAAAGTCGGGTATCTGCGATCGCAAGTCAAGTAAACAATTCATCTGCTAGGTCAAAATTAGCTGTGACAGCTTGGACATCATCCAATCCTTCGAGAACTTCGATTAGTTTGAGTAGTTGCTTGCTTTGTTCTGGATCTGCCACTAATACTGTATTCTGTGGCACCCACCGCAACTCAGCATCACTAACAGTAAAACCCTCAGAGCGCAGTGTCGTATTCAGTTGTTCGAGATTTGCCGCAGTGGTAAATACTTCCGCTCCTGGCTGCTCTTGATCATCGAGCAAATCATAGACATCTGCACCACCCGCTAGAGCCGCTTCTAACAACGTATCCTCATCCACACGCCCTGAGATCGAGCAGACCCCCCTGAGGTCAAACATCCAGCTCACACAGCCCATTTCGCCCAGATTACCACCTCGCTTGGTAAATGCCGATCGCAGATCCGCTGCCGTCCGGTTCCGATTGTCTGTCAGAGCTTCGACAATAATTGCTACCCCGCCAGCACCGTAACCTTCATAGCGAATTTCTTCGAGTTGGTTGCTACTGTCTAAAGTACCTGCACCCTTGGCGATCGCTCGATCGATGTTATCGTTGGGAATACCTGCTGCTTTGGCTTTTTCGATCGCTGTCCGCAGTTGGAAGTTACCATCAGGATCGGGAATCCCATTTCGGGTAGCAACAATAATTGCCCGCGATAATTGGGTAAATGTTTTCCCGCGCACAGCATCAACTCGTGCCTTTTGTCGCTTAATAGTTGCCCATTTACTATGACCTGACATATAGGTTAATTAGCTGCTAAAGTTGGAATTTTGATTGCTTTAATTTTACTCGTAATTATCGCCGGATGTCTGCCAACTAAATTAGAGCTTAGTCAAAATCAAGTCTCCACCACATAAGTTTTCAACCCGACAATATCGCCATCAGGAGTTTTCCCGACGATATAGATAGCGATTTCGATTTCGCCAACGCGGAAAACTTGAACCTCAGCTAAATTAGATTCGATCGCGTGCAATAAATTTGTATACCTGTCTACCAGAGCTAATTCTGCGGCTTCATACCAGTCTTCAACCATCAGTACTGGTTCAAAAAAATCGGTTAGAGTAATCGACTCAATTACTAAATTAGGATCATCTAAATTACCAAATAAAGCGGTAGGAGTCATCTCAACACCTTGTGCCCAAGTGACTATTTCAAATGGGTAATCTGATTCACTCGACCACAATAGATCTATGGTAGCTTGTTTCAACAAATCGATAATTTCTACTGTCGTCACGATCGAAGGGATAAGGAATAGAGAATAACCTGATCTCAATGAGAAATGCTATATTTTGTGACTACTATTTTCCGCGCTTGGGTGCAGGAGTCTCCGGAAAATAGAGCGTCAGTGCGGAAACATGCATCTTGAGCGGTTTCCAATGAGGATCGCTCGCCGCAGGAGTTACGCCATCCCCGGTTACAGCTCTTAAATCTTGGGGAAATTGTCTAGCTGCGGATCGATCGGCATCAACAACGATACCTAGTCCAGTATACCGAGCTTGCATCACTGGGGAAAGACCAACAACATGATTACCATAGTCCCAATACAACCCCGTAATCTTAAATTCACCTAAAATCTGACGTAATTTAGCCAGACTTGTCCCAATCCCAATTCCCGATGCTGTCTTCCAAATGGGATCGGCGATAATTACGTGCAGAGGTTTGAGTTTTTTGGAATCTTTCCACGCCACTGTCAAAAATCTATTTTTCCCTAATGTAATTAGAGTAGCAGGAAATTCAACTTGTCCTTCTGACCCATAGACTTTTTTAGCTGTCAACCGCTGTTTACCAAAAATTTTCACGAGATCGGCATATGTGCTGTTTGGCATAATCGCACCAACCCTTTTGCCTGGTACGATCAGGGTGTCTAATCCGGGAATCTTCGTCGTCCGTTGTTGAGGCTGAGCGAAGATCCCTGTCGAACTATGCACAGATCCCGCACCCACAGCATTCGTGGAGCTTCGCCCTGGGAGAATTGAATTCCAGCATAGACTGCTAGTGAGGATGATGATCTGTGCGAGCCGCGATCGATGTTGAAAAATCATAGGATAGTTTCACTCTTTAGGTAAATCTGGCTAAAACTATTGTCATAATTGGGAATAATATTTATAGACGCGAAAATTTTTAGGTCGTGCCCAGAGCGGCGATGCTAGGAAACAATCCTCTACCCAAATTAGAATATGTCCGAACTTGACGTTAATTTACCCAGCACTAGACAAATTCAAGGATCGATCAAAGACAAAATTGAGGTGTCAGTCAAATTATTGACTGGTGATGTCTTTGTTGGCAGAATTGTCTGGCAAGATCCTAATTGCTTGTTTTTTACCGATGCGAACGAACGCAAGACATTGATTTCCCGACATTCGATCGCCTATATTCAGTACCAATAATAAATTCACGTTCCGCATTTCCGCAGATCCTGTCTAGGGAGAGATGGGAGAGAATACGAGATTATTCGATGATTACTTCTGCGACTGATTCCGCCATAGCTATCGGTAGTACTGGAATGGCAATTTCGCCCTTGGTAAGTTGCTCGAACACTGATTGTTCCTCAACAGAACCAATGACGAGACAACTATCACCGAGTTGGAAAGTAGTACCCCCATTCGGATAATTAATCTGGCTGCCATTTTCCCGTTGAATCGCGACGATAGTGGCTCCAGTCAAAGGGCGAATGCTTGCACTAGCGATCGAGTTACCCAGTAGCGGTGAGGTTAAGGATAGCCGATACCAGCGGCGATTCATCCCCAATGTAGCTGCTTGAATAGTTTGGGACATTTCGCCGATCGTCCCTTCGGGACGCAATCCCATATAGTGAGAATTGCGAACTGCCTTAACTTGGCGTTGAATCTGAATCGTCGGTAGCCCAATTTTTACGAGTAAATGGGATGCCATTTCTAAGCTAGCTTCAAATTCTGGCTGGACAACTTCACTACCGCCTAATTGGTAGAGTAATTCGATATCCTGGTATTGATTCGCTCGCACGACGATATCGAGGGCAGGCGAAATTTCTAGCGCGTGCTTGAGACACAGGCGCGTACTCATTCCATCCGGTAGGGCGATTACCATTGCTCTGGCTCGATCGAGTCCCGCTCTAGTCAGCACTGGGATGCTCACCGCATTACCATAAATATAGGGGATGCCCCCATCTCGCAATTTCTGGATCGCTGTTTCCGATTGATCTACCACTACCACCGGAATATTTTGTTCGGCTAACAGTGTCACCAAATTTTGCCCTGTGCGCCCATAACCACAAATCACGATCGGCGGTTCGAGCGGCACATGTTCCGAGACTTCCTGCGGCGGTTCGCCCGGTTGGAACCAGCGATCGAGTGCGGGGATAGTCTCAATCCAGTTAAATAAACTCGGAATCAATCTCAGGATAAACGGCGTAACCACCAGCGTTACCGCCGTCGTCCCCAATAGCAGTAAATATACCCGTCGCGACACCAAGCCCAGATTTCGCCCTTCACTGGCGAGTACAAACGAAAATTCTCCAATTTGAGCCAATCCCAGCCCCGCAATCAATGCAGTTTGGAGTGGATAGCCAAATAGTCGCACTAACGGCGTAATAATCACAAACTTACCAACAAACACGATCGAGACTAGCCCCAGAATCAGATCCCAATTGTTCCATAAAAACAAGGGATCAATTAACATGCCGATCGCTGCAAAAAATAATGCCGCAAATATATCTCTCAGCGGTTCTACATAGGCTAAAGTCTGATCCGCATACTCTACCTCAGAAATCATTAAACCAGCGACGAATGCCCCCATTTCGATGGACAGTCCTAACTTTTCAGTAATGAGGGCAATTCCCAGACATAGCGTTACAATTCCCAGCAGAAACAATTCCCGACTTTCCGTACTCGCCAGTAGCCGCAATAACCGAGGCACTACCCAAATCCCCGTAATCGTTGCACCAATGGCAAATAGACCAATTTTAATCGCTGCTTGAGCTACGGCGATGCCGATCTCCTCTGCGGGTCGATCGAGAGCTGGTAACACTGCTAACATAAATCCTAAAGCCAAATCCTGTACTACCAGAATTCCCAGCATCACCTGCCCGTGGGGAGTTGCAGTTTGATTTGCTTCCATCAATGATTTCAGCACTACTGCTGTCGAAGATAGGGACAAGATTGCCCCTAAAAATATCCCTTGTTGCGGAGTCGTTACCCAACCCACACTTACCGAGATCACAGTTGTGACTAAAATAGTCAGCAGAATTTGCAATCCACCGCCACCCAGACTGATTTTCCGCACTTTTTGTAGTTCGGAAAACGAGAATTCCACACCCAAGGCAAATAGCAAAAAAGCTGCGCCAAACTGTGCTAGGGTTTCAACTTGGACTAGCTCTTTGATCGATCCCAGTCCTGCTGGACCAACAATCATGCCCCCGACGATATAACCCAGGAGTGCAGGCTGTTTGGCGAGTCCCGCAATAATCCCTCCCGCAGCAGCCGCTGCCAGGATAGTTACTAAATCTACGATCAGACGGAAATCTTCTAACACTAGATTTTTATGATTATGAGAGTTTTTAAAAATTAAATTAACGTAACTTAAACTTATAGGATACCGAGTTTTTGGTTTCTGTGGGAACAGGTAACAGGTTCCTTTCGACTCGATCCTTTAGTCTTACAGCAGTCGTCAGTGCAGTTATGACAGATCCCAATGCCTAATGCCCAACTCCGAACTCCCATTTATGAAAACAGCAGCAAAACTAGTCTTATTTCGCAATTGGCAATATGCTTTATTGGGTGCAATTGCCTTGACGATCATCTTATGGTCAGCGGTAAAAGTTCCTGGATTAGCACTAGGTGCCAAATTTACACCTGCGAATCCTCGCTTAGGCGAGACACTGGTGGTCAATATTACCCCCTCTCCAGGCAAAACTACGCCACCCATCGTTAAAGTTGGTAGCAAAACTTATCCCGCATTTGGATTTGGTGCAGATCGGTTTCGGGTGATGATTCCCACTACCCCACTCGAAAAACCCGGCGATCGAGATGTGACGATCACTGACAATATTAGTACCACTAAACTCAAAATCACTGTCGCCGATCGCAAATTTCCGATCCAGCGGATCAATTTCTCCCCAGGCAAATCGGGGATTGAGGCGACAGAATTAGAACTCAAACAAGTAGCCGCTTTCAAAGCTATTGTGAGCAACGATAAACTATGGGATGGAAAATTTATTGCACCTAATCAGGGCAGAACTAGTTCACCTTATGGTGTACGTCGCTATTACAATGGCGAGTTCGCGACCGATTATTACCATCGCGGTTTAGATTATGCTGGCGGTTATGGTTCTCCTGTCGTCGCTCCGGCTGGTGGGAAGGTTGCATTAGTCGGTTACGAGAAAAAAGGTTTCCGCGTTCACGGGAATGTCGTAGGAGTCGATCATGGGCAAGGAGTCGTGAGTATTTTCATGCATATGAGCAAAATCACCGTCGAAGCAGGTCAAATGCTCGATGCTGGAGATCAAATTGGCTCAATCGGTAGTACCGGATCGTCAACAGGACCCCACCTACATTGGGGTTTATATGTCAATGGTGTCTCTGTCGATCCCGTCCAATGGCGATCTCAATCGATCGATTAATTTAGTTTTAGGCTTGAGGTTTTAGGTTTTAGGGTTGCTTGTGGAATGAAGATTTAACCTTGATTCGACCTCCAATTCCTAACCCATTACCCATTACCCATTACCCATTACTCATTACTCTCATCTCCCCCCTGTTTCTCTTCGCTGATCCTGAGGGAATAATAGATACAAATACTTGCTTAACGGAAGCGTTAGCAATTGAGCTATCCCAGATTATTATTAATTGTTTCCAAATGATGAATATACAAGCGATCGTCGAACATGCTTTAGAAGAAGGCTATCTTACCCCTGCGATGGAAGCAGAGGTAGGACGAATTTGTGATAGTGCTGCGGAACTATCAGTAGAAGAGTATATGGCACTCGATCATCTGATGGGAGCCTTATTAGCTGGAGAAATAGTCACAGTTCCGCGCAAACAGTTTATCAACGTGATGGAAGAATTGGTGATCACCGAAACTATCGGTCAGATTACCGCGATCGAAGTTGATACAGATATTCAACTAGATGTTGGCGATATCGCTGCCTATGCACTCAATAGATTACCCCCCCTCTATGCTACGACAGAGGAAGGTGCTAGCTATCAACGCGAACGCGCTCAAACAGAACTCCAAGATTTAATTACCAAACAAGTTGAATCGGCTATTACTCAGTATCTCGATCGTCCCGAATTTTTCCCAGAACGTCAAGCGATTGTCAAACCAACTGGCGACGAGGTTGTCAAGCAAGTTAGCACGCTGCTTCAAGCCTATGCAACACAATTTGAATCTCAACATCATGTGGTAGGAGCTATTAAGTAGAGATAATTAGAGACGTAATGAAATGTCCCAATTGTCAATCCACCAAGATTCGGAAGCATGGTTTCTATCGAGAAAAACAACGGTATCAATGTAAAGATTGTGCCCGTCAATTTGTTGAAAACCATACTCCGCATCTGCCACAGCAGACTAGTACTGGAGTAGAAGACAGAATCGATCGATACATCACATCTGTGTCTACTCCAGCTAGCGATTTACTGATTAATTTACAACAAGCGACGGTAGCATATCCCCTGTCTCAAATGCAGCCGCCCTTAGCGCAGGTGCAATTGATTGCCATGTTGATGCAGTCAATGGGTGCTAGTCGAGTATTAGAGCTGGGGATTTTTAGTGGTTATTCTACGCTCGCAATGGCTCTGGCTTTACCGCCACAGGGTCAATTGATCAGTTGTGGGGTAGCGGGGAAACATCTAGAGCTAGCTCGCGATTATTGGCAGCAAGCTGGAGTAGCCGCACAAATCAATTTCCAAGTTGGGAGCGGATTAGAACTGCTTGATCGATTATTAGCTGCCAATCCAGTGTCATCTTTTGACTTGATTACGATCTCTGGACTCAAACATCAATATCCACTTTACTATCAGCGGGCGATCGAGTTATTGCGCCCACAAGGATTGTTGATCGCGACTGATGTGTTATGGCAAGGACGAGTTTTAAATACTGATACTTATCATGATGACTTTACGCGGGGAATCGATCTGTTCAACCGTGAGCTAGTGGCAGATCCACGAGTGCATGTCTCCATTCTACCGATCGGTGATGGGATCTCGATCGCGACTAAACGCTAAATTTTACATCAGTCAAACAAAAAGCCATACCGATGAATGGTATGGCTTTTTGCTTTATTTGGTAGCGGAGACTGGATTTGAACCAGTGACCTTCGGGTTATGAGCCCGACGAGCTACCAGGCTGCTCTACTCCGCGTCGTTGTTGTTTTTCTCAACTCAACTAACATAACATCACTTACTGATAAATAGCAACCCCCAATCAAAAATGATTTAGCGCGATGCATAAACTCTGAAAAAATCTTAAAATCTGTAGAGACACTGAAAAACAGCTAAATAGATATGCGGGTTGCAATTGTTGGGGCGGGATTGGCAGGCATGGCTACCGCCGTCGATTTGGTTGATGCGGGACATGAAGTAGAGATGTTTGAATCACGCCCCTTTGTTGGCGGAAAAGTCGGGAGTTGGGTGGATGCCGACGGCAACCATATTGAGATGGGATTGCATGTCTTTTTCAATAACTATGCCAATCTCTTTGCGCTGATGCAGCGAATTGGAGCTACTGATATCTTTTTACCCAAAGAACACGTTCATAATTTTATCAATGCTGGCGGTGATATTGGTAAGCTAGATTTTAGATTCTTCCTGGGCGCACCTTTTCATGGGTTAAAGGCATTTTTTACAACCGGACAACTGACGATCGTCGATAAACTCCGAAATGCGCTGGCATTGGGTACTAGTCCGATCGTCCCAGGATTAGTTAGCTATGAGATCGCGATGAAAATGATTCGCGATCTCGATCGAGTCAGTTTTGCTGATTGGTTTCGATCGCATGGAGGTAATAACCAGAGCTTACGCCGGATGTGGGACCCGATCGCCCTCGCCTTGGGATTTATCGATACTGAGAATATCTCAGCGCGATGTATGCTAACGATTTTTATGATGTTTGCCTCAAAAACCGAAGCATCAAAATTGAATATGCTGGTCGGTTCGCCTGCCGAATATCTGCACAAACCGATCATTAAATACCTAAAAGCTAAAGGCACCAAGATTCATACCCGTAGACAATTACGAGAAGTCAAATATACAGGTGAAGGCGAGAAGATCCAGATTACCGGATTTGATATTGCCAATGGCGATTCGATCGAGACTATTACGGCTGATGCTTATGTCTGCGCGTGCGACGTGCCGGGTATTCATCGCATTATACCAGCCGATTGGCGCAAATCAACTTTTTTTGATAATATCTTCAAGCTCGAAGCAGTCCCTGTCACGACAGTACAGCTTCGCTTCGATGGTTGGGTGACAGAAATGCACGATAGTGCCGAACGGAACCAATTAGACCATGCCGCCGGAATGGATAATCTTTTATATAGTGCCGACGCTGACTTCTCCTGTTTTGCAGATCTCGCCCTCACTAGTCCCGCCGATTATTATCGAGCAGGTGAAGGTTCGCTGTTGCAAGTAGTGCTAACTCCTGGCGAACCATTCATTCCCATGAAGAATGAAGATATCGTCGAGCATGTGATCAAGCAAGTCCATACCCTATTCCCCTCTGCCCGCGAACTAAATGTTACTTGGTCGAGTGTGGTCAAACTCGCCCAATCACTCTATCGCGAACAGCCAGGCATGGATCCATTTCGCCCGACGCAAGCTACGCCAATTAGCAATTTCTTTCTAGCGGGTAGTTACACTGCCCAAGATTATATTGATAGTATGGAAGGAGCCACTATTTCTGGCAAACAAGCAGCTCAAGCAATTCTCGCTAGTTTTCAGCTTTAGGCTTTAGGGAAAGTTTGTATGCTCACATCTTGCATCAGGATAAAACACTATTATAAGCGTAGATCCAGGGTACCCATGAAGGGCACCCCTACAGGTTAATTGTGTAGGGGGCAACCCTGTCTTGATGCGCTGTCTTGTCGTTTTTTTATTCGAGGGGAACCCCCGAATAAAAACGCCGCTAAACCGTCGGGGAACAAAGGCGTGCGCGCATCGCTGTCTTGTCGTTTTTTTATTCGGGGGTTCCCCCCGTTGGCGGAGCCTCTCCCCCAGGAGATCTAAAAACGCCGCTTGTGGATACCCGAAGATCTATGCTTTTACTAGTCTTGATGTATTGGTATAAGATCTAAGCATTTCAACTTTCAACTTTCAATTTTCAACTTTCAACTTTCAACTCCCTACCCCCTATCCTTATGTCAGAATGGTTAGAACATAGCGTTCAGATTGAAGTTGCTGCACCGATCGAACATGTCTGGAGTCTATGGCAAGACATCGAGTTGATGCCACGCTGGATGAAATGGATCGAATCAGTCCAAATAGTAGAAGATAACCCTGAACTCTCACGCTGGAAGCTGGGAACCAAGAATCTCGAATTTACTTGGCTATCTCGGATTATCCAGGAGATTCCCCATCAAATTATTCAGTGGGAGTCAGTTGATGGATTACCCAATCGGGGGGCGATTAGATTTTACGATCGCAAGGAGACTAGCATTGTCAAACTAACTATTGCCTATGAACTTCCTGGATTTTTGGCGATGTTGATGGATAATGGTTTTGTTCGCAACGCCGTAGAATCTACGCTTCAAGCTGATATGAATAGATTTAGGGACTATGCGCTGAGCGAATTGAACTTTGGTCAAGCGATGCCAATGACAGACGATCGACATTAAACTCTAGATATTTTCAAATAGGATAGCAGGATTCCCCTTCCTTGCACATGAGCGCGCAGCGCGATTGTACAGGGCGGGGTAGTTTACATATTTCTCAACCGCCAATTGACTGATTTTTTGGGAAAGTGGGTAAGCTATGTGCAGTTGTCCCCCAACCGCACATCCCCTCTTGCCTAATTGCTTGCCATGAATACTCTATTGCACTTGAGCCTAAGATTATCATCAATACGAGAGCATCAGTCACGAAAACGCACACCATTAGGTGCAAATAAGCCTGTCATCCAAGGTTTTACCCTAGTTGAACTATTGGTGGTAATTATCATCATTGGCCTTTTGGCAGCAATTGCGATGCCCAATTTGCTCAATCAAGCAGTTAAGGCAAAACAAACAGAAAGCAAGCAGGCTCTATCGTTAGTTAACCGCGCTCAATCACGGTATCGAGTTGAAAACAATGGGTTTTCCAATTCTTTTGACCAATTAGCGGTGGGGATGGGCTTGGTAGGTGCGACTACTGCCACAACTGGAAACTTTCTGTACACGCTAGATGCAGCCGCAGATCCTCAAACAAAAGCAACTATTACCGCTAATCCTCCAGATGCTGCGCTCAGATCTTATACAGGTGGTAACTTACGTTATGTTGTTTCTGGACAAACTGCATTGGCTGCAATGGTTTGCGAATCAATTGCTCCAGGCTCTGCGTCCCTGACAACAGTAACTTTCAATCCGACCTCAATTGATTGCCCTAGCAACTATCGACAGTTAGATGATACGGCATCCGGGAACTAAATAAGTTGAAAGTTGAAATACATCTTCTGCTAGTCCAGATGATCGAAAAATAATTAAAACGAAGCAATCAGGATCTAGCGATCTCGGTGGTGTAACACTCATGACAATTTAGCGGCACACTAGTTTATCCTAACCATGCACATTACCATCTGGCATGATGGTACCGGTGAGATTAGCACCAATCAGTCTCACCGTCATCCGACTTCCTACCCTAATTCTTGCGCCAGTCAGATCGGCACCACTGAGATCGGCACCACTGAGATCGGCACCAATCAAATTGGCTTCACGTAAGTTGGCATTACTGAGATTAGCCTGAAACAAATTTGCCCGAAATAGATTGGCTTTGTAGAGGTTCGCGCCTTGTAAATTGGTGCCATGCAAAAAAGAATCTTGGAGATCGGTATTACTGAGATTGGCATTACTGAGGTTTCTGCCTGATAAATCGCGTTCATTTAGACTGGTACCACTCCAATCGACACCGCTCAAATCTGGACGTTGAGGGGGATTACGAGCAGATGTGTTAGTTTGTTTTTGCGAATTTGATCCTCTACTGGCTTGAGATTGAGGAGATTGTTGAGGTTCGGGAGCTTTAGTCGATTTTTGTTCTGGTTGGGGATTTGGTTGCGGTGGAGAGGAGTATCTGGGCTGTTGACGTTGTGAATTTTGATGTGTCGATGTTCGCTCTGTTCGTGTAGATCCTGCCTTTGCAGAGCCGCTTTGCGATTTAGATGATGTTCTAGCACTACTATTGGATCGGTTGGCTTGATACTCGCGCAATCGATCGCGGGCATTGTTGATTTCTTTGAGTTTTGCTTGAGCTTTTTCCTGTAGACGGAGGCTATCTTGTGGCAGCCTGTCTGGATGCCAAACTAATGCCAGATCCTTGTGTGCCTGGTTCACCTCTTCCAGTGAAGCTCCAGGCTCTAATTCGAGTGCTTTGTACCAACACTGTAAATCGTCATTCATCTATCTAAAATAGCACTAGTAGCCATGAAGGTGGCTCCACTCATCGATTAAATTAATATTCTTTGGCAATGGCATGACTATTTTCCAGAGCTATTCAAAGTTTAACTATTCGATCGATTACTGTGGATGAAAATAACTGTAAATTTCAGTAGCGATATGCGTGCCAATTCCGGGAGCTTTGGCTAAGTCTTCAATACTAGCAGCACGAATATAATTGATCGAGTGAAAATGTGCGAGGAGTTGTTTTTGGCGATGGCTACCTAAACCAGTAATTTCATCTAAGTAGGAGCGTTTTTGCTTTTCACTCCGTTGTTGACGGTGGAAGGTAATCGCGAAGCGGTGAGACTCATCCCGTACTCGGCGCAGTAATTGTACGCCCGGTTGTTCGGGATCTGTCGGTAGCGGCAAACTTTCACCAGGGCGAAAAATTTCTTCCCGTTGTTTGGCAAGGCTGACGATACACATTTTATCAGCTAAATTTAGGTCTTCAAATACCGCCATCACTGCGGATAACTGCCCTTTCCCACCGTCGATCATCACCACATCTGGGAAATCAGCATCGTCAGTATTTACACCGCCTGCATATTTCCGAAATCTCCGTCTGGCAATTTCGGCATGACTGGCATAATCATCTGAATGTCCGATCGTAATATCGGGATTTTGAATCTTATAGTGACGATAGTATTGTTTCGCTGGCAAACCGTCGATAAATACGACTTGGGAAGCTACAGCATTTGAGCCTTGAATGTGGGAGATATCATAACCTTCAATCCGGCGGGGTAGTTCGGGTAAATCAAGAATTTCTGCGAGATCTTGCAAAGATGCTACATTCCGTTCAGATTGACGCTGAAGGCGAGTAAGTTCGTGCATGGCATTTTTTTCAACCATCTCGATTAGCTCTGCTTTAGCCTGTCTTTGGGGGGTAATCAGCGTAACTTTACGACCCTTGCGATCGCTCAAATAGCTAGCCAATATTTCTCCATCAGGTAAGGGATATTGCACCAGGATTTCGAGCGGAATTTCGACGGGATCGGCAGACTGGTAGTGTTCTTCTAATACCCGTTGGAGGATTGCACCGAGATCCTCAGGGGAGGACACAACAGTAGCTTCCAGATCTCCAGCCAGTGAAGGCACCTGGGCGGTAAATCCCAATCTGCCCACTAATTTACCTGCCCGAATTTGAAATAATTGGACACAAGCAGTTTTGGAATCTGCGGCTAGGGCGATCGCGTCGCGAGAGATCGTATCATTAGATAAAGATACTTTTTGATCGGCATTGAGCGCAGTCAAATTATGGATTCGATCGCGAATTAAGCCTGCTTGTTCAAATTCTAAATTTTCAGCAGCTTGCTGCATTTGGACAGTCAAAGTTTCGATTAATTCTCCAGTTCTCCCTTGAAAAATCATCGCCACTTTTTCGACAGTTTGACGATAATCTGTCGGAGCAATTAAACTTTGACAGACACCAGGACAACGACCAATGTCATAATTTAGACAGGGACGATCCTTGAATAGTGGCTGGGGGCGTTGTCTGAGTGGAAATATCCGTTTGATTGTATAGAGGACATTTCTGAGCAGATTGGCATCGGTGTATGGGCCATAATATTTATCTTTACCTTTACCAATCCGCCGATTACGAGTTAATAAAATGCGGGGATAATCTTCCGACCAAGTAATTAGGATATAAGGATATTTTTTATCGTCCTTGAGCAGGACATTAAAATAAGGTTGATGTTGTTTAATCAGGTTAGCTTCTAGAGCTAAAGCTTCGGCTTCGCTGTCGGTGACGATAAACTCAATTTCGACAACTTGACGCACCATCATCGCGATCCGAGGCGGATGATGATTGCCATCACGAAAATAAGAACGGACGCGAGTACGGAGTTTTTTGGATTTACCAATGTAGAGAATGCGATCAGTAGCATCACGCATAAAGTAAACTCCAGGTTCAGGAGGGATTTCCTGGAGTCGGTGTTCGAGATTTGGTGCGGCAGAAGTAGAGAGGTTGATAATAGTGGAATCTAGTTGGTGGTTTTCGATCACAGCAATTCACCTTCAGCGAGGCTGATCATCATAGCACAAGCATTTGTACTGAGAAAATATAACATTGCCAACCTCCTGGTATCAAAAAATTGGTTCTGTACCGAGATGGCCATCTCGATCGATTATTGAATCCGCTAGTTCCAGAGAACTGCATAGATCCATATATTTACATAATTAATTTATTTGGCACACTTGAATTACGTTTAAATGCGGATACGAGTAGCTAAAGTCACAGTGTTAGAATATGAGGGAGTATACACAAAGTCCCCCAGATAAAGCATTATGGATGAAATTGCACAATATTGGCTAGTACTCAAACGTCGTTGGTTGCCCGCTGCGCTGGTTTTTGCACTTACCACCGCATTAGCGGTAGCGTATACCTATAGACAACAGGAAATCTTCCAAGCCAAAGGACAAGTCATCCTGAAAAAGACTAACAAGACTAGTGCTTTATTGAGTAGTGCAACCAATGCCACTGGGGGAGCAATCGGCGATTTAGAGGGACTAACAGGAAGTACTCCCGTGAATACTCAAGCAGAAATTCTCAAGTCACTCACCACTGTTAATGGTGTACTTGCAGAACTAAGAGATGGCAAATATGCCAATAGACCAGAACGTAAAAGATTATTAAAATTCATCAAATCATCTGATTCCTTTGTCCAACAGCTAAAAGTTAGCAGCATCAAAAATACAGATATTCTAGAAGTTACCTTCCAAGACCCTAGCAAAGAATTAGCCCAAGACGTGGTCGAAAAAATCATGGAGGTTTATATCCGTGATGACCAAAGAAACCAACGGCGAGAAGCCGAAGCTGCGCGGACATTTGTGAGCAAGGAACTTCCTAAAATTGAAACTGAAGTCAAGTTAGCTGAAAATGACCTACGCTTGTTCAAAGAACAGTATAACGTCGTCGATCTACCGACAGAATCTGTTAAAGCAGTAGAGACAATCACCAACCTTAATAAAGAAATTACTTCTGCTTCTGCTCAATTGGCAGCAGAAACTTCCAGACTAGACGGATTAAAGAATTTGTTTGGAGGTAAAGATGCTCAAGCGACAATTCAATCGGGACTAGTGAGTGAATCACCTGGATTGCAGAAATCTCTCAAGGAGTTGCAAGAAATTGAAGCCAAGTTAGCGATCGAAAAAACTCGGTTTAGTGACAACGATCCCAGCATTCTCAATCTCAAAGAGAAGCGACAAGCTCTAGTTGAAATTCTCCAAAAACGCTTCAAACAAAGCCTTATTGGTGATAAACAGTTTCAGGGCAAAGTTGTCGAACTTCAACCATCAGGGATTCAAGGAAATCTAATTGCTGACTTTGCCAAGAGCGAGGCGCAGCGGACAAGCTTACAAAAACAAATTTCCGCACTGGTATACGTAGTTGATGCATACAAAAAGCGGATGAACGCGCTGCCAAAACTGGAGCAACAGCAAAATGCGTTAGGTCGCAAACTCGAAACAACTCGGACTAACTATAAAACACTCTTAAGCAAACTCCAAGAAATCGAAATTGCTGAAAACCAAACCCTTGGCAACTCGCGAATTCAAACCCATGCAGAATTACCTCAAGCAGCAATCTCACCCAAAAAAGCTCAGAACATTGCAATTGGCAGTTTCTTGGGTCTGTTCCTAGGTGCAGCAACGGCTTTTCTCTTGGACAGCGCAGACAAACGGATCAAAACATCGGAAGAAGCCAGAAACCTACTACCTGGTTATCCCGTTTTGGGGCAAATTCCCGTATTTGGCAAACTACGCCAATTACCCCGACTAGGTAAAGCTAATTCTAGACAACCTGGTCAACTGGTGTTAACTGGAACAACCGGAGTTGAAGGTGAGTCCTTCCGGATGTTACAAACCAATCTCCAGTTTTTGAATGCTGATGATAGTCTCAAAGTAGTCGTAGTTTCTAGTTCCCAAGCAGAGGAAGGGAAATCAACTGTCGCGGCCAATCTGGCACTAGCAGTAGCCGAACTGGGTCGAAAAGTCCTCTTGGTTGATGCTGACATGCGGAAACCTTCTCAACATCTAATTTGGAGACAGGGTAACTATGAAGGGCTGAGTAATGTCCTCAGTGGACAGTGTGAGCAGAAGGCAGCAACTACGGAAGTTCAGCCGAATCTCTTTTTACTAACTGCTGGTGTCGTGCCACCCAATCCAGTTGTCTTGATTGACTCGGTGCAAATGAGTACTTTAATCGCTCAGTGGTCAAAGGAATACGACCTAGTGATCATCGATGCACCACCATTAACTGTAGCTGCGGATGCCGCAATTTTAGGCACACAAGCAGGTGGATTAGTATTTGTCCTGCGGCCAGGTGTTGCGGATAAAGAGTCTGTCGAATACGCCCAAGAAATCCTCACCCAGTCTAGACTGAAAGTCCTAGGAATGGTACTTAATGGGGTCGATCTCGACAAACAAAGCCGTTATAATCACTACTATTACTCATCCGCTCAGGGAGCCAGATCTGAGGAAGGAACTACAGGTTTTGCCTTGTCTGGATCTACAGCTAATCGGACTCGTTAAATTAGGCGTTAGGGATTGGGCTTTAGGTTTTAATATTATCCCAATCTTCATTATCCCAATCTTCAAATGAATAAATAGAATATGGGGTGTGAGGTTGCTCGCACCCCATATTCTATTAAGCTAAAAGAAAAGAGATCCATTACCCATTACCCTCAATCCACTACCCTCGAACTCACGTTAACTTATGTCCACTGTGCCTGCTGCTTATTCAGACAACATCACGAGTATTCAATCAGAAATCATCTCTGGGTGGCGGCAAGGATTGCGGCAAGGGCAACGTACTCTGGCAGATTGGCAGGGTGGGCAATTGGCTGTCTCCGCAGTGCCAGGAGCGGGTAAATCCCATAGTATGGCGGTAGCTGCGGCGATAACGATCGCCAGAGAGAGACTACATCAACGTCGTCAGTTGGTAATTGTGACCTTGACTCGATCGGCAGCAGCGAATATTCAGGATAAAATTAAAAGTTGTCTCAAAGAATTGGGGCTACCGCCGATCGGGTATAGCGTTAATACTATCCATAGTTTGGCATTGAGTATTGCCAGCAAGCATCCAGAATTATCACAGCTAGATTTGACAGATCGCACATTGGTGATGCCATCGACTAATCATAAATTGATTGAAGATACCGTTCAAAGCTGGCTGAGTCAGAATCCTCAACGTTATCGCTGTTTAGTAGAAGGGGAAAGTTTCGACGGTGAGGAGACAGAGCGATTGCGCCGTCAAGCAGTATTACGGACGGAGGTATTACCGAGCCTAGCATTTACGGCTGTACGGGAAGCAAAAAGTTCGGGTTTATCACCAGATCAGTTGTGGGAGATTGCCAGATTATGTCCAGATCGATATGATATTTTGGGAATTAGTGCTGGACTCTATCAGGCTTATCAGGAACTGCTGGAGCGCAAAAGCTACTTGGACTACGATGAGATGATTGCGGGGGCATTACGAGTGATGTTAGACCCAACAGCCCGCAGATTGTGGCAGCAACAAGTTTATGCTGTATTTGAAGATGAAGCCCAAGATTCTAGCCCTCTCCAAGAAAAATTACTGCGGCAATTGGCAGGTATTCCCAATTCACCAGAGCTTGCGCCTAATCTCATTCGGGTTGGCGATCCCAATCAAGCAATCAATTCTACCTTTACCCCAGCCGATCCTCGATATTTTCGCGATTTTTGCCAAGAGTGCAGCGAGATTGTGGATGTAGATTTACAGTCTCGATTGGAAAAAATGGAGCAAGCTGGGCGTAGTACTCAGATGATTATGGATACTGCTAATTTTGTCCTGAATTGGGGTAACAAGTGGCTCCAAGCACCTACGACATCTTTAGAGGACAGCGAACAACAAAATACCGAAACTGAATCTGTCTTCTGGCTCCAAACTATTCGTCCAGTATCAGAAGGAGATGCTCAACCAAATCCTAGTGCCCAAGATGGTGGAGTAGAATTATATGAACCGATTGATATCTATGAATCAGTGTCCTCGATCGAGCAGCGATTGACAGCACTATTCAAGACAAATTCCACCGCAAATGCCGCGATTTTAGTCCGCGAAAATCGACAGGCAAAGTTTATCTTCGATCGGCTGGCAGATTGGCAGCGATTGCATCCTGAAATTAAACTCTATGAAGCAGGTGAAGGAGATCGAAACTCGAAAATTCCTGGCGAAATACTGACGCTATTTCAGTTTATCACTCGACCACATTCTTCAGAATATCTAAAAGCCACACTCAAAGTTCTCTTGGAGCGTAAATTAATTGATGCTCAAGATCTCGACGCTCTAGCTATATTTTCTGAAAAGTTTCTTTATCCCAGTATTTTAGAAATACCGCAGAATACCACGGTAGCAAGAGCTAGAGAAATTTGTTGTGAATTACTACGCGCTAGATTGACATTACCTCATTATCAACTAATTAGTTATTTGGGCGATCGATTAAACTATCAATCTTCTGAATTAGCCACGGCTGATAAATTAGCCGACAGAATCGCATTACAAACATATGGACGTGGCTCAATCTATAGTGCGATCGAAGTTTTGCAAGAAATAGTCACGACTGAAGGCTTTGAAAATATCGATGATGGCTCGGAATCTCGCTATACTGCATCGGGACAGGTGACTATTATTACTATGCACAAAGCTAAGGGGTTAGACTGGGATTATGTATTTATTCCGTTTTTAAGCGATAAAATTCCTGGGCAGTTATGGACTCCTAAAGGTGTTAAATTTTTAGGTGATTTTACATTGGCAGAAGTTGCACGAGCAAAGATTCGTGCTCATCTACATCAGCAATCTTTTCCTACGCCTAAAGCTGCTTGGGAACTAGCTAATTATCTGAAGCAGGGCGAAGATTTACGTCTATTATATGTGGCGATAACTAGAGCGAAGAAATTATTATGGTTAGCAGCAGAAAAAGAAGCTCCATTTTTATGGAATAAATTTAATTGGCAGCAGGGCGACAGATTACAAGTAAGTAAACCATCACCATTATTTACAGCATTATGTAAAAATTTCCCTCAATTGGTCAGAACATAAAATACAGGCTCTACAGTTCAATTAAAATGCTAATCTCTCCATCTAATATATTAGATATTTCTAGTGAGGAAAGGCGGATTTAAATTAGATTGATGGCTTCATTTTAAACGTATAGTATAAACTCGTCCCTACAGATCCAACTATCGTGTTTTTGAATCGTTTACATTTGCGACATTTTCGGAATTATCGAGAACAGGAAATTACTTTTTCTGCACCTAAGACAATATTGCTTGGAGATAATGCCCAAGGTAAATCTAATCTATTGGAAGCGGTAGAATTATTATCTACACTCAAGAGTCATCGAGTTTCACGCGATCGAGATTTAGTATTAGCAGGGGAAACAGAAAGTAAAATTACTGCCCAATTAACGCGCAAACATGGTTTGATCGATCTGGCTTTAATGCTTAGAGAGAAGGGTAAGCGTACTGCCGTTGTGAATCGAGAAAATCTCAAACGGCAACTAGATTTTCTAGGTATATTAAATGCGGTAGAATTTTCGGCATTAGATTTAGATCTAGTGCGAGGTAATCCTGAAACTCGTAGACATTGGATTGACTCATTGTTATTTCAAATTGAGCCAGTATATGCACATATTTTGCATGAATATCAACGAGTCCTAAAGCAGCGAAATATCCTCCTCAAACAAGCAGATCAGCGGACATTAGATCTCGCAGAATTGGAATCATGGAATCATCAATTGATTATGACTGGGACAAAAGTAATCCGTCGCCGAGCGAGAATTATTGATAGATTAGCACCGATCGCCAGAATATGGCATACTAAAATTAGCAAAGATACCGAACAATTAACAATTACTTACAGACCAAATATCACCGCAATCGAAAATACACCAGAATTAATTTATCAAGCATTTGTCGATCGATTATATCTCCGTAAAGCTGCCGAACAAAGTTTGGGGAATACAATTGTTGGTCCTCATCGCGATGAAATCGAACTGACTATTAATGATACTCCTGCTAAAGCTTATGGTTCGCAGGGACAACAACGTACATTAGTTTTAGCACTCAAATTAGCTGAACTAGAATTGATCGAACAAATCGTTGGTGAACCACCATTATTGCTCCTAGATGATGTCTTGGCTGAACTCGATCTTAATCGTCAAAATCAACTCCTGAGTGTGATCGAAGATCGCTTCCAAACACTGATTACAACTACTCATCTTGGTGCATTTGATGCAAAATGGTTGGACTCATCGCAAATTCTGCATGTTCGATCGGGTAAAATTGTTCAAGCTTAATCTCATGCTATAGCGATCCTAAATGAGAAGCGTAACCCTTAGAGTGCGGGCATGAAGCGACGTTTTTATTCTGGGGAACCCCAGAATAAAAAAACGACAAGACAGCACCGCCCCTACAAGTTAACTTTACTGCAAGGAACTCAAGTAGGATTGCTATGTATCTCCGACTTCTTAAAGAAGTCGGGGATATGTCCACGCTATCATAAATAAGGATCGATCAGATGAGTGATGAATTAATAATTCCCCAGTTAATTGTTGGATTGGGTAATCCTGGCACTAAATATGCACAAACTAGACATAATGTGGGATTTAATGTATTAGATATTCTTGCCAAACGTTGGCAAATAAGTCTTAGTGATCGCAAGCAATTTCAAGGTATTTATGGTGAGGGATTTGGTAGTAATAATGCCAAAATTAGATTATTGAAACCGCAGACTTTCATGAATTTATCTGGTCAATCAGTTCGATCGATGATCGATTGGTTTAAGCTATCTCCAGAGTCAGTATTGGTTGTCTATGATGACCTAGATCTACCACTAGGAAAAATTAGATTGCGGTTGTCCGGTTCTGCAGGTGGACATAATGGCATGAAATCAATTATCTCTCATCTAGGTATGCAAAATTTCCCCAGAGTCAGAATTGGTATTGGCAAGAGTTCTGGAGAAAAAGATACTATTTCGCATGTACTTGGCAAATTTTCAACAACAGAAACGCCAATTGTTAACGAAGTGATTTATCTGGTAAACGATGCGATCGAATTGAGCCTCAAGCAGGGTGTTGAAAAAGCTATGAGTCTCTACAATAGTCGGTCAATTGCTGTGCCAGAGATCGAGTAAATTACTAGTTACTATTTAGATATAAACATCTCGATCTCCCAGCGTCTCTGCCAGAGCATGATCATCTTACTCAATCAATCGATTCACTGCCGAAACGTTATTGACTCGATCGATATTAGTAAGATTAGAGATACCTTGTAAAGACCGATCCGCACTAATATGCCGACCTGTCTTTTTCGCTAGACTAGAACGTGACACTGTAGAAATCGATTTGGAATTTGCGCCTTGACGTGAAAGAGTGCGTCCAGTTTTTGATAGGACAGATGACTTAATCTTGACACTAGCCAGCACTGCCTCAACTGGTGGAGGCGAGATATCATCAGTAGCAGGGGCTTTATTTCCAATCTGACTGACAACTTTAGACTGAGGTTTGGGGAGTACCGGATAGCTGGATGCGATGCTCATGCTCAGTAGTTCTACCAATACTAGAGTGGAGCATGAGATCGCGATCCAGAGACGATGGTGCAGGTTGTACATCTAAAAAAACCACTACTACAGATACTTATCTGCTAACTTACCCATTCCGACTATTGAAGCTATCAAGTGTGAATTATTGATTCAAGAAGTAACCACTTGACACCATGAAAACTAGTTACTAAATCAGAAATCTCCCACGTCAGTGACTAAGGATGCTAGGATCGCATACAGAAAGAGAAGAAGTGAAGAAAAAAAGGACAACCTAATGGCAGAGATAAATAAGTCAATATCCTTTGACGGTAGGGATATTCGGCTTAAAGTTGGTGTATACGCACCCCAAGCTGGTGGTAGCGTCTTGATTGAATCTGGCGACACCAGTGTATTAGTTACCGCAACTCGATCGAAAGGGCGTGAAGGAATTGATTTCCTACCGTTGCTGGTAGACTATGAAGAGAGAATCTACGCAGCCGGACGAATTCCAGGCGGATTCTTGCGACGGGAAGGCAGAGCACCAGAAAAAGTTACATTGATTAGTCGGTTGATCGATCGGCCGATGCGTCCATTATTCCCTGAATGGTTGCGCGATGATATCCAAATCGTGGCTACCACGATGTCACTGGACGAATTAGTCCCCCCAGACGTACTGGCTGTGACTGGAGCTTCGATCGCAACATTACTCGCTGGACTCCCTTTCAATGGCCCAATGGCGGCGGTACGAGTCGGTTTAGTTGGCGATGATTTTATTATCAATCCGACTTATCGCGAAATTTCAATTGGTGACTTGGATCTAGTTGTCGCTGGTACTCCCGACGGGATTATCATGGTCGAAGCGGGTGCAAATCAGTTACCCGAACAAGATATCATCGAAGCGATCGATTTCGGCTACGAAGCAGTCCTAGAGCTAATTACTGCTCAACGGGAATTACTCGCAGAACTAGGAATCTCGATCGTTCAAGCTGAGAAACCAGCGACAGATCCTACCCTGGAAAACTTCCTCCAAGAGCGCACCACCGAAAGCATCAAAATTATCCTCGGTGAATACGAACCCAAAGGCGTTCGCGATACCGAATTAGATGCAATCAAAGCTACAGCAGTCGCGGAAATTGCTACTTTAGCCGAAGAAGATCCAATCAAAGTCGCCGCAGCTAAAGATAGCAAAGTAGTCAGCACCCTGTTTAAAAGCATCACCAAGAAAATGATGCGCCAACAGGTAATTGAAACCGGACGACGGGTAGATGGACGCGCACTCGATGAAGTACGCCCGATCTCCTGCTTCGTCGGCGTGCTCCCCAAGCGCGTTCACGGTACAGGTTTATTCAATCGTGGACTGACTCAAGTCCTAACCACTTGTACCCTCGGTACTCCCGGTGACGCTCAGGATCTAGGCGACGACCTCAATCCAGAGAATACCAAACGGTATCTGCACCACTATAATTTCCCGCCTTACTCCGTGGGCGAAACTCGACCCATGCGTGCCCCAGGACGACGCGAAATCGGTCATGGTGCCCTGGCAGAACGCGCTCTCTTACCCGTATTGCCAACCAAAGATGACTTCCCTTATGTACTGAGAATGGTCTCAGAGGTGCTATCTTCCAACGGCTCCACCTCAATGGGTTCCGTTTGTGGTTCGACACTCGCATTAATGGATGCTGGCGTACCAATTACCAAGCCTGTTAGTGGTGCGGCGATGGGACTAATCAAAGAAGGCGACGAAGTTCGCGTCCTGACTGATATCCAAGGAATCGAAGACTTCCTCGGCGACATGGACTTTAAAGTTGCGGGTACCGATACCGGAATCACCGCCCTGCAAATGGACATGAAAATCAGCGGTTTACCGATGGTGACAATTGCCGAAGCAATTAACAAAGCACGTCCAGCACGCCTACATATTCTAGAGAAAATGTTGGCTGCGATCGACAAACCCCGCGAAGAACTCTCACCCTTTGCCCCACGCTTACTCACCTTCAAAATCGAGCCAGAACTGATTGGCTTGGTAATCGGACCTGGCGGTAAGACGATCAAAGGCATCACCGAAGAAACCGGAGCCAAAATCGATATCGACGATGATGGTACCGTCACCGTCTCCGCCGTCGATAACGAGAAAGCCAAACGCGCGATCCAAATCGTCCAAGGCTTAACCCGCCGTCTGAACGAAGGCGATGTCTATTTAGGACGTGTGACTCGGATTATTCCGATCGGTGCCTTCGTGGAGCTGCTACCAGGCAAAGAAGGGATGATTCACATCTCCCAACTTGCAGATCATCGCGTCGGTAAAGTCGAAGATGAAGTCGGCGTTGGCGATGAAGTGATCGTTAAAGTTCGCGAAATCGACAACAAAGGACGTGTCAATCTCACTCGTCTGGGCATTCATCCCGATGAAGCTGCCGCAGCGAGAAAAGGGTAGAATTCT
The DNA here is from genome assembly GCA_025358725.1 of Chamaesiphon sp. GL140_3_metabinner_129_sub. Lineage (GTDB taxonomy): Bacteria > Cyanobacteriota > Cyanobacteriia > Cyanobacteriales > Chamaesiphonaceae > Chamaesiphon. Next base: position 26,797 of record JANYIT010000378.1, read on the forward strand.
AAACTAATCGAATTTTGTGTGTAATGATACCAGCCCGATTGTTAGATCGGGCTGGTATCTTAGTTTTATAGGGTTAGATCGATAGAAGATCTGATTTCTTGTAGAATAGAAAAAACAGCACCTGTGGAAAAATGTTGACAGCCGTTGAAGAGATTGAATCTGCAATTCTCAGACTCTCACCAAAAGAGTTAGGCCAACTTGCCAAATGGGTTTTAGATTTACACGAACAAAATTGGGATAAACAAATTGAACGAGATAGTGCCGCAGGGAAGCTAGATTTCCTTGCCAAAGAAGCATTAGAAGAACTAGAAAGCGGCGATAGCCGGATGCTCTAATGCACTATACAACCAAGAGATTTTGGAAATGCTATGACGCTAGTTGCTCCGATGAGTGGAGACAATTAAGACTCGATCATTGGTATAAATTATTCTTTAGAAGAATCGTGAATACTTGTTTAGATATTACGATGGTTCGCCAAAGAATGTATGTCCGTGGAGAAATTCTTTAGTGATTGGATCGCGATGAAATTCATAATTAAAACAACCATTCTGGCAAGATACATCGAATAAAGATGGCACGTCGCAAATATTCAGTTGTTCGGAACACTTGGGACAATCTGCTATCGTAATGTGTTCTTGACAAATTCGATAACATAGTTGTGCTACTGACTCACTCAATGCCTGTTGTTGTGCCTTTCTCGATTGAGTCCAAACATAGAGTTTGCGACGTTGATATCGAGAAACAAAAGTAGCCGATTCTACGATGTAATGTAAGGATCGATCGAATGTGGCAACTATTATATCGTTAGACCAAAAAGATAGATTTACCTCGTAAAAATCTCGAACTAGACTGGTTGGCTTGCAATATTTCTCCTCATTGTAAATTGGCTTAAATTTGCCACTAATCCGATCGCATGGCTCTTCCAACTGAGGCAAAAGAGAATCAATAATAAAGTGATGAAAGCAATCTCTAAAATCTTGCTGATAAAATAAGGTCTGATGATAGTTAGAACGTGGTGAATCGAAATTCACTTGATCGATATTTGGCTGCAACATGAGAATTTTAGTAGTTCCGTAATGTGGGCAGTACATACTAGCTAAAACCTATGTAAAGCAAGTATTTCATCTGCTATTGACACTCCTATCGATATTATTCCCCATATAGCTCGAATATAACATCGTCAGCAAAGCATCTCAAAAGCTAGATAAATAGACTAGGCGATACATTGAAATATGTACCCAGTTTTTTTGCTTGCTCCTTGCTAATTTGTCGCTTGCCATTGACGATCGATGATATCAAACCACTTGACATGCTTAACACACCAATTAAGGCTGATTGCTTCATCTCTTTCCCCGCCATCAAATGCTGCAAGAATTCATGTGGTGTGGTTTTTTGCCACTCTTTGAATGAATAGTATTTTTCTTCAAATTCTTCAATCAGAATAACAAGTACTTTAAGTAGGGCTGTTTCTTCGATTGATCGATTCTGTCCCTTGAACATCAGTGCTTCAACAATTGCCAAACACTTTTCGTTCTCGGTTTCTGTCTCAATTATTTTAGGAGCTATTTTTAGTTCTTTAAATAGATCGATATACTTTTCTTCATCGAAAGCAGGGGTCGTTTTTCCAATCGTATTTGTCGTAGTCAGCATGGCTCAAAAAGTATTTAAAGTATGCAATTTGTTCTTGATATTCAATACTCAGAATCATTCGGTATTTATTACCTTCGATATTTATCACTGTAAAATTTCCGACTGATTCCGCATCTCTGTAGTCCTGTTGTACCTCTATGTCAGCATTAATTAATGTAGCCTCTCTGGATGAGAATCACGATCGATCATCATTATTGATGTATAAATAAGTCATTTAGTTATGAAGAGCTTGTGAACATCAGATCTAGCAATGGACTTGCCGACACGAGAGGATTTTGATATTCAATCAGCTTGACGATAAACTCTAACAATTTTGATATTTTAACTATTGATGCTTTCTACTTCACTTCCTGCCGAGATCATCCAGCTAATTGACAAATTACAATTACAGCCCCATCCTGAAGGCGGCTTTTATCGTGAAACATGGAGATCTAATCTTTGTTTACCCCGATCGATTTTACCAGCCGAATATACGGGAGATCGATCTGCTGGTACGTCGATTTTATTTCTACTACCTACTGGACATTTCTCGCGCTGGCATCGGGTGCGATCGGCAGAATTATGGTTTCATCAAGCGGGAGATCCACTAGAATTGGTCATGGCGGAAACTTTAGACGGAGCAACACAAATCATCCACCTCGGTCGAGATGATACCTTCCAAGCCGTTGTACCGCCCAATCATTGGCAACGAGCTACACCCATCCCTGGTACAGCGGGATATGCACTAGTGGCTTGTGTGGTGGTGCCTGGATTTGATTTTGCTGATTTTGAGCTAATTGGCACAAACTTAAAGTGAGTTTACCTCATCGGCACAAGACGATCGAATCTTTTGTGTAAAGATATCCAGTCTGATGCCCGTCAGGCTGGTATCTTAGTTACAGGGCAAATGAGATCGCCGTAGAATTTTTTAGAATTTAAGAGGTTGAGTGATGGCAACAGTGGCAACAGGTGCATTGCTATGGCAGCGATATCAAGATTGGTTGTATTATCACTCAGGGTTGGGTTTGTATCTAGATATCAGCCGGATGCGGTTCGATGATGGGTTGGTTTCTCAACTACAACCTAAGTTTGTCAAGGCATTTGCTGATATGGTAGCTCTAGAAGCGGGCGCAATCGCCAATCCTGACGAACAGCGAATGGTGGGACATTATTGGCTGCGGAATCCAGATCTCGCGCCGACTCCAGAGATCAAGACTGAAATTATGACGACGATCGATTCGATCGCCGATTTCGCCCAGAAAGTTCACTCTGGAACCATCCATCCCCCACAAGGTGGGAAATTCACCGACTTTATTACCATTGGGATCGGTGGTTCGGCGTTAGGGCCACAATTTGTATCTGAAGCACTGTCGCCAGATATCGCACCATTAAATATTCACTTTATCGATAATAGCGATCCGGCGGGGATCGATCGAGTCCTAAGTCGGATTCAAACTAAACTTAATACCACCCTGGTTATCGTCATATCCAAGTCTGGAGGCACCCCAGAACCTCGGAATGGAATGCTTGAGGTAAAAGCGGCTTATGATGCCCAGCAGCTCGATTTTGCCGCCTATGCGGTGGCAGTTACAGGTGTGGGCAGTCAACTCGATCGAGTCGCCGCAGCCGCAGGCTGGATTGCTAGATTCCCGATGCCTGATTGGGTTGGTGGGAGGACTTCGGAATTATCCTCTGTGGGCTTACTTCCTGCGGCTCTGCAAGGGATAGATATCCATGGCATGTTAGCTGGTGCGAAAGAAATGGATATCGCCACTCGCATCCCCGATATCAAAACCAATCCCGCCGCTTTACTGGCTCTCGCTTGGTATGCGTCGGGAAATGGGAAAGGGGAAAAAGATATGGTGGTTCTACCATACAAGGATAGTTTGTTACTATTTAGCCGCTATCTCCAGCAATTGGTGATGGAATCGCTGGGTAAAGAAGACGATCTCGATGGGAATAAAGTCTATCAGGGTATCGCCGTTTACGGGAATAAAGGTTCGACAGATCAACACGCCTATGTTCAACAACTGCGGGAAGGGATCGCGAATTTCTTCCTCACTTTTATCGAAGTATTGCACGATCGAGTCGGCAATTCTCCCGAAATCGATCCAGGTGTAACCACTGGTGACTATTTATCAGGTTTCCTCCAAGGTACCCGTCAAGCCTTGTACGAAAATAACAGGGATTCGATCACGGTGACGATTCCGGCTGTTACTCCTCAAACTGTAGGTGCGCTAATTGCACTGTACGAGCGGGCTGTAGGCTTGTATGCTTCGATCGTCAATGTCAATGCCTACCACCAACCAGGTGTCGAAGCAGGCAAAAAAGCGGCGGCTGTAATTCTTCAGCTACAAACTGATGTAGTGAAAGCTCTGCAAGCGACAACCGAGCCAATTACGCTCGTAGAACTAGCGACTAAGGCTGGTTCACCCGATCGAGTAGAAGCTATCTATAAGATTTTACGCCATCTCCATGCGAACGATCGCGGAGTCATATTTACAGGCGATCTATCTCAACCAGACAGTTTGCGGGTTACTTGGATACATAAATAACCCGAGTTGCTACCTATTAGAATGCTAACGATTGAAATCGTTGCTAGTGTCGCAAAGTCCGCCTGTCTTGAAAAGTGTAGATCCTCAAAATTTAAGGTAGGGGCAATTCATGAATTGCCCCTACCTTAAATTTTGA
>JANYIT010000009.1 GCA_025358725.1 Chamaesiphon sp. GL140_3_metabinner_129_sub
TGACTTGGGGAGTAGTAGCCTTAGCGATTTGGGCTAAGACTTCTGGGGATTGATGTTGAAGATACTTCAGCAATTGGTTGACCTGAGCGTCTTCAGATTTGCGTTCCAGAAAATCAGGATTAAATGCCATTATGACTTAATTTTAGATGGAGCGAGGTTGTGTTTGGTCTTTCAATTAATTGCAGCGATAAGACTATGATACTGTATTCTCGATCGAATCGTCGCCCTAGCAAATCGCTACGATCATTGTTCCCTCAGAACGGTTATCCGCATTCATTGAGTTGAGAATTGGGGACAAAGGTAACGTGAGTAGGATCCTAATTATCAGCGGCTAGATCTGATTCAGTAGTGAGATCCACCTGTGGAGCAGCAATAGTTGCTATGTCATCGTCACCAATCGGCGGGGTGAGTGGTAACGCTAGTTGTTGAACCACCAAATCATTAATCTCATAGGTGCGATTAAATTTATCAGTCACTTGCAACAGTGAGGAGCGATTCCCAGGCTGGCGACGTTTGCGAACAAATCCAACTTCGACTAATTCTTGAACGTGTTGATATGCACCACTCCCTCGCAATTCTACCAGATCGGTCTGGGAAATCGAGCCTTTGATTGCGATCGCGGCCAATGTTCGCAGCGCACCCGTCCCGATCTCGGCGGGAATCATCTTGTCGATAAGAGTCTGAAACGAACCCCGTAATTGCAGGGTATATCCAGTCGGAGTTTCGACGACTTCGAGCGCACTATCGCGGTGAGCATAATCATCCATCAGCTCCATCATCGCAGTTTCGGCGGCATCTCGATCGCACCCCGCACATTCAGCGATAAAGGCAAGATCTAGAGCTTGTCCTTTGAGATACAGTATGGCTTCGATTTGACTGGCGAGACGAAACATTCTTTAGGGGTTAGGGTATGGGAAATTAACGAGTATATTCACAATTCAACTTTGAACCTATGAGAATTGATGACTCACAATTCATCGATTGTTACTAAACCACCAGCCGTAAACTGGATAACTAGTTCTTGTTCATCTAGCAAAGCAGTTCCCACCAAAGGTCTTCTGCCTGTTGCGATCGCTAAGACTTCTTTCTCTGCACCATCCCAAATAATAGTCGCTTCATGTAGCGGAAGCAAGACCTCGCTATTGTCTGCCAAATTTGCAGTAGTATCATGCCGAAAAGTCAGTCCCATCAACAAAACAGCTTCTAACGGTAAACATAATTCCCCTGTAAAGCCCGTGTCGATCACAAATTCAATTTGGAGTCTCGATCCATTTGAAAGTAAAAATGTTAGGACAACAGTCGCTTGTCCATTTGTTACGATGCCTGAAATTACTAGTCAGCACGCTCCATGACACCATTAAAAGAAACAGCAACATGATAGCCAATGCGAATTCCAAAGAGTCGAGCATTTGGATGTTTTTTACTCAGGTTACGGGATGCTTGTAATCCAGTCTTATCAACCTCATAATCACCAGTTTCAATATCGATGATGACCATTTTGCCAATATTTTCATCAACTTCCACTTGCTGACGAATAACACTTGTGTACAGACGTTTTGCGCGTTGCGCTACGTCTTCACGACTTAAAAGAATCGCTTGCATAGATATTAACTCCCGCTCGATTGCTTCGACTTTTCCATCATATCTTGTAAGACAGTCTAATATTCGTATTTAGGGTGAATCATCACATACTTTGACTTACTCGATCATTACTAACTCATCTTTTTCAGTTGCCATTTCATCGAGAGTTTGCCAGCCTGGGTTCCATTGCTTGGAATCTTTGGTGGCTTGAGCATTGATCCAAAATCTGACGCTAGGATCGCACGATGAGAGCATTTCAGCAAATACCCATTTTCCATCGTTCTTGCGATTGACTACTTGAAAATGTCGCCATCCCCACATTGTCTGAGCAGATGTCCATTTTGAGCCGAGTAGATGGGGGAATTTCTGTTTTTTTGGCATGAAGTTCAGAGTTTCGGAGTTCGGGGTTGAGAGTAAGTGTGTTGGGTTTCATTCTTCAACCCAACCTACAGATCCATCAACTAATTAACCATCTGATTGACTAATAATTTCTCGCAGGTGAATGATATCCTGACGTGGATCGACTAGTACTACTTGGACTTGGATGCGTTCGCCGATGTCTGCCCAGCGGGGAAACTTCATTGCGAGTTCGATGCCTAAATCTTCGATCATGATTAGGGCGAGGCTTTCATCTTCGCGTAACCAACGCAGGAAAATTGCGTCCCATTCTCGCTCTGTCGATCGATTAAAGTACTCCAATGTCCAATAGCGATTAGTCTGCCGTTCGAGCATATTCGCTTCATAGATATTTGTGCCCAAGCCGAGCATGACTTCCTGCAAGCGTTCGACGGTGAAGGGGAGTTCATCGCCGCGCAGATGAGCTTTGATTTGGAAGTGGGCGATTAAGTCGGTATAACGGCGAATGGGTGACGTTACCTGCGAATAGGTGTTTAAACCCAATCCAGCATGTCTGGAGGGTGAAGTTGACATTTCACTCCGAGGCATACAGCGACGGACGGCACAGGAGCGCGCAGGGCCAACTGGGATGAGAATTAGTTCTTCTTCAGGTGGTAGTTCGGGCTGGGGTTGCCCGCGATAGGGGAGGGGCAGATTGTGATCCTGCCCGTATTTAGCTGCGACTTCGCCAGCGAGAATCATCATTTCGGCGACTAATTTGCGCGCACGATTGTCTTCGATTAATTCGATCGATACTTCATCCCCATGAATCTTCACTGTCGATTCGGGCATGTTGATATTGATTGACCCCTGGGAGAGTCGCCATTGTGTCCGCAGTTTGGAGGCTTTGGCAATTGTCTCAATTTGATCTTCGCCAGGAATCCTCAATTGGAGCATTTCCTCTACGTCTTCGTATGTCAGCCGATATGTCGGCTTAATCGTGCTCGCAGTTATCTCATATTCCTCCACCGCACCCGTCGAATCGAGAATTACCCCAAAACTGATGGCGCAACATTCGTGTCCCTGGCGCAAGCTCATCGGACCAGTAGCCAGCTCCGGCGGGAACATCGGAATCATCCCTGTGGGGAGGTAAATTGTGACAGATCTTTTCCGCGCTTCGAGGTCAAATCGATCTTCCGGCGACAATAAGCGGGTAGGATCGGCGATATGGATCCAGAGCTTGTGTCGTCCATCTGGCAATACTTCCAAGCTCAAGCCATCATCGATTTCCTGTGTGCTTTCATCATCGATCGTGTAGACTTTCTGATGAGTCAAATCTCTACGGTGTGCTAGATCGAGATCGACAGGCGGATTTGTGAGTAGTTCATGCGCCACGGTTTGGATCTGGTTGGAGAAGTGGACGGGAGCCTGGGAACGACGCAGATGGAGGTTTTCATGGATACTCCACCAGCCCAAATCTACTAGCAGCCCAAATACTGAGGGCTGAGTTTGGGATAAATTTAGAGCCTTTAGATATTCTCCCAGTTTTGAGGGGGGAAGATCGGGATTGAGTACATATTTTTCCAGCACTTCTAGCCGTTGCTTATCGGTATCTAGCCACTCGACTTGTGTACCTGCTAGCTGCTGCTGAACTCGATCGATAAATCCCTGCTGTTCTTGTCCTTTCTGATCTTTGACGGTAGCCTGGTGCTGGAGTTCAGCGACTTGAGTGCGGCTGCGGGCTTCGTACTTATCTTCTTTCTTGTTCTTGAAATAAATCTTGTCGTCTGAGAGCAGCACATGGGCAGCATAACAGAGTACGGGGGTGCGATCGGAATATAATAAGTCTGCCAATGTTGGCGGATCGACAAGTTCACCATCTTCTACCAACATTTCCCAAGCTACTTCCAAGCTATCGGGATCGAGATTCGGCGTGACTTGATTCTGGAATTTTTCAATCTCGGCTGGCTGCTTGCAGCTCATCCCCGCCACTTCATAGGTAATGTCACGCGGATGGAGTGTATGCGATTGTGTGCGACTATCGATCGCAATCCAGTGCTTTTTCCCTTCTGGACGATCGGCAATGGCTAAACGGCGTTCTCCATTGTGCAAAAATTCAACTAGAGTTCCCTTCTCCACCCCGATTTCTTCCTTTGTAACAGTTAATTGCTACATGTGATTTAGTTAGATTCAGTCTCGATACTCCAAAGGAGTCATCTCCAGTCTAAAGTGAATATCTCAATAACCGCTAAATTTAACCAACAGCTAAAAATCTCGCTTTCAACTTTCCACTTTCCACTTTCAACTAATTACGCAGGAATGTGAAGACATGAAGTTTGCTGGAAACATCTAAGCTACTAGCACCCCTCAGTCCTCATCCCTTGCTATTTAGCCTTCAACGTTGATAAATGGCATCAACGCGACTTGACGAGAGCGTTTGATCGAGAGTGTCATGTCTCGTTGCTGTTTGGAGGTTAAGCCAGTGATTCTACGAGGTAAGATTTTGCCACGCTCGGTGACAAATTTACGAAGTAAATCTACATCTTTGTAGTCGATTGGTTCGCCTGGTTTGATTGGTGATAAACGCTTGCGGAAATAAGCCATGTTTTTAGTTGATAGTTGATAGTTGACAGTTGACAGCGAATTTACTAGTGCTATTTTAAAGTTTTTTAGTGTGGAAGAGTAAAGAGGAATGGGAAATGGGAAAAACATATTCTTCCTTTACCCTTTACCCTTTACCCTTTCCCCCTTTCCAACTTTCGATATAACTAGCAATTTACTTGATTTCCTTGTGAGTCGTGTGACCGTTACAGTAACGACAGAACTTACTCAACTCTAACCGTGCGGTGGTGTTCCGGCGGTTTTTCATAGTTGTGTAGCGGGATACGCCAGCAGAGCGTTTAGCAGTGTTAGTGCGGCACTCTGTGCATTCCAATGTGATGATGATCCGAACGCCCTTTTTGGCTGCCATAATCTAAACCTTACAGACCCAACGCGGGAATAAAATAGACACAGTCTATAATTATCTCATGACTGTTACTCGATCGGCAACTATTAGTCAATTATCTGTCGATCGATCCTAGCGATCCGTCTTCTATTTTACACCGATTAATATGCCTACGATCGATATTCAGACAGCATTATATCAACTCGAACACTTTGCCGACAGGTTAGTCACAGAGCAACTAACTCAGATTAGCTGGACATCGGTTTTGACAATTTTCGCCGCCGGATTGCTAACTAGTCTAACTCCTTGTACCTTGTCGATGCTGCCAATCACGATCGGTTATATCGGCGGCTACGAATCCAAAAGCCGTTGGGAAGCCGCCCTTCAATCGACATTCTTCTGCGGCGGCATCGCCACAACTTTAGCTGGATTAGGCATTTTCGCCGCCGTACTGGGTAAAGTATATGGTCAAATTGGCATCGGATTACCAATCTTCGTCAGTATCATCGCGATCCTGATGGGGCTAAACTTGCTGGAAGCATTACCCTTCCAGCTTCCCGATTTCGGCGGGATGGATTGGATTCCCAAAGATTTACCCAAAGGCGTGCGTTCTTATTTACTCGGTGTCACCTTCGGTTTAGTCGCCTCACCTTGCAGCACACCAGTATTGGCGACTTTACTCGCATGGGTGGCTAGTACCGGAAATATTGGATTGGGTGCTGGATTTTTGCTAGCATACACCGCTGGTTATGTGGCACCATTAATATTAGCAGGTACGTTTACAGCTTCGATTAAGAAGTTACTAGAAGTTCGCAAATGGTCGGGATGGATTACGCCTACTAGTGGAGTGCTATTGATTGGGTTTGGTGTGTTTTCCTTAGTAACTAGAATTCCTAGCTTTTGATGTTTGAGTCGGTGCGGAGATTTTTACCCCACCCCAGCCCTCCCCTTATAAAGGGGAGGGAGCCGGAAAGCCCTCTTTACAAGAGGTTGGGGGTAGAGATCTAGGCTGAATTCTAGTGATGATTCAACGTTAAATAAAAGATAAATAAAAATAAGAACAGATGACGATCGAATCTAACGAAACAACATCAATTAATATCCTCCAAATCCCCCAACGCTGGTGGAAAAAGAAAATAGTACCAGTTATTGCTAATCTCAAATTTGCGATCTCCCTCGTCCTAGTCATCGCCGTATTAAGTATCACCGGAACCCTAATCGAGCAGGGCGAATCACCAGCATTTTATCAGGCTAACTATCCCGAAAAGCCCGCTTTATTTGGCTTCCTTAGTTGGAAAGTAATTCAGGTTGTTGGACTGGATCATGTTTATCGCACTTGGTGGTATTTAGCAATCCTAGTTCTATTTGGAATTAGCCTCCTAACTTGTACCCTGACAACCCAGTTACCGATGCTCAAGTCAGCGCGGAAGTGGAAATTTTACGACAATCCTAAATTCTTTCAAAAATTAGCTCTGAGTGCCGAAATTGACGATCGAGATTTAACTGCCCTCACCGCCCAATTACAGGCAAAGAAATATAAAATATTTACCGAAGGCGATAAACTATATGCGCGCAAAGGTTTGATCGGGAAAATCGGCCCAATCATTGTTCATGTCGGGATGATTCTCACTTTACTCGGTGGTGTTTGGGGTGCATTGACAGGTTTTATCGCTCAAGAAATGGTACCGAGTGGAGAGACTTTTCAAGTCAAAAATATCCTCGATGCTGGGCCATTATCCAACGGACAAATACCTAATGATTGGTCAGTTAAAGTTAATCGATTCTGGATTGATTATACGCCATTAGGGACGATCGATCAATTCTATTCTGACTTATCTGTCATTGATAATACCAGTCAAAAAGAACTCGATCGACAAACAATCCACGTCAATCAACCATTAAAATATCGCGGTGTTTATTACTATCAAACTGATTGGTCAATTTCAGGAGTCAAAGTACGCCTAAATAATAGTCCAATTTTCAGACTACCAATGGCTCAACTAGGAGACGGTGCCCAAAATCGCATTTGGGGAACTTGGATTCCCACCAAACCAGATTTAAGTGAAGGCGTTTCACTGCTAGCAAAAGACTTGCAAGGTACATTACTTGTCTACGATACCAAAGGAAAATTAGTATCTAGCGTGCGATCTGGTAGCTCCGTCGAAGTTAACGGCGTAACCCTAAAAGTCCTCGAAGTAATTGGTGGTACCGGATTGCAAATTAAAGCCGATCCTGGGATTCCGATCGTTTATTTAGGGTTTGGATTATTAATGTTAGGCGTAGTGATGAGTTACTTCTCTCACTCCCAGATTTGGGCAGTAACTAAAGACGGTAAATTGTATCTAGGCGGCCGCACAAACCGCGCTCAAGTTGTGTTCGAGCGAGAAACGATCGACATCATCGAACGACTCCAAAATGCCGAGCAGAGCAAAAATACCATCAATCTAGAGATACCCACAGTTGTGAGTTGAATTAATTGAGATCTTTACAAATCTAGATAGATTTCAATGATTATTGTCAATTCTCCATCCCTGTGTTAGCTTTGGTTCAGGTAGTAAATTACCTGTTGTTCCGGACAACTAACCAATTAACAATATTAGGAGGTGGTGCCCATGATCGAGAGTAGTACACGTTTGGGTCTCGAAACTGGAGTTAGCCGGCTGAGTGCTGGGACTGTCCTCTAGTCAATTTGTAGGTTTGTCTACAGAACTAGTCTATATTCACGCCTGCTTGCGAGTAGAGTTTCTCCCAGCAGCCAGGTTCCAGTGAACAGACCCCTAGACCGCTCCTAATCCTAGTACTGAGATTTTAGAATCTTATCTAGGATTAGGAGCGGATAGTTTTTGGAGATTAATCGGGTTTTGGTGAATCATCCGATGATTGACAATTGGCAATTAACAATAGACGATCTCTATTTAACCCAATTCATCGCGACAAGTAATGGATCTTAAAGCTCTCATTCGTGACATTCCCGATTTTCCTAAGCCTGGTATCCTATTTCGCGATATTACTACCTTACTGCGCGACCCAGCGGGGTTAAAATACTCGATCGATACCTTAGCAACTCATGTTCGCGATTGGCAACCTGAGTATATTGTCGGAATGGAGTCGCGGGGGTTTATTTTTGGAGCTGCACTGGCTTATAAATTAGGCATCGGGTTTATCCCCGTGCGGAAACCAGGGAAATTGCCAGCAGAGGTACACACTGTTGAATACGTACTGGAATATGGGACGGATAAACTGGAAATTCACCAAGATGCAGTAGTTCCAGGTAGTCGAATTTTAATCGTCGATGATTTGATGGCGACGGGGGGAACGGCGGCGGCGACTGCTAAATTATTGCAAGAGATTGGTTGTGAGCTGGTAGGCTGCGGCTTTGTAATTGAATTGGATGATCTTAATGGTCGATCTCGATTGCCTGATGTACCGATTATCTCACTAGTTCATTATTAAATCCTGAATTCAAGATGTTTGCGGGAAGTGAAAACCCGTGGGTACCCACAAGGGGCACTTCTACACAATTAACCTGTAGGGGTGCCCTTTGTGGGTACCCACAGGTTTTCGCAGTAATAGTTTTGCTAGGAATCGGTAGGTTTCCAGACAGACTACTCGATCGCTTTGTAAAGATCAGTTAAGATGAAGATGGATACTGCGTAACATTTTTTAATAATGCTGACCGAGCGTTCCGACTCATCAGAAAACAAGTCTCATCCTCTACTTACCAAGATTCTGTTCGGACATCAGCCAACCCCTGAACTACTGGCAATTTTGCTCGTGTATGCCGTGCAGGGAATTTTGGGGATTTCTCGATTGGCGGTAAGCTTTTTTCTTAAGGATGAATTAGCACTATCTCCAGCGGAAGTTGCCGCCATGATGGGGATAGCCGCATTACCGTGGACGATTAAGCCTTTATTTGGCTTTATGTCTGATGGCTTACCAATTTTTGGTTATCGACGACGACCCTACTTGATCTTATCAGGCTTGGTGGGTGTCTCGGCTTGGGTGAGTCTAGCAACTGTTGTACATACAGCCGCTGCTGCCACATTAGCGATTGTGATTACCTCACTTTCGGTAGCGGTTAGCGATGTCATCGTTGATTCCCTGATTGTCGAACGCGCCAGAAATGAATCATTGGTTGACTCTGGTTCGATTCAATCGCTGTGTTGGGGTGCAGCCGCAGTGGGGGGACTACTCACAGCTTATTTTAGTGGTTTACTATTAGAACACTTTAGTACCCGTACTGTTTTCGGTATTACCGCCATTTTCCCGCTGCTGGTTTCGGCTGCGGCTTTGTTAATTACTGAGGAACCCGTCACTTCAGCCGCTAGCGAACGTAAAGCTATCGTCAAGGATCAAATTCAGCAATTGTGGGCGGCTTTGAGTCAGAAAGCCATCTGGATGCCGACATTATTTCTGTTTCTGTGGCAATGTACGCCGACTGCGGAGTCAGCTTTTTTCTATTTCAGCACCAATGAATTGGGATTTACGCCAGAATTTTTAGGGCGGGTGCGATTAGTGACAAGTTTGGCATCATTATTGGGGGTATGGTTATTCCAACGCTTTTTAAAAACCATCCCGTTTCGGCAGATATTTCTAGGGATGACGTTAGTTTCCGCTCTAATTGGGATGACGGCACTATTATTAGTTACTCATACTAATCGAACACTGGGAATTGATGACCATTGGTTTGCATTGGGGGATAGTTTGATTCTCACGATTACGGGACAATTAACGTTTATGCCTGTGCTGATATTGGCAGCGAGATTATGTCCGCCAGGGATTGAAGCGACGCTATTTGCGATGTTAATGTCGGTGCTGAATTTGTCGGGATTGGTATCGAAGGAAGGCGGGGCAATTCTGACGCATTTACTTGGCGTGACGGATACTAATTTCGATAAGTTATGGTTGTTGGTTTTGATTACTAATTTAGGTAGTGTGATTCCACTTGTCTTTATTAAATTATTGCCGAATGAAGATCCGCAATTGATGGTGGCAACGGCGAGATCGATTCCGCCTGCGAGTGCGATTGAGCATCAGCAGACTGGGATAGTTGGGAATCAATCATTTATCCCGAATATGTCACCGGAATTGTTGGATGTTAAGTCAGATAATTAACATTTATGTGAATTATTGCGTAGATGTACCCACCCCGCCCTTTGGGCACCCCTCCCCAGAGGGGATTTTACCTGCGAAACTTATCTAAATATAATATGAAAACTCAAGCTAAAGAACTTACTTATAATCTAGCCCAGTGGAAACAAGGATATCGATCGCAGAAAGAAGAATATAATTATCAAATTACCGAAATCGAAGGACAAATTCCTCACGATCTAAAAGGCACATTATTTAGGAATGGCCCCGGATTATTAGATATTAATGATGTATCAGTTCGTCATCCCTTCGATGGCGATGGGATGATTTGTCGGATTACTTTTCAAGATGGGAAGGCTCATTTTCTCAATCGGTTTGTCCAGACAGAAGCTTATCGAGCCGAAAAAATTGCAGAGAAATTTCTTTATCGCGGCGTATTTGGGACGCAAAAATCTGGTGGTTGGTTGAGTAATGCTTTTGATGTAAATCTGAAGAATATCGCCAATACTCAAGTAGTTTATTGGGGCGGTAAATTACTCGCTTTGTGGGAAGCTGCCGAACCACATCGGCTAGATCCGAAAACTTTGGATACAGTGGGAATTGAGTATCTTAATAACACTTTAAAGCCTGGTGATGCTTTTGCGGCTCATCCATTATTCGATCCGAAAGGGCGAATGGTAAACTTCGGATTGAAGGCTGGTAAATTTGATCGAACTGGACTCTTAACTGAAATTACGATCTACGAGTTCGATCTAGATGGCGAAGTAGTCGAGCAGCATTCGCATATAATTTCTGGATTCGCATTTATCCATGACTTTGCGATTACGCCTAATTATTGTATCTTCTTTCAAAATCCCGTCGGGTTTAATCCTTTCCCCTTTCTATTGGGCTTAAAAGGTGCGGCTGAATGTGTCAAGTTCCAACCAGAAAAACTGACGAAAATTATAGTTATTCCTCGCAATCCTCGCAGTGGCGAACAAATGCAAACCTTTGAGACTAGATCGGGATTTGTCTTCCACCATGCGAATGCGTTCGAGCAGGATGGTAAAATATCGATCGATTCAATTGCCTATCCGACTTTTCCCGAAGTAGAACCGGATCAAGATTTCCGCGATCTTGATTTTAGTAACCTCACGCCAGGGCAATTATGGCGGTTTGAATTGGATCTCGCAACTCAGCAAGTAAGTAGTAAACTTGTCGAACCTCGCTGTTGTGAATTCCCGACAATCAACCCCGCAAATGTTGGCAATCCCTATCGCTATGTTTACATGGGTGCGGCTCAAACTCTCGATGGCAATGCACCGCTACAAAGTATCATTAAACTTGATCGAGAAACTGGCTCGCAACAATTATGGACTGCGGCACCGACGGGATATGTCAATGAACCCGTGTTCGTTCCGCGTCCTGGTGGCACCCAGGAAGACGATGGCTGGGTGATTACGATGATTTATGATGGGGAGCGAGATCGATCGGCTGTGGTCATTTTAGATGCCGCAGATTTGACAAAAGGATCGATAGCAACTCTATGGCTGACTCATCATATTCCCTATGGTTTGCATGGAAGTTGGACTGATCATGTATTTATCGATTCGATCTAAATTCGATCTACAAAAAGTAGGGGTAATTCATGAGTTACCCCTACTTTTTGTAGATCTAGAATCAATGATGATTAGTATTAACCCGATCGCCAATAACAAAGGTGTCAACCAATTACCAAACCGGACATATAATGTCTGAGTGTGTTGACGATAAACCCGATGAGCATGAGCGGCAAATTCATTGAGCTGAGAGATCCATTGAGTACGTCCATGTGGATCAATAATTGCCGAATAACCAGTATTACTCGCCCGAACTGTCCAACGATCTGTTTCAATTGCCCGCATCAAATCTAGGGCATGATGTTGAGCTGGCATTGCACCACCGTAATGAGCATCATTAGCCGCAGTAATGATTAGATCTCCCGTTTGTGCTTGACGGCGAAAATGTTCGGCATAGGCGGAATCATAGCAGATGCCAAAAATGATCTTACCGATGGGGGTAATTACTGATGGTGCAAATTTACCAGCAGCTAAATGCGAGTCGAGTGGTGAGATTGTATCGATTAATTTACCGAGATACTGCTCAAAGGGAATATATTCACCTAATGGAACTAGTTTCCACTTGTCATAGCGGCTAATAGTTTTACCTTCACCATCAATCGTCAAAATACTATTAGTAATTCCAGTTGGTACTTCACCAAATCCACCGATAAATGCAGTGACGTTTTTATCTAAAATTGCTTGATAAAAGGATGTGCGTTTAATTTGACTCTCTCGATATGGAAAAGCGGTTTCTGGTGTGACAACTGCATCTACGCCCTGTTCGACTAATGCTAGATAACCTTTAGTATAATTCTCGATCGCCAGATCATATCCAGATTGATAATGTCTGACTTCATTGCCAACATTGCCTTGAATAATTCCGATATTTAGGCTGGATTCTAACGTTTGGACAGAAGGTCGATCGGCTAAATTAGATCCAATTAAATGTAAAATAATAATTGATGCGATCGCACTACTAATATATGGTGATGCTTGCTGAATACTTGGAATTAATTTAGCTTGATGATGCTTGCGATTAAATACTAAACATCCTTCCGCAATTAAACCATTTATGAAGACGATCGCAGCACTAACAGTAGTCGGTCCTGATAATTGTCCAAGATGAAGAATTGGTAAATTGTGTGGACTTTGAGTCAGCGCAAGTGATGTCCACCATAAGTCTGTGAGACTATATAGTTCTTCCAATCCACACCAACAAGCCGTACCCAGAATAACTCGAATCAAGGGATTTAATTGTTGAAGTTTGGAATTGATAAATTTCAAACTAATCGACCACAAAATAACTAAACTTGCACCCCATAAAGTGATAAAAGTTAAGCAAAAAGTTGCGATTCCCAAACTGGCTAAATAAGGGACACCCATCCACGTCATCGGATGAATGCCAAAGATCCAGCTCAAACCCAATCCATAAAATCCAATTCCCCAACATAAGCCATAAATTATTGGGTGAGCATGGCGATCTTGACAGATTAAATACCATAATGGAGCGAGTGCAACCCACGCAAAATACCAAGCTTCAAAGGGTGCAAATGTTGCCCCCATCAAAATGCCACTTCCCAACGCAATTACCAGCTCGAACAAATTGTCAGTGAATTTAGGTAGAGATTTGCGAAAAGATAAAAGCATTGGGATTGAGGATTTGATATTCGGAGATCGATCTAGCTATTAATTCTATTACTGATTAACTAGTCCACCCATTTTGATTGCGGTAAGAATAGCAATTCCAAAAGCCAATCGATACCAGATAAAAATAAAGGTATTATGAGTTTGTAAAAACTTGAGCAACCAGGCAATCGATAGATATGAAAAGAACGCCGCAGAGAGCGTACCAACTAATAGAGAAACTGCTGACACACCAGCAAATCCAGTCGCGACGGCTTTCTGAAGTTCAACTAGTCCAACTAGTGTAATCGAGGGAATACCTAATAAGAACGAAAATCTAGCCGCTGCTGCTCGTTCTAAACCCATGAATAAACCTGCTGTTAAGGTCGAGCCAGAACGAGAACAACCTGGAATTAATGCCATACATTGACCCAATCCCATCCAGATTCCATCCATGATCGTGAGATTATTGAGATCGCGATTACGTCTACCAATTTGCTCAGAAATACCTAATAAAATTGACATAAAAATAGATGCGATCGCGATCGCACCTAAGCTCCGTAATGGTGAATGATCGAAGTCAGGAATCAATTTTTTAATTAATAACCCAAAAAAGATAATGGGAAGTGTACCCAATGTGATTCCTGCTGCCATTTGAAACTCTAAAGATTGATAATCTTTTTTCTGAATCGCGGCAAATGCGCCTGTAATAACGGTGACGATATCACTCCAGAAAAACCAAATTACCGCAGCAATACTACCCAATTGAACAATGGCTGTAAATGCCAAGCCAGGATCTCCCCAGTGCAGAGCTTCCGGCACTACCTTCAGATGCGCCGAACTACTAATCGGTAAAAATTCGGTGATGCCTTGTACCAATCCCAGGAAGATGGCTTGAAAAATATTGATATTGGCAGGAGGTGCGCCGTCAGGAGTTACTGGTTGAGACAGACTGACTGTCGCTGTTAGCAAGAGGATCGCCATCGTTCCGAGTACAAACAGCGGGAATTTATATTTCGATCGCAACATCATAAAATTTATCAGGGGTATTAAATTAGGTATTAGCGGTTAGGTGTTAGGCTTTAGGGTATTTTTGACACTGCTGTTTTGCTGTAGTGATCGGATCGCAAAACCCGATGAGATTAATCGTATCAATAAATCTTTCAGTGGTATTTTCGCACTGTTTACCGCTCTCCGTAACAAATATTAATGGCTAAAAGACTTGCCTCTCATAATTACAGCAGGCAGATTATCGATGAAATTAACTGCCAGAGTCCCCACGCTACAAGGTTTACTGGCTTGCTCAATCGACAACTAAGCCATACAATGGCTTTATATAAATAAACATTAAGTCAACAATATCAATAATTATTTTGGTTAATCCTAGCTATAAATCCAGTAAGACTGACGGTGCATGGCGATGGCAACTTCAAGGAACTTGGGGTGTATTTGCCACAGCAGCATTTTTGGTATCGGTTCCCGTCTTTATTGAAGCTCCGCTAGTGCGGCACTATCCAGTTATCAGTGTTCTTAGTACCTTGCTGTGGGTTAGTCTAGGATTTATCCTATTTAAACGTCCTCAGAGCCAAATTTGGGGGGACCTTATCCTCGGATTTAGTTGGAGTTGGTTGGCTGGAGCAATTTATTGGGGTTGGTTTAGGTGGGAACCTGGGATTCATTTACCGATCGAATCGATCGGTGTACCATTTGCTATCTGGGCACTGTGGCGAGGTGTTGGTAAGATTGGTAGCCTATTCTACCTCGGCTCTCTCCTGGGAACAGCCATTACCGACTTATATTTTTATCAAGTTGGCTTAATTGACTACTGGAGACAATTGATGGAAGTCGAGCCAGCCTTAGCAATGCCTATCTTACAGCAAGCGATCGCTCAAGTTCGCACTCCTTGGGGCACCGCCTGGGCAGTTGTCCTAGTGAATTTACTCTTGGGTGTGGGTATAATACCTTTAGGAACCAAACAGTTGCACTGGTATGCATTCAGTGGCGCAGTTTTAACAACGATCGTCGTTGATAGTTTATTTCTGTGGGTTGCTAGCTGTGCTTGAACTATTTAGATATTAGCTAGTACTTCTTCAGCCATTCACATACTAGTTCACCGTCATATTTTTACCCAACCGTGAACCAGGTAATCTCGCCTTATCTAATCCTGAAGACTGACAATGGTCAACGCCAGCTATCATTAACTGATGGTAACTGTTGGACTGTTGGTCGTGGTGATGACAACCAATTTGTCGTCAAAGACCGTTGTATTTCTCGCAACCATGCGATGATCCAATATACAGATGCTGGCGATCACTACCTCATTGATTTAGGGAGTAGTAATGGCACCTTTGTAAATGGACGCAGAGTAAGTATTCCAGTCACCGTCCATGATGGCGATACAATTACCTTCGGTCAAACTGAATTTGAGTTTCACTGTCCCAGAGCTAGTGATGATGCACTGGGATTAGATCCAGAAGGTACTCTCGATGGTACGGTGACATCGATCCTCCATCTCCGCAAACTGATGTCGGTGATGGTGGTTGATATGCGGAATTTTACGATTCTGACTCGTCAAACTAATGAAAACTTGTTGTCTGAAGTGATGAGTACCTGGTTCCGCAACGCAGGTGCGATCATTCGCAATCGTGGTAGTTGGGTAGATAAGTACATTGGTGATGCTTTGATGGCTTTGTGGTTTCACAATGGAGAAACTGTCACCAAACAAGAGATGATGAATATTCTCTTGGCACTCGACGATCTCAATCAGATGACTAGAGAATTAAGTCAACAGTATCCATTACCATTTGAGTTGAAAATCGGTGCAGGGGTTAATACTGGACATGCGATGATTGGCAATGCTGGTAGTGGCGACCAACCTGACTATACCGCTTTAGGTGATACGGTGAATGCAGCATTCAGACTTGAAGCGATTACCAAAGAACTCAATGCTGAAATTGCGATTGGCTCTTCTACCTATCGTTATCTAGCACCTTTATTAGGCAAACATCGAGTATTTAAAGAGTGTTCGGTAGAACTCAAGGGTTATGATGTACCGGCGATCGTTCATGCCACCAATTTTGGCCCGCTCAATGCCTTTTTGCAATTAGCCAATACCGGATCTGCGACTCAAATCATCGAATCACAGCCGCAAACTAATTTGCTTGAGAAAAGTTAATTAACGTCAGTTTCTCCTGGCTCCAGAGGCTACGCCAACGGGATAAGAAGAGCCTAGAGACTAAAGTCTCTGCTCATGATACAAAGTCCGCCTGTCTTGATTCGCTTGTCTTGAAAAGGTGCTCTCGCATGGGAAACCCCAAGACCGCACTTTTCACTACGCGGACTAATACTTTGAGTCCGATAATGGAGATGTGCGGACGGTGCAACAATTGAGCGGTCATGCAGATCTGAATGTGATCAGACGTTATGACAATAATCGGCAGGGTTTGCAGAAGAAGGTATCGAATCTGTTGTCATAGTTTCTCTCAAACAAGCTGGATGCGAACGAGTCTATATCGGCGGTAGTTTTATTACTGATAAAGCTGAACCTGGTGATATTGATGGTTGTTTTGAAGGGCTTTATATTAATGAGAGTGCGATCAATCCAATTTTTATTGATTCTGATCTTGATGCTCAAAAGTAAAGTATGGAGTGGAATTAGTGTTTGGAAGTAATCGAGCGGGATTCTTTCAAACAGACCGTTATGGTAATTCTAAAGGGATTGTGGTTATTAATCTATAAATAAATTCATCATTAGGTAGGCTATTATGATTCAAAACGAGCATCAATATAAAATTACTCAAACTAAGTTGAGAGAATTAGAACAAGCCTCGATCAATCTAGATATTAATAACAGTAATCTTTCTGCACGTTTATTGCAGGCTGAGAAAAAGGGGATTCAGGTTTTAATTGATCGCTTGTGTGCGGAAATTGTTGAATATGATAATCTCAAACAGCAGCGAACACCGATTCAAATTTGTTCGCTCGATGAATTAGCGATCGGGTTAATTAAAGCGAGAATTTCTACGGGGATGACTCAGAAGGAATTAGCGGCTAAGATTGGTGTGCAAGAGCAACAAATTCAGCGTTATGAGGAGAATCAATATGCTTCGGCTAGTTTGGCTCGATTGACTGAAATTGCTCGTGCTTTGGAAATTATTTTCGCTAATCCAGTTGAATTTTAGATGGGTTTATCTCGGTAATTTGGATTTTTTTAGGATAAAAAGTTGATGTGATGGGCAGTGCTCCATTTGACGATGAGGGCAAGGATCGGCAAACGAACCGAGAGCCTCACTACCCCCCACAATTGAAAAATATTACCAAATAGATGCCATTTGTAGTTTAAAATTTGGTAATTCTGGAATGCAATCAATACAGGGTTTATTGATGGATTCCTCGATACGACCATTGGCTTGATAAAAATATATAGTTTTAGTTTCTCGATTAATGAACAGTCCACATTTCATTCCATTGTCAAAGTACTTTTTCATTTCTACCTTCAAATCAGCCATGTTTTCATTACTACAAAATTCTATGATAAAGTCAGGGCAAATTTTAAAAGAAGCTTTCTCATCTTCTGTCAGCACATTCCAATTACTGAAACTTACCCAAGCTACATTTGGAGATACTGTATCCCAAGAAGATATATTTGCAGGTATTTTACCTATCTTAGGTATCATGAATTCTGTACCAGAATTGAAACATTTCCCTTTATCTTTACCTTGATTTTCTGACCAAAGCTTTAATTGAAAGGCAGCATTTTCTCCAAAAATAGATAAACTGTCGTTAATACATTTTAATTCGTAATCTTCAGTTAATCGCTCGTTGATGAATTTATCTTTAACTATTTTCTCTATATGAATTATTTCTTTATTTTCAAGTTTATTCTCAGTTAAACAAACGAGTCTAAATTCATTGAAAAAATATCCATGACCTTTATCTTTAACTTCTGACGCTCGCTTTTGCTCAATAATGTCATAAGTCAAATACGCAGTAAATTTTTTACTAGTATTTAATAATATTTCTACTTCAAAGTAGATTTTATGATGAATTTCATTATCACCAAGATACTCTGTTCTATAAGAATCTCGTTGAATATTGACGGGATCTCCAGAGATGGTTTCATCAATATAAATAAAATCACCTGAAGTTAATCTATTCACTTCTACTTTGTCAATAGGACGTTGTATCCTAACATCCATTTCATAATAGTACTTAATTTTCTTTTTATTTTTTTCTTCCTCTTCTTTCGCTTTTTTTATTCTTTCACGTTTTTCAATAAATTTTATGCCCAAGAAAAAAGTTGTGCTACCCACAAAAAGAGTCAATATTTGTATAAGAACTAACCCAAGATTTGGATTGCTAGTTTGTCTAAAATATTGTGTCAGACTTAGAGATAAAATTATTGTTAATAGGAATAGTGCTACATAACATTCTCGTGCTTTAAGTGTCCAGAGCTTTTCTTTATTGTTCTTGTAGATATCGTAGCTTTCTTCCAATTTCTTGAGTTTTACTTCAAGAATATCATTTTTTGATGTAAATAGGTTTTTAAAAATATCTTTTATTTCTGAAATCGACGGGAAAGTTTTTTCTCTTATTATAAGTTTAAGTACTAAAAATAGGGATTTAAATGGTAATAATAATAGATACAGGAATTCAATCGATATAATATTAATGGTCAAAATATACAATCCTTTATACATGATTGTTTTGCAAAAAATATAAATTCTCTCAATACTTACAATGCGTAATATAATGAAAAATATTACAATTGCAATAGCAGATATTGGTAATAGATAGATATCATCTAAATACTGCATTCCATCTAAACTTGGATTTGTCAAGTCAGATAAAAATTTAAAAAATATGACATAAATTTCTTCGGTTGCTTTGAATGTTCCATCTGGATTAAATATATTAACCTTAGTAGATAAGAGAATTGCTAGGAGGAGAGCCATCATTGCAATATCATTATTATTTAAACTTATGGCACTACTCTCTTCATCACCACCTCCACCACCCGTATTTCCATTTCGCTGGCGCACACGTTCAATCTCAGCCATCGTTTCTTGTTCTGCACGCATTTGTTGTTGTTCCAACAGCAAACTATCCATTCTTGACTGTGCAATAGCTCCCTCTAGTCTAGAAACATTTTCATTAATTGCCTTAACAAGTCCAAACCAATCTTTGAATAAAAACTCAACTTCTTTTCTATTGTCCTCATTTTCATAGCTATTAAAAATCACTTCAACATAAAGATTAATATTTATAATTATAGGAAACTTAGCGGCAATAAGCATTGCATATCCATAAAGTTGTGCTTCATTTGCACCATTCATATATAGAGCTTTTGCACATTTATTTTTAGATTCTAGCTGATTGAGTTTATCTTGTTTATGGACATAACTTAACATTCCATTTAACAAAGCTTTTCTGCATGATTCTACATCCCATTTCAGATCTAATAGGCAATCTGTAGAAACATTTTTTAAGAATTCGCGTAGAATATCATTAATAATACTGTAATTTCTAAATATATGGTCATACAAATCTTCTGCATGAGAGAATGTAGATGGATTAATAGTTGGTAAATTATTGCAGAATTTTTCAACTGCTAAAAAATGATCGTTTACGGCGATGTTAATTGGTGGTGAGATGATTTTTTCAGCAAAGAGACTTAATGTAAAATCAGTGTCTACATCTACCTCACTCTTTTGAGAGGCTGAAGAATCAAAAAAATTTCTTGGGTCAAAATTAGGATTAAATAATCCCTCAGTTATTAAATTTAGTTGAAAAAATGTTAAAGTACCATCGTAGTTTTCATCATTGTCTCCAATCTCTGTTTTAAGATTACTTATGCTGGTGGGTTTAGAGCCAACAATTTTACTTATAATAAAATTAGTTAAGCAACTGTTAATCTCATCATTTACTTTGTCATCTATAGAATTTGACACAACTGCAAGAAGAATATTAAATCCCTTGTCGTTAGCTATAAATATAATCCTTTCAATAGGTTGATCCTTAGGAGTTTTGATACTAGCTATTTGAAAATCGTCTATTTGTGTAAGATCATCTAAATAGACAATTAATCCTTCTGGATCGGATTTAAGTTTGGTTCGTCTTAACTCAGGAATAATTGGAATAGGTTTTCTAATCTTTGTCTTGTCAAAATTTTTAATGAGCCTAGAAAATACTGAAGCGTGAAGTGCCCCATGTTCTTCGTTTGTATTTAATTGATTTTTGTAATCATCTGATAGACTCTTTCCATCTTTTAAAAGAAGCTTTTTATCATCTGAGTTATGGTAAAAATTACCTCTTCCACAGGGCAGCCAAAATCCTAATGCGACAACGTGATGAAGGTCTGTTGATATTAAAGTTGTCATTTTACTGTTTTTCATATAAGGAAGAAGTTATGTAATCAAATAAATGAGATAATAAAATATCTTTCACACTAAAATTATTTAGAAATACTTTAATTGTCGAAAATGTATCAGATTAATTTCAGCTATTGTGCTAAGATATTTTATTTACTAACATACATTTATTAAAGTACCCAAAATTTATCTGAGAATTACTTAATAGCAGAATATTACTGGGAAAATCGTGTGTTAAGTGCCGAGCTTACTCTTCCTTCTCAGATCGTCACCCACGATACTTCAAACAAGATCGGGGTAAAGTTGCTGTAATTGTGGAACAGCATCCCACCCAGGAATTGGGTGTGGATAATCCTTGATCGTAATAAACACCCCAAAGAAATTGTGAATCGAACGGTACTGCATATCGTAGATCCCACCAGCTACCTTCAACCGTTGGAGATAATCGAGCGTAGCCTCATCGATCGGATTCTGCTCCTGGGCTAACGTAGTGGCAATATCAGGGAATCGTTTCATCAGAGCCGTCTTAACTGTCTCTGGAGCCAATTTAGACTTACTTTTGACCGGACCCATTGGTGTCCACTTCTTGAGATAATTGACGAATACGCCAGCTTTAGCTTTTGACCAGTTTTGTTTCTGAGTGTAGGCAATCGCATCCTCGATCGATTAGATTTTAGCTAACTGTCACCATCGGAATTGATGCAGACAGCGCATTCCAAGCCGCTAGCCTCATATCTTTGCACCATTTGTTCCTTGATACCTAGCTTGGCGGCTAGATCCTTTTGAGTCATGCCCAAGCTAATTCGTTTTTGAATTAAGACCTTGGGTAGATCTTCTATCGCACCCATTGTAATTTCGACCTTCCCCGCTTTGAGATCGTCATATGCTTGGATTTCCATCTGCATTCGATCGAAGATGCTCTATCGAAACTAGACCAACAAGTCAAAGCACAGCTAGCCGATGGTGAGATTGCCTACTTAGGGCTTGCTGAAGATCTCAGCAAGGCATTCACTGCAGGGGTTTTGAGCCTTTTTTTGCGAATCAAGTGCAAGGTTTTGATGCTTAAAGGCTCAAAACCCTTGTACTCGATCG
>JANYIT010000191.1 GCA_025358725.1 Chamaesiphon sp. GL140_3_metabinner_129_sub
AAGTAACCCGCGCGTTGTTAAAAAGACCCGTTCAAAATTTCCAGCGAAAAAACCTTTTCATCCTGGTACGGGAACTCAGCACCCACACCTTAGTTTCTCTATTGCTAGCACTGCTTAGAGCTTAACCGAGAAGTATTGCAACCTGTCCCATGGACAATCGCCCATAGAATCGAGAGATCTCACATAGGTTCTATAAGCAGAAATTATTTACGCTAGAAAACTGCGTGATTGCTTTCATGCGATCGAATCAACTCAGATTCGATTTAACAGATACTGCCAAAATCCTGGGATGTACTCGCCAAAATATTAGAAATCTGATTTTCAATGGTGACACGAGATCTCCCTCGCCCGTTTATGAAGGAACACCTTCGATTTGGCATCTGGCAGAGATTCTGACTTGGCTAAGGGAAGATAAAACATACTCGATCGATGACTCATTATTAGAAGTTGCGATTACCTACGGTAGGCTACGCCAACGTCAATATGGAGTTCAATATTGCCAGAAAATGGCAAAACATAGCACCATATCTGCAAGATAATATTCGTGCTTTAGTTTGCTAATCTGCAAACTCATAATTAATCTCTGTAACTTTTCCTTTGTAATAGAGCCGAATGCCGTCTGGATACTCCCATCCCACCTCGCCTTGCAAAGGAATCAGCATTCCATTACGAGTTGAATAGTCCCAAAATCGACCGCTCCAAGGCATTGTAGTCAGCTTGTCACGATAACGCGCTTCAGCCCGCATCGTCTCGATCGTCCCTTCAGCATTAAACCGAAACACGAGGGAGACGGTTGTTTGAGCATCGGTCAACATAGCGCGGGCGGAGGTATGGTCAATGGCTTCCCAGCGCACACCCTGACTGGGTAACAACGCCGTCGGATACCAAGGCATCTCGGCAAAAAATCGCAGCAACTCGCCGAGGGCGGCTTCAGGAGTACCGCGCACATCGGCAACGGTGAAAAGACCGAGTAATGATGCGTGTAAGCTGCCTGCTCCTAACATATAAGCATCATGGACAAAGGCACTCACGCCTGGAGCCATCTGAATCCGCGCATCCCAATCAAACCCTGGCCGTTGAGTTGTCACAAATTGAGTGGCCGTAAATGGACTCCACTTCGCTTTCGTCTCACTCATATTGAATAGTCCCTGCTGAGAGAGGTTGACCGCCGCCACGATCGGTTGTCCATCCTTCAACACAACACGAAAAAATCGCTGCACCGGATCTGGTAAGTCTTCAAGCTCTTTTGAATCATAGGTTTTGGGATTAATAGTTTGCCGCCCATCGGTTAGTTTGGCGCGTAATTTATCAGTGCTTAATTGCCACTGATATTTGCCATAAAGACTTATGAGTCCAAACAAAACAACGATTGAAACAGTAATGATTACGATCGATTTTATCCACATAATACTGACCTATAGCAGCGATAACGAGGGAACTCTATTTTTCTCGGCTCTTTCTTTGATACCCAACATACATTTTCTCATCATCATAATGTCTCCAAAATCATAAAGAATGTAATAGATAATCCACGGAAAGCTAAAATCATATTTTGTTCTTAATCTAGTTATTAGCCTGGTATTACCAGCTTCAGTTTGCTGCAAGAACCAGCACCATGTTCCATTTCCTTTTCTATCCCACCATAAGATATACTCAGATTATCGATAATCTTTCACCCACATTCCATTCTTTTGATTAGGCGTAAATGGAATGAAGTAATCTTGTTCGATTCTTTGATATTTTGGTAGAATATTTATCGAACTTGGCACGTTAGCATTGTCGATAAAATCGATACTATAAAAACCTGCTCTCCCTGAGCCAATTTGGACGATCCATTTCCATACTTCAGTTGGTGGAGATTCGAGCGATACGGCTCTTGTGGCAACAAAATTAGGCTTTTGGACAATATCATCACCAGACATCGTGCATTTGACTTCATCACCTGTCGCGCCCCAGCGAAGTTGCCAGGGGCGCAAGATTTTAAGATAGAAAATCACGAAAATAGTGATAAAAATGAATAGTTGCATTCGATTAAAAACTCCGTTGA
The DNA here is from genome assembly GCA_025358725.1 of Chamaesiphon sp. GL140_3_metabinner_129_sub. Taxonomy (GTDB): domain Bacteria; phylum Cyanobacteriota; class Cyanobacteriia; order Cyanobacteriales; family Chamaesiphonaceae; genus Chamaesiphon. The sequence continues at coordinate 2,048 of JANYIT010000191.1, forward strand.
TGATAGATAACTGCGTGGGTGGTATGAGCGATCGCAAAAACAACCGCTGGCACAATATAAAAAAATTAAATTGGGCTGGTGTCAATGAATTTGGGAGAAAAGTCATCAGGCTCAGACTAAAGAGCAGATAAGTCAGCGGTTAAAACCGCCGCTAGTGTTGCAAAACCCGCCTACGCGGGTTAAGAATCCCAGTCCGCGTTCGCGTAGCGTCTCGAAGAGAAGGCGGACTTTGCAGTACTAGCGACGATTTTAATCGTGCGGCAGTCGATTTTGATGAGGTGCTTAATGTGGGCTTGAATACTCCTAACACCAGGATTGTCCTTCTGGAGGATTGTGCAGTAACTCGCGAATATTGGCTTCGATCGTTCGATAGCCCACATTGCCATTTAGCCGCTGCCGTCCTTCATTGAAAATCAGCGTAGGGCTGACTGTAACTGTATGTTCTTTCACCAAGTCAAAATCTTTGGAAAGTTGAGCGTATGCCTCACCACTATCGATCTGAGCTTGAATTGCAGCGATCGGCAAGCCTAATTTTTCGGCAATTTGAAATTGCACCTGGCGGTCTGAAACATTTGCCAATTCAGTAAAAAATGCCTCTCGAAATGCCCAGGTTGCTTTTTCAAATATCTGTTCGGATCGATCAACTAAACCTTTCGTTTCGAGTAGTTGAATTGCATGAAGAAATAGATGGCAGGATGTAGACGAGGGTGGTGTAACTTTCGTCCAAATGTCAGGATGAACGGTAATGTGGTCGAATTTTTTGGCAACAGCTAGAACGTGGTTGCTATATCCTGCCAATCCGCCGCGATCTTGCCAACGGGTTTCTAGTTTTTCACGAGCTGTACCAAAGACGGAGACGAAGTGATGTTCGATTTCAATCTTGTCTTGAAAGGTTGTTTTCAACTCGTTCAGCCGAATTTGAGCAATATAAGCCCAAATACAAAGCACATCAGAGAAGTAAAAAATCCGAATAGGTTCCATTTTATTTTTGGTAGTTACTATCACTATTATTCCAGATAAGATGAGAACAACATTGAAAGCGCAAAACTCCCGATAAACGTCAAAGTAGACAGATTTGTATCTTGAGTTTGATGTGCTTCAGGCAGAATTTCTTCGACGATCGCAACAATCAAAGTACCTGTGGTAAATGCGAGTACAATTAGCTTGAGCAAATCACCTTGTCCGCGTAATCCCCAATAGCCCAGCGTCGCCCCCAGCCACACCGGAATCAGAAATGCAGCCAGTAACCAAAATCTCTGTTTGCTGGGCATATTCTGGCTTTTAAACTCGGCATTCGTCACAAAACCTTCGGGAATATGTGCCACAACTCTCGCCGAGGCTAGCATCACACCTAGATGGGGCGAGATTGTTAAACTGGTACCAATTAATAAGCCATCACCAAATAGATCGATCGACATACTCAGAAAGATGATCCAACTAACTGTATTCCCCCCAACGCCGCGCAGTCGATTTTTATCTAGGTTGAGCAGTTGATTTATCCAGACAAAGAAAGCACCACCTAAAAACAATGCTAGAATCGTCGCCCAAGCAGGTTTGGCAATTAGAACTCTAGGAATTAATTCTGTGGATGCGATCGCTAAAAGTACCCCAGCCGCAGCGTGTAAAGCCAGTCCTAATGTTTGTTTTGATAGTGGTAATGCTTCCGCGATCGTTGCACCAATAAAGTTACTAATCACGGGTAAGGCCGAGAGCGTTAGCACGAATAAAAATTCTGGCATAATCATCAACCTTTTTAATTCCAAATTAAATTTTTTTTGACGATTCTCCCGCAATAATCGATTGTTGCTGGTGGGGTTGGGCGGGTTTGTTTGATACTTGTTGTTATAAAGCTTTACTAGCTAGCATAAACCCGCCCCTACGACGTATAGAGATGATTTTAAATTTGGAATTGCTGGTCTCCCATAAATTATCGATCTACCGATCGATAGCAGATGCGGGATCTAATTCCCAGCGATCTCGATCGCGATCTTCGAGCATTTCTTCAGTATCAAGGGGTGTGTCATCATCGACCACAATCCCCACCGCCTCCGCCAATTCTTCCGTGTCATTTTGATTGGGAACTGCGGTGCTACCGCCAACGGCTTCATCACCATTCACCTCTGCTCGATAGGCATCATCATCATCATCGTCTTGTGAATCTGCACCTATTAATGAATTCAGTCGTGGGTCTGGCATACATTTTCTCCTGTGAATTTAAAGATTTATTTATGGTCAATTGTGGCAATTTTCGATCCAGATAACATCGCTTCAATCTGAGTATTTGCCCATCCTACTGCAATGCTAAAAAATTCAGGATCGTCATTGACACATTCGAGCCGCGTGTAAGTCACGGATGGATATTGACGTTGTAAAGATTCAATTGCGTCTTCCACATCCAGGATAGTTTCATAGTTCTCAGTTACCCACCCCAATGGTTTAAATACAATGGTTTGGGCACCCGATCCGATTAGACTTTTTGCTGCTTGTTCGAGATTGGGTTGCGACCATTTCATGAATGGCATATCATGGTTGATCCACCCGATCGAGATTAGTGGATATTGATGCTGTAATTGAGCTTGCACCTCGTTAAACAACGCTTGTCCATCAATTACCCCAGTCAACAACCCATTGGCTTTTTCGGGGCCGCCATGAACCGTTAAAATGATACCGATTTGCGATTCAAAGCAGCCAGATGTAGATAGTTGATTTAGAGATTCCTTAATCTGACGCACTAATAGATCGATGTAAGTAGATTCAGTTGCAAAAGCGGGAATATATCGAATTGCATCGAATGGACAATCTTCAGATTCATTTGCGGCAATAACTTCATTAACTTGCGCTACTGCGATTGTTCCAGTGAAAGCAGAATCAACTACTAATAATGGAAAAATCAGTAGGTTGCGAAAGTCTCTATCGATAATCTCGGCTACAACTTCTTGCACAAAAGGCTCACAGAAATAAAAGCCTTTAAATACTTCTACCCGATCCCCCCAACGTTTTTGTAACTGCTGCTCAATCCCACTTCGTTGTTTTTCAAACATCTCATTTTCAGGGGACATAAAATGATGATGTTTGAACCCAAAATTGTACCAATCTTGCAATCCCAACAGCCAACCAGCCGCCGGATATAACCACTCTGGAATCGATACGAATTGCGATGCAATATACTTAGTTGCAGCTTGGTTATAACTACTTAGATCGCGATAAGATTCTACTTCACCATACCCTGCTAGCAAAACGGCAACTCTTGTCGAATCTGGTGAATCTTCTTGGTGAGATGCGACGGGCTTTATCACTTGAGATTGAGGAATAATCATGATTTTTAACCTAAGTAAGGGGATTGCAATTAAATAAGGTACCAAGATATATGGTGTTGGTGCGTTATGCTGTTACCGAAGGTAGGCTCCGCCAACGCAGTAACACACCCTACGATTCAATCCACAAAGGTTATTGACCAATCCGCATCCCAATTAATACGTTATAGAAAAATCCAATTAGAGCTAGAACTAATAATAAGTGAATTAAGCTACCCCCGATATGAATTGAGAGTCCTAATAACCAGAGTGCGAAAAGTATAACAACGCCAGTCCAGATTAGATTTAACATAATATTTTCCTGTTCTATTTAGATAAAAAGTCAGATTTCATTTTTCAACAACGCAGTGAAAAAGCTCATCAGATAACCATTCAACAGTTCCTTTAAAGTTGCGGGCGGGAGTAGGTAAAAGAGTTAATAATGTTTTTTGTTCTGGTTTTGGGGTTTGGGTGGCGCGTTGCAAACAATCCCGTAAATGTTTAGCCATAAATTTATGATTCGTGATAGAAGATGAATCTGACTAGTGAAAGTGCCAGATAGCTCAAAAGCATGTAAGCGATAATTGCGATCGCAATGTTGACATCAAATATATATGCCGAGCCACCAAAGGTAGGACTAATAAATAAGGTGGAAAATGGAGCGATAAAAGGTGCCGATAAATTATTGATTAGTCGAGCAAATTCATTCTGGGGATTAGCACCAAACAACCGGAGCAAGAATCTCAGCCCTAGTAATATTTCTAGCATTCCTAATAGCCAGTAAATACTATTAACTATCCAAACAAAAGGAGTATTTAATCTAGCAGTTCGCAGGCGTTTCTCTTCTTGGCGAAGTCGGAAAGCTTCTTCGTCATGTTCGAGTTCTTGTCGCCGTTCGATGTTGGTGTCATCTTGTCGATCGTGAGTCATAATTTAGACCTCAGTAAAAGCAGAGATTTTCGGGTACCCACAAGGGGCACCCCTACACAATTAACCTGTAGGGGTGCCCCTCGTGGGTACCCTGCTAAGGTTAGTACTAATATTTTTAGACTGGTGCAAGATGTGAATATTTAGATACAGCACTACTTATTTACCCTGAATAGTAGTGACGACTTTCCCTCTGAACACGATGTAGTTGTAAATATTGTAAAAAAGCATAATCGGAATCAATACGC
>JANYIT010000022.1 GCA_025358725.1 Chamaesiphon sp. GL140_3_metabinner_129_sub
ACTTTACTATGAATCCCTGTCAGAGAAAGACCGGAGGCGATATGCAGCAATTGAAGCCCAGAAAATTGGATATGGTGGACTTCAATATATTAGTCAATTGTTTCAATGTAACTACAGAACGATCCGGCAGGGGATTGCTGATTGAAGTATCTGTTTTTACCATGCTCGTCTTCCCTTAAAGCTATTTCTTGTTTTTACAATACATCATTACTAGTCTTGTAAGTTATTTAATCCTCATTCCTAAAGCAAAGTCTGTCCCTAAAACACAGCCTGTGGAGCCGACAATCTGCGCCGCAGCAATAGCGGCTAGACCAGTTCCAGTAGCAATATCTAGAACGTGTTGACCTGATTGCAATTTTGCTAACTCTACTAATCGAGTTGCAGCCTGTCTATGAAACTCATTCTCGTAATTTGAGCGGTTATTGAAATCATTGAGAACCTGCTGTTTGTAAGTAATTAGCGATGATTCAGTCATGTCCAGATTGATTGATTCCTATACATTCTCCACCGAGAGCTTGCGGCATAATGTCTACGAAGATCTCAAATGGGTTATATAAGTGTATGGTATCGAAGATTAAGGCATGTAATCGGGGTGGTAGGGAATATAACCCGTACTGCCTAATGTCTGTGTTGCTTCTCGCAACCACTTGTTCAGCCGCCGTTTTGATGGAGTTGGCAACCAGTCAGCTTTGAGAACATCCCCATAGGGGATATATTCACTGAAAATTTTATTCTTAACCGACGGATCGACGATCATTTCTGGGAAAACAATCGACTTAAACCCATACTGCTCAAGGTATTTAGCAATCTGCTTATCCTGGTCGAACCATTTCCACTGAATATTTGTGGCAGCACCATGATTTAAGACTAAGACGTGGGGAATCTTGCCTTTGCTACTCTCTACTGAATCTTTAAAAAGCTGAAGTGATTCAGAAGTACCGTTCGTGACAAAGAAATGGATGACATCGATCGTATTTTCTGGATCGGCTAGCATTCCGACGATATCGTTTTGGTCGATCCAGCGATCGAGATCGCACGCTGGTAATGCTGGTAAGACAACGAGAACGTTTTTCTTCTCAGCTATGGTAATTATTTTATCTGCGGCAAAGTAATTACCAGCCTCCCCAGAAAAAGTAATTTGCTCGACCTGCTGTAGGGGCTGATTTTTATCTCCTAGTACTAGAGTTGCACTAACTTGTGCTAACCGATCGTTGCGGAACTGCTCGTACGATTCCTTCTCGTATGTCAGCCCGACATTGGGTGTATCGGAATCCGCATCGACCAAATCGAACGATAATTTCGCGGCTTTCATCTGAAACGCAGCCACTCCACCGATTAAACTCTTGCCCAATCCACCTTTGACACCACCAATAATGATAATGCTGGTGACATCCTTTTTGCTAACCTCTTTGCTGGCTGTTTTAGTGCTAGTCTCGTTACTCATTTTAACTCCTGGTTTTAATTACCGATCTGGTCATCAGATATTGCGATAAACAATAGACATCAGCAAATCGTGATTGATATCCTTCGGGAACTGCCAAATCGGGAATCTGTTTGAATGCCCGATCGTTGAAAATTCCCTGCCGATTGCCACAATCGGCGCGAATAGGCAATCGCTCCTTTAAATAGGCAATAAAGTCTGCCTTGAGAACATCTGCTACGCCCCCAGACAACATTACTTCCTCAACGGGAGGAAACTTATCATCTAGCCAATCATTAATCGATCTCCAGTAAGTAATTTGAGTCGATTTAATTACCTTGACTAAATGCTCTAATTCAAACTCTCGCTCCACAACATCGCGATGCCGGAGAATTTCCCCTAATGCAATTCTGTCATTATCGACCCAATACTTAGCGACAGCGATACTTAGCGTTCCAAACTCATAACCAGAAGTGCGATCGATAATTAGTTCGATCCACGCTTGAAACCCTAAGTCCGATGTCGCTTTTTTGACGGGTTGCTTGCCCTGCATGACGTAACAACTAATGTTTCGATGTCCAGCCATGATCGTGCCGACTTTACCCGTTACGTGTGAACGATTGATATGATACAAATGGGCGACTCCCATCCCTTCAGGATGATACTGAGCCTCAATCAACCGGATTGAGAACCGACCGAGCGGAGTGTCAAAATCAGTCAGAGCTTCCGATAACTTTGTCTGCAATCGTTCTCGCTCGGCAAACTCTCCAGGTGGTAACAAACAGCCCACTTCCAGATCGAAGCTATTACCTAGATCCAATCTCTGTGCCAAAATCGAGACGATCGCGAGTAACTTATAAACTACAGTTTCAGATTTAAGGCGTTTGAGAGCTTGAGTGGCTCCTAACCTTACAGCTAATTCCCCAATGGCAAAATACCGATCTTTCACCCCGACAAAAGAGCGATGCCATAGATCTAGATCGTGCTGGTGACGATAGTTATCGAGATCGATCATCGCGATTTCGATTACTTCTGGCGACATCACTATTGGGAGC
>JANYIT010000030.1 GCA_025358725.1 Chamaesiphon sp. GL140_3_metabinner_129_sub
GCTCGACTAATTCACCATTAGAAATAGCCATAAAATCCTTCGGTACTTGCACCCGAATTGCCGAAGTTGCTAGCTGTCCAGGGTAGTCAAAACAAGGAAACCAAAACCGTGAATCTTCATCTTCGCCCTGTGTCCAAACCTGAGTAGGTTTATCGGGATAATGTTCATCAGGCTGGATGAAATACAACCCGCGCTGCGGATTTTCTACGCCATAATAAATGACTAGATCCAAGATTTTGCCAGCAATTACATCAACTTTAACGGGAATATGCAACAACTCCCCATCATAATTAAACTCATGATCCGTACCATCAATTTCGACTCGATCGATCTTCAGATCCACAGCATTGAGAGTTAGAGATTCGATCGCATTTCGGACGGGATTGAGCCGAATCGCACAAGTCCCTGAAAAGCTGCGATTGGGAATGTCCAGAACCAAATCCAGACTGACATGCTCGACCTGTCCAGGTCGATCGGGATTATAATGAGGGCGCGAGCCAGGTAGTTGAAATGATTTGTGTCCGTTGCTCTCATCAAGATGGCTGTAAGGCATAATTAAAATCTATAGATTATCTTGTATATCTAAGGCTATCTTAGATTATGACCTTGAAAGACTTAGAATCCCAGTTACTCGCCTTGACTCCTGCCGAAAAAGAGCGCGTTATTCAATTATTGACTCAAAGTTTGGCAAGTGATCGGGCGGAGATTGCCAAGCCTGTAGAAATTGGTGGCGGTGAAGCTCGGATCGGCAATACGCAGATTGCCGTCTGGGAGCTAGTAAATGCGAAGGAGCTGGGCTGCAATGATGACGTTCTACTTCAGATCTATCCTCAGCTTACAGCCCTAGATTTAGCTAATGCGTGGGAGTATGCAGAGGCTAATGCTGACGAGATTTCTCGCACTCTTCAGGAGATCGATGAATGATCGATCGAGTTATTAATTAGCAACCAATCTCAAAAAAATCACCATTAAACATAGAGAGGGTAATTCTGATGGTTGAGAATACTGTAAAAGTAGACATTTCATTTCGATCGTTAATCGAAGCAATTTCATCACTGGGAACTTCTGAAAAACACCAGCTTTTAGAACTTCTGAAAGTTGAATTATTTCCCGATGATGAAGATTCTACTGAGGACATTGCGGAAATTAAATCAGTCCGTGCTGAATACAATACAGGCGATTACACTACATTTGATCAATATGCTGCACAACGAGCAAATCGATCAGTATGAATTACACTATTATTGTGCCTAAATCTGTACAAAAACAGTTAGATGTTCTAACTGATGATATTTACGATCGCATAGCTGTCAAAATTCAGCAACTGGCAGAAGATCCACGTCCTGATGAAGTAGTCAAAATGAAAGGATTCGATCGTGAGTACCGGATTCGTATTGGTGATTATCGAGTTCGTTATGAAATAGAAGATGAAGAGTCTATTGTTCTTCTATTACAATGCAAACATCGGCAGGATGTGTATAAAAAATAATGTTTTGTTCCTCTCCATATCCTCTTATTCTGACAGTCTGCCACAATTGCTTTATTATTTACCACTCAATGCTTTAATTCCTTTTTCCTTCTCAAATCGGCGAACGGACAGTAATAAGACAATACTCAGAATTAAACCATGTATAAAATTATTGTGACAGATCGAGTCGTGAAACGATAACCCATAGCTCGCACGATCGAATTCACACTGCCAAATTGGAGATTATCATTACGACTTAGTTCAGTAGCTTCCGTAAGATCGATCGTCCCATTGACACGTCTGATCGATTTCAACGATGATACTAGTGATGCGGTATCTCCACTTTCAGCATACTCATCAAACAGCACGGTAATATAATCATCAATCTCATCAGGATGATTGCGAAGATATGCTTCTTCAACTTCTCCAATAGTTCTATACTTCCTCCTCGATTAAATACTCCTGCCAGTATATTTTAGCCTGTTGAATATCCTTGTCTTGGCTATCTTTGTCCCTAGCACAAAACATTGACAGATGTATTAGGAGCTGTAGCAATTGTCATAAAACCTCCAAGCATTTACGGGAGCTAGAGTATGCTTCTTTTATTATATAACTGGCAAGATGCTGGTTTCGAGATTGGACAAAAATTTTGCCCCTGCTAGGCTAGACTGAAATTACAAAATTTTATCTACCGAATATTATGTCTAGACAAACCGATTTACGACTTCGATCGCTAACGACAATTCGTTCCTTGCTCCAAACCATGATTACCTTGGCATCTGCGTCCCTGGGCTTTGTCGCTGCACTCGCATGGAATGACGCAATTAAGGCTACCTTCAAGAAGTTTTTGGGAGAGGCAGCTTCCCTATCGGCTCTGTATACCTATGCGGTAGTTGCAACATTTACAGCTATTTTTGTAGTTGCACTGCTGAGTTGGTTGGCAAGTAAGGTGGGTGGTAATGCGATGATCAGTAGGGAAGTAGATGGCTAGATCCAGCAGAAAGGCTCTACTAGCGAGTTAAAATGAGTAAAGATCCACATTTTGGATCTTTAACTCGATATTGTAGTAGAACATGGGCAAAAGAGAAAAACTAATTGATCGACTAACGAATAACCCCCAGCATACAACGTTTTCCGATCTTCGTAATTTACTAGAATATGAAGGGTTTTACCTAGATCAAGTTACCGACACTCATCATGTTTATATATATGCGAAAACAATCTTTTTGATTCCTGTTCATAATAATAAAGTAAAAACGATCTATGTCCAAAAAGTTTTGGAATTAATCGAAGAAGCAGATACAGAACTAGAGGATGATGACTAATGGAATATCCAATCGTAACTTATCCCTGCGAAGAAGGTGGCTATGTTGCCGAAATTCCGGCATTGAAAGGTTGTTTAGCACAAGGAGAAACCTTGGAAAAAGCTCTGTCTGAGTTAAAAATTGTTACCGATCTATGGTTAGAAACAGCCGAGAAATATGGTCAACAATTACCCGATAGAGGAGACGCTACGCCAACGAGTCCAAATTGACTAAAATAGATGCGTAGATATAAAGATCGATATGTCTGAAATTATCACTTCACCAACTGCTTCAGACATTGATAAAATTGATCGCATTCTCGATCGAGCCTTAAATGGTAGCGATATCTCAACGGCAGACGCACTTCTACTGCTAACTCAAACCGATCCAGCTATTATCGATCAAATTCGGGTAACAGCCGACAGGTTGCGCCAAATCCAAGTCGGTGATACTGTCACTTACGTGATCAACCGCAATATCAATTTTACGAATATTTGCGAACAGCATTGTAGCTTTTGTGCATTTCGCCGCGATCAAGGTACAGAGGGTGCTTTCTGGCTGAATACTGAACAGATATTAGCCAAGGCTGAAGCCGCTGTTGCGCTGTCAGCTACGGAAATCTGTATGCAAGGGGGATTGCATCCAGGTGCAAAAATTAATGGTCGATCGCTAGATTATTATTTAGAATTAGTCACCGCCATCAAAACTACTTTTCCCCAACTCCATCTTCACGCCTTTTCGCCCCAGGAAGTCGAGTTTATCGCTCGTCAAGATGGGTTGAGCTATGCAGATGTCATTATTGCGCTCCAACAGGCTGGAGTCGGCTCGATGCCAGGGACAGCGGCGGAAGTATTAGACGATCAGATCCGGCGGGTAATTTGTCCCGAAAAAATCGATAGTGCTACTTGGATTGAAATCGTGACTACTGCGCATCGCTTGGGGATGCCGACAACTAGTACCATGTTAGCTGGACATATCGAGACACCTAGCAACCAAATCGCTCATTTCAATAGCTTGAAACAGATTCAACAACAAGCAATCGCGGCTCAATCTCCCACCCGCATCACTGAATTTATCATCCTTCCCTTCGTCGGACAATCTGCACCCGCACCCCTCCGCAGTCGTGTCGGACGAGATCAGCCAATATTAGCCGATAATCTCTTGCTAACTGCCGTCGCCAGAATTTTCCTCGGTAACTATATCCCCAACCATCAACCCAGTTGGGTCAAATTGGGTCTAGAAGGCGCGAAAACTGCATTAAAGTGGGGATGCAACGATTTGGGCGGAACGCTGATGGAGGAGCATATTACCACAATGGCTGGAGCTGAAGGTGGTACGTCTCAGACGGTGGAGGATTTACAGAGTGCAATTCAGGCGATCGATCGCAATTACCGTCAACGCAGTACTTTGTATGAGTTAATCTAAAGCGTGTTAAATTTGAACTAGGTTTTTGATGGTAATAGGTATGGTCGATACTCTAACAAAAAAACTCACTAAAGCCGAATTTTGGGCGATCACTGATGCTGCTGATATTACTTACGAACTAATTGATGGAGCTGCAGTTGCTAAAATGTCACCCAAATATTTTCACGCTAAGTCCACTATACACTTAGTCAGAATTCTCGATCGATGGAGTGATGGACGAGGAAGATTAGGAATTGAATGGGCGGTCGATCTCAATGATAATTTTACACCTGTACCGGATTTAATTTATATCTCATTCGATAGGCTTCCAGCTACTTGGCACGAAAATACTGCTTGTCCAGTTGCGCCAGAGTTAGCAATTGAAATTATCTCGCATGGATAGACATTTGGACAAATGATCCAAAAAGCCAGTATTTATCTGAGCAATAATGTTTTGAGAGTGTGGATAATCGATCCATCAGCACAAAGTTTGACTGTGCTTTATCCTGATGCTGCACCGATTACCTATGCAGGCGAACAGCTAATTTCTGATCCTGTTTTTCCAGAACTATCGATCGTTACTAATCAGTTATTTTAGCCGCAGTCGTTAATGTCTCAACTACTGAGACTCTTTATTCTCCAAGCGGAGATGTTGCACCAACAATTAATCGTTCCATCATATAACAGTTGTCGAGAGTTATTTCGACAGAAGGTCTCATTGCTGACTTGTAAAAAGATTCTAGCCATTCCAGATCTTCTAGACAAGCATCTCTATGGGATATTTTCATGCGCTATTATGATCAAATTTAATATTGCTCAATCGAGCTAAACTTATGACCAGACTTAGCAGACTCACCACAGGTACGCGGAGTGGGGATTATTTTACCTGGATTAGCTAATTCTTTGGGATTAAATACTTGCCGCACCCACTGCATTGTCTCCAGATCTGTTTCGGTAAACATCTCTGACATATAACAACGTTTGTCTGCACCAATGCCATGTTCTCCGGAAATACTTCCGCCGACTTTGACGCAGAGTTTGAGGATTTCTCCACCCAATGCTTCTACTTGTTCTAGCGCACCAGCAACAGAGTTATCGTACAAAATTAATGGATGCAAATTACCATCGCCAGCATGGAAAACATTGGCAACGAAATACCCATACTTTTCGCCCAGTTTCGCTATTTCTTGCAGTACATAGGATAACTGGGTGCGGGGAATTACCCCATCTTGCACGTAATAATCGGGGCTGATTTTGCCCATCGCTGCAAAGGCTGCTTTCCGCCCCTTCCAAAGCCGTAACCGCTGTTCCGGTTCAGTGGCGATCGCGATGTCTCGCGCCCCATTCTGACGGCAAATATCAGCCACTCGTGCCTGATTTGTGGCGACTTCTACCGCCGAACCGTCGATTTCTACCAGCAGGATCGCCGCAGCATCGCGGGGGTAACATTGAGTTGCAACGACATCTTCGACAGCGTTAATACTAAAATTGTCCATCATCTCGATTCCTGCCGGAATAATTCCCGCCCCAATGATGCCGGAAACTGCGCTACCTGCTGCTTCAACGCTTTCAAAATCGGCTAACAATACACAGATGGATTCAGGCGTTTTGAGAATTTTGAGGGTAATTTCGGTGGCGATACCTAGGGTACCTTCTGATCCGACAAATAAGCCTGTCAAATCGTATCCTGGCATTTCGGCGATTTCGCCACCGACATCGATGATTTCCCCACTGGGAATGACTAATTTTAAGCCCAGCACATGATTTGTCGTTACGCCATATTTGAGACAGTGAACGCCGCCGGAATTTTCGGCAATATTACCACCGATCGAACAAATAATCTGACTACTCGGATCTGGAGCATAATAGAAGCCGCCGCCACTCACTGCCTGAGTCACCCAGTTATTAATTACGCCAGGTTGCACGACTACCCGCTGATTTTCTAAATCTACTTTGAGGATCTGATTCATCAGCGAGGTAACAATCAGTACGCAGTTTTCTACAGGTAACGCGCCACCTGATAAACCAGTACCCGCACCCCGCGCAATCCAAGCTACATTATTTTCATCACAGATTTTCACCGCTGCGGCTACCTGCTCAGTAGTCTTGGGCAAAATTACCAAATCGGGACGCTGGCGATAACTAGTTAAACCATCACACTCATAAGTAATTAATTCTTCCCGCCGCTGAATGATGCCTTTGCTACCGACGACTGCCGCTAGTTGTGCAATAATCGGTTTCCAGTCGTGTTCGATCGATTTGTCTGCCAATAGCATATCAATTAGGGGTGAAGGATCGGGGCATCACTACTAACTATCAACTATTCGCCTTCAACTTTCAACTCTCAACTAACCTTAATCTCTCCATTACCTGGATTTTACCTCGATCGAGTAAATTGAGGTCAAATTTTGGATTGTAAATTATGCTGTCAATCGTTCAAAGTACAGATTTAGATTACTCACAGCAGCACCAACAACAACCCTCTGTAATGAATAAGCGGCCGTATTTTTACACAAAAGGTGATGAGATTCCATTGTTTCCGGAGGGTGTGTGGCAAGTTACCCAAGGATTGGTACAACTAAGTGCAAACTATGAAGATGGCGAACAGGTATTGTTTGGATGGGCTGCCACTGGAGCCTGGTTTGGGACACAAGGATCTGATACTCTAGATTATCAAGCGATCGCCTTATCATCTGTCTATCTACGCTGGCTGCCATTAGATGAAATTGAGGGATCGATGCGACTGTCGCAGATTTTGCTTCCTCAATTAGCGAAACGGATGCGTCAGGCTGAATTATTATTGATTATTAATGGACGCAGACACACAGTAGAAAGGTTAAGAGGTTTATTATCATTACTCAGAAATGAGTTGGGTGAATCTTTGCCAAATTGTCAGACACGGATTCTTTATAAGTTTACCCATCAACAGCTCGCTAGTGCGATCGGGACAACACGAGTAACCGTTAGTCGGATGATGGCACAGTTTCAAGCAAAAGGCTATATGGCACTCGATCGACACCGCCATCTAATCTTAGATAATAGCTATTTTGGTAGCATCGGTAGTTAAGCCTAAAGCCTAAACCTAACTCCTAAACACGTTGTGGTTTTCGATCTCAATAGTAGTTTGTTAAGCTATACGTGCAGCTAAAACTATATTGACAGTCTTCGATCGCAACTATGAGCAAAAGCCATCTACCAGAGACAACTGCACATGTAAGTGTCACCCAACATTCTTGGCAATTTGGCAAGGTTGTCGGGGAAGTAACTGCGGGCGAGTTTTGTTGGGAATTTCAGTGGCGTTGTCGTGAAGGACATTTTGAGTTGATTGTTGAGCCAGCTCTCGGACGTGCTTTGATTCAAGATGCTTTGGGTAGATTTTTGAAACAGTGGGACTACCAACTAGAGGCTGGGGGTGATTATGAGTTTACTGTCAGGGCAAAATTTTAATAGATGAACATTTTGGTGTCTGGCAGAGTCATTAAAAAAATGTAACAATCAGGTTGACTGTAATCTCAGTCATCTTGTCAAGCAAAATTTTCATTCTCATTTCCTATGAAAAAATTAACTTTAACTGCTGTATCTACCGCGATTTGTTCTTTATCCATCGCTGCTAGTGTTGTTGCTCCCGGTTTCGCGCAACAACCAACTACTGCAACTCCAGCAAGTAAAACCACTCCGACTACTACTCCAACGACTCCTGCCAGTAAAGCTGCTCCTGCTAATACTAACACCCAATCACAACCGATCGATCAGCTAAAACTCACAAAAGAGCAACAAGCAAAATTAGTCAAACTCCAACAAACAGTAATGCAAAAGAAGATTGCAGTACTCACTCCTAGCCAAAAAGAACAAGTTCGTCTCGCCGCACAACAGGGTAAATCCCCAACTCTGACATTAACTACTGAGCAGCAAAATCAACTTAAAGCAATATACACCGCAGCTTTAGCTCAACAAGATGCGATCCTTACTCCCGAACAAAAACGGAAACTCCAAGAAATCAACAAGCAATCTACCCCTCAACGTTAGGGAGTAGCCATTGGGTAGTGGGATAAGTTTTACTCGCTTTAAGCGCAAATCCCCTACCCTCTAACTCTGAACTAATTCACGATCGAGCCATTTTTTCAAATATATTTAGATGCAGATACTCATTACCATTGTAATGATCCTGCGTTTTCACCTTGCGAGTGCTTAATTTTCGCGTCTCGCTCGAACCATTGAGTAATCTGTTTCGGAGTGAGATCTTCTACTTTCATCTGCTCCTCCCCGGCTATCTGCTGCAACAATCTCAGGGACGAGATGGTAATCCGTGCTAAAAATTTCTCATGAGTAGATAGCAAAGCTGTTTCTACTTCCAGAGCTTCTGCCTGAGTTAGATATTTTTCGTTAGTCACTGTTGTTAATCTCTAATTATTAGTCATCGAAATCAAGTAACCGCACTGATGCTCGCCATCGACAATCCAGTGCGTACGTTCCACATGACAATCTGCCAACGCCGCTGCAAACATTTCTAATTCGTGTCCACAGACAGCCGGAAACGATGCTGCAACCTGCGAGATAGCGCAGTTATGTTCGGTAAGGATGAATTTATCATTTTGATCGTCCACCGCATGGTAATCAGCCATATAACCCTCTTGGCGACGCAATTCAACCAGCTTGGCTACTCGATCAATCAAGACTCCATTTCCTAACTTCTCCCGATAATCAACACTCTTCTTGTGCCAATGGTGTTGGAGCATCTTCCCTGCTTGCTCGTAGCCGAGATTTTCCACTAGGGTATCAAGGAAAGAGATCGCGAATCGATCGTACTGATTGGGAAAGCGATCGCGTCCTTTTGGGCTAAGATGATAGATATGCTGGGGTCTGCCCGTGCCTGACGAGACTGACTGATAGACGATGAGTCCCTCCG
The DNA here is from genome assembly GCA_025358725.1 of Chamaesiphon sp. GL140_3_metabinner_129_sub. Taxonomy (GTDB): domain Bacteria; phylum Cyanobacteriota; class Cyanobacteriia; order Cyanobacteriales; family Chamaesiphonaceae; genus Chamaesiphon. Next base: position 9,083 of record JANYIT010000030.1, read on the forward strand.
CCTGTAAATCTTTGAGATGGCGACGAATTGCTTGGGGACTAATTTCTAATGTGGTAGCCAATTCTTGCGCTGTGGCTTGTCCCTGTTTGAGCAGAAATTCGAGGATATCCTGTTTGGTTGACGTTTGCTGCTCTGTAATCATATTGGGTGAAAAGTCCCCTCCAAGGAGGGGTACCCGTAGGGTGGGGTGGGTAGATCTACGCAGTAATTCTAGACTAACGTCGGTATGCACCATCGCCTCAGGGCGGAATGTTGCTAGATATTAAAACTTTTAGTTAATTTTGCCACTTTGACAACAACTTAGTTGTTAAAGTATCCTAGAATATAGTTAAACAATTAACCAGTTGTTTTAAGTATATGATATTTCGTCTGCACTAGTAGACTTCATGCCTAGCTTTTATAGTTGTTGCGGAGATCTACCCACCCCGCCGAGGAGGGGATTTCCACCCCAGCCCTCCGGGGAGGGAGTAAGAGCCGCTCACTGCGGGGGCGGTATCTAAAGCCCCATTTACAAGGGGGTTGGGGGTAAAATCCCCGCAGCAACACCAAATTAATATTATCCAATCCTTATTCTAGAGAGAACACAGGCGATCGATGAGTACTATAGTCCAAAACTTAGTTAATCAACCTTATAAATACGGCTTCGTGACTGATATTGAGTCAGATCAGATTCCCCGTGGATTGAATGAGGATATCGTGCGGTTGATTTCATCCAAGAAAGATGAGCCAGAATTTCTGCTCAACTTCCGCCTCAGAGCCTATCGCCAGTGGTTGAAGATGACTGAACCTACTTGGCCCCATGTGGACTATCCGGCGATCGATTATCAAGATATTATCTACTATTCTGCGCCCAAACAAGCCGCCAAAAAATTGGATAGTTTGGATGAAGTCGATCCTGTGTTGCTCGAAACTTTTGAGAAATTAGGGATTTCCCTCAACGAGCAAAAACGACTGTCAAATGTGGCTGTCGATGCGGTATTTGATAGCGTCTCGATCGGCACCACTTTTAAGGCACAATTAGCCAAAGAAGGCGTGGTATTCTGCTCGATTTCCGAAGCAGTCAAAGAATATCCCGAATTAATCGAAAAATACTTGGGAAGTGTCGTCCCGATCGCCGATAATTTCTTTGCAGCCTTAAACTCCGCAGTATTTAGTGACGGTTCCTTTGTCTACATCCCCAAAGGTACCAAATGTCCGATGGATTTATCCACCTATTTTCGGATCAATACTGGCGATAGCGGACAATTTGAACGGACATTAATCATCGCCGATGAAGGTGCATCCGTCACCTATCTCGAAGGCTGTACAGCACCCGCATTCGACACCAATCAACTTCACGCCGCCGTCGTCGAATTGGTGGTATTAGATAACGCCGAAATCAAATATTCCACCGTCCAAAATTGGTACGCTGGCGATGAAACTGGTAAAGGTGGGATCTATAACTTCGTTACCAAACGCGGCTTATGTAAGGGTGTCAATTCCAAGATTTCGTGGACACAAGTAGAAACAGGTTCAGCAATTACTTGGAAATATCCCAGTTGCGTCTTAGTCGGCGACAACTCAGTCGGTGAATTTTACTCGGTTGCGCTGACGAATAATCTCCAACAAGCTGACACTGGAACTAAAATGATCCATGTCGGTAAAAACACCAAGAGTACAATTATTTCCAAAGGTATTTCCGCAGGTAAATCGAAGAATAGCTATCGCGGTTTAGTCAAAATGAATCCGACAGCAAAAGGAGCGAGAAATTACTCCCAATGTGACTCGATGCTGATTGGCGACAGAGCGCAGGCGAATACTTTCCCCTACATCCAAGTTCAGAATCAAACCGCCAAAGTCGAACACGAAGCATCGACTTCTAAGATTGGTGAAGATCAGTTATTCTTCTTCGCTCAACGGGGGATTTCCCAAGAGGATGCAATTTCGATGATGATTAGTGGTTTCTGTAAGGATGTCTTTAACCAGTTGCCGATGGAATTTGCTGTTGAAGCGGATAGATTGCTGAGTCTGAAATTGGAAGGTACTGTCGGTTAATTAGCCTTGTGTAGGGTGGGTATTACCTACCCTATTGATTAAGAGTTTTTAACCGCAGAGGCGCAAAGAGCGCAGAGAAAAGAAAGGAAGAATAAAAATGCGAACAATAATACTTCGCCTAATACCTAAGAAGTTTTTAGCAGCCCAACTCTGTCAACCATCTGGACTATTTGGGAAGTTTATGATGGCTGATGTTCTTAACAAGCACAATGAGAAAATGAATCATTTTGCTGTCGAACGGTTAGATATTCAACCAACAGATAAAGTTTTAGATATTGGCTTTGGCGGTGGGGGAACAATTGAAGAAATGTTAAAGACGATCGATACTGGTAAAATTGATGGTATTGATTTCTCTCAGGTAATGGTAGAACAAGCGAAACAGAAATTCAAATCGGAAATTGATTCCAAGAAAGTATCGATAGAATTTGGTGATGTTAAACAACTGTCATTCGTTGAAAACACATTTGATAAAATTTGTACAGTTAATACTATTTACTTCTGGAATGAGCCATTAGCTAGTCTGCAAGAAATTAAGAGAGTGCTGAAAAGTGGTGGTAAATTAGTGGTTGGGATTCGATCTGCTGATAAAATGAAAGAATTACCAGTTACTCAGTACAACTTTAGATTGTACGATCCAGAAGCCGTGAGAGATTTACTTGTAGAAGCTGGATTTATTAATGTATCGATCGATCGTCGAGATCGAGATTTAAGACTAGATTGTGTCATGATAACAGCCCATGCTTAATTAATTTAAGGTTAATTTTCATGACGAAATAAAGATTACATCAATCGTTTAAAATGGTCGCCACACCAATAAAATCCTTAACATTGGAACAGTTTATAGCTTTGTCAGAAACTAAACCTGCGAGTGAGTATATTGATGGAAAGATAGTTCAAAAACCTATGCCTCAAGGAAAACATAGTTTACTGAGGATGAAACTACTGACTTGCATTAATTTAATTTTAATGGAAGCAAAGATAGCGATCGCATTCCCAGAATTAAGATGTACTTTTGGTGGTCGATCGATTGTTCCTGATGTAGTTGTCTTAAAGAACGAAAATATTCCCAAAGATGAGGATGGTGAAGTTACAAATGTTGTGACAACTGTACCTGATTGGGTAATTGAGATATTATCTCCAGATCAAAGTACGACCAAAGTAATTAAGAATATTCTTCATTGTTTAGATAATGGTACTGAAGTAGGCTGGTTAATCGATCCGGCTGAGAAGATGATCTTAGTTTATCAACCGGATAGACAAGTGCAAGTAGTCGATCTGCTCGAAGCTGAATTAATTGTACCTGAGTTTGCTCGATCGATTAAACTAACTGCTGGTGATGTCTTTGGCTGGCTGAAGGTTTGATGATCGATCGCAATTTGATGATGGTATAATCAAAGACCCGCTATAACTAGAAAACTTTAAAATTAAATTAAACGAATATCAATATGATTAATCCTAATAGCCCAGTAATATTATCAGTTAAAAATCTTACTGCCGAAGTCGATGGTACGCTTATCCTCAAAGGATTAAATATCGAAATCAAAGCGGGCGAAATTCACGCTATCATGGGGCCAAATGGCTCCGGTAAAAGTACACTATCGAAAGTATTAGCTGGACATCCTGCATATACAGTCACAGGTGGAGAAGTTACCTACAAAGGTGAAAACTTATTTGATTTAGAACCTCAAGATCGGGCGCGTTCTGGTGTATTCCTCGCATTCCAATATCCGCTAGAAATTCCTGGAGTGAGTAATCTCGACTTCCTCCGCGTCGCTTACAATTCTCGCCAAAAACATCTGGGTTTGGAAGAATTGGATGTATTTGATTTCGATGAATTGATTCAAGCGAAATTAGATATTGTCAAAATGAATCCTGCCTTCCTTAGCCGGAGTGTGAATGAAGGTTTCTCTGGTGGTGAGAAGAAGCGGAATGAGATATTACAGATGGCGATTTTGCAACCTAGTTTAGCGATTCTCGATGAGACTGATTCGGGATTGGATATCGACGCACTGAAAATTGTGGCTGGTGGTGTGAATCAGTTGTCGAATAAAGATAATTCGATGTTGGTGATTACGCATTATCAGCGGTTGCTGGATTATATTATTCCTGATTTTGTCCACGTGATGGCGAATGGGCAAATCCTGACTAGTGGCGGAAAGGAACTCGCGCTGGAGTTGGAGGCGAAGGGTTATGACTGGTTGACAGAGCCGGAAGCAGCGAACGCATAAAAGATCTGTAGGGGCAGGTTTATGCTAATTTACTCGATTCACACTGGTAACGATCGATCGAACCTGCCCAACCCCACCAGTTAGTCTAATGCTGGTTCGCGATCTGTTGATTGCCAGTGGGGTGGGTGGGTTTGTTTGAAATTCCGATTACTGACGATATTAATTGCATAAACCCACCCTTACAGATCTTAGTATTTATAAAATTATCTTTTTCTTTATTTACTCTGAAAATATGACAGCAACTCTCACCCAGCTCATCCCACTTACGCCGCCATCAAACCCCCAGCTTCAAGATATCCGCACTCAAGCGGCGGCGTACCTTCAGGAAGAAACCATTCCTACTAATAAAAATGAGGAATGGAGATTTACTAATTTATCACCGCTATTGGCGCAAATATTCACTGCACCTAGCCTAAAAATTCCTCTAGTCAACATTAATAATTTCGTTATTTCAGAGGCTCCTGACAGCCGTCTGGTGTTTGTTAATGGTGTCTACGCACCCGAACACTCCAGCATTGCCAATTTACCTGCGGGGGTATTTGTCGGAAATTTGGCCGCTGCTAATGATGCAGGGTTGGCGGTGACTGATTATTTGGGCAAACAGCCTGGTGGCGAAGAAGTATTTACAGCAATTAATACAGCGGGAATCAATGAGGCGGCTGTAATTTGGTTTGAGAAGGATTGCACTTACCTGGCACCGATTCAGCTATTGTTTATCACTACCGTAGAAGATACGGCAATCGCGACTCATCCGCGCACTCTGGTGGTGTTAGAACGGAGAAGTAGCGCGACAATAGTTCAAGAATATTTGTCTATATCTGCTTCAAGTGATACTTATTTCAACAACAGCGTTACCGAAATCTGGCTGGGAGATGCAGCCAACCTCAACCATACTCGGATTCAGAATGAGGATATTACCGCCATTCATATTGGTAAGACAGCGGTTTCTCAGTCTCAGCATAGTTCCTATACGGGGAACTCGATCGATCTAGGAGCCAAACTCTCCCGCCACAACTGGGAAATTTTCCAAATTGGTGCAGCAACCGAAACCAATCTCAATGGTTTGGCGATGGTAAATGGCGAACAGGAATCGGATACTCATAGTGTCATCGCACTAACTAAGCCCCACGGTATCACTAACCAACTACACAAGTGTATCGTGGACGATCGTGCTCATGCAATCTTCAATGGTAAGGTATTTGTGCCCCAAGCCGCACAACAAACTAATGCTGGGCAACTGAATCGAAATCTGCTGCTATCATCAACCGCGAAGATTGACACGAAACCGCAGCTCGAAATTACGGCTGATAACGTCAAATGTTCCCACGGTGCAACTGTCAGCCAACTAGAAGACGATGAAATTTTTTATCTTCAGAGTCGGGGTTTGGATGTCGAAACCGCTAAAATATTATTAATCAACGCTTTTGCTGTAGAGATTATCGATCGAATTCCCGTCGCTTCAATCCGTGAAAAACTAGCAGTAGCAGTAAAAGCATTCAAAGCTAACTAAACACTGGCAAGCAATGAATAGAGAAAGCCCGATTTTACGACTGATCCAAAATCTTACCGGAACTGCTGAAGACATGACTTTTATTCAAACTAAATCTGGGATTCACACCAAGAAAAGTCTCGCGGAGACGGTTCGTGCAGATTTTCCGATTCTCCATCGAGAAGTTCATGGGAAGCCATTAGTGTATCTAGACAATGCGGCAACTTCCCAGAAGCCCCATGCGGTGATTCATGCTTTAGAGCACTATTATAGCCACTACAATTCCAACGTTCATCGCGGCGTACACACCCTCAGTGGTGAGGCGACGGATGGTTATGAGGGTGCGAGAGAAAAAATCGCTAAGTTTGTGAATGCGGCTTCTTCACAAGAGATTATCTATACTCGCAATGCAACTGAAGCGATTAATTTAGTTGCATACAGTTGGGGATTGAGTAATCTCCAACGGGGTGATGAAGTGATTCTCTCAGTGATGGAGCATCATAGTAATCTCATTCCGTGGCAGCTAGTCGCTCAAAAAACAGGTGCGCGGCTGAAATTTGTCCAGCTTACACCAGAAGAAGATTTTGATTTTGGCCACTATCAATCACTATTAAATGATAAAACTAAATTAGTCTCGATCGTGCATGTTTCTAATACATTGGGCTGTATTAATCCAGTCAAAGAAATTACCGCGCTGGCACATCAATATGGTGCCAAGGTATTGATTGATGCTTGTCAGAGTGTGCCACATATGCCGATCGATGTCCAGGCGATCGATTGCGATTGGATGGCGGTATCAGGACACAAGATGTGTGGTCCGACTGGGATTGGCTTCTTGTATGGTAAATTGAATCTGATGCGATCGATGCCACCTTTTCTGGGTGGTGGTGAAATGATTGCTGATGTATTTCTAGAAAATGCTACTTATGCAGATTTACCACACAAGTTCGAAGCAGGTACGCCAGCGATTGCCGAAGCGATTGGATTGGGTGCTGCGGTAGATTATTTAACTAATATTGGGATGGATAAAATTCATGCCTATGAAACAGAATTAACCACTTACATGATGGAAAAGTTGGTTCAACTTCCTCAAGTCAGAATTTATGGACCAAAACAGCCAAAAGAACGGGCGGCACTAGCTGCATTTACTTGCGGTGATGTCCATCCCCACGATCTTTCGACAATGTTGGATCAATCAGGGATTGCGATTCGGGCTGGACACCATTGCACTCAGCCATTGCACCGCTTTATTAAGGCTCAATCTACTGCACGGGCAAGTTTGCACTTTTATAATACTAAAGCGGAAATCGATACCTTTATTGGCTCGTTGCAAGAATCGATCGAATTCTTTGACAGTATCTTTAGCTAGATGCTATCTGCTAATCTAGCCAAACTGGTAGGGGAAACGTCTTGTCAGTTTCTTTATTCGGAGGGAATCTCCGTTGGCGGAGCCTCTCCCTCAGGAGAATAAAACTGCCGCTTCATGAATTGCCCCTATCAGTTTGGCTAGATTAAATCTCAATTCCGTTCTATCGATTAGATCTAATATGCCAGCGTCTCTAAAGTCTCGCGCAGGTAACGTTGAACACGAGCATCGAGACTGAGATCTGCTTGCTCTAAAGCAGAAAGTTGTGATACCCAGTGCTGAAACCCCGAACTAGCTGAAATTGCTTGTTTGAGGTTAGCCCAAACAGAAGTATCGTTGGCGGAGATGGGTGAGGAAATACTCATTTGAAGACTATGCCAAAAAAATGGATGATTTAGCTGTGGCGAGAAGTTCGATCGGCGATCTCTGTCACATTTTCCATCATAACTTAATTTAATTGACTGTCGAGTTATTCACGATCGAGCCACAAATTTCAGCACCTTATCGTAGCTTTTTTTGCGGAGTCGAAAAGGAATTGCTGAGAAAATCCCCAGATCTCACGTTACCATGAGATAATATCTCAAACCAAGTCAGTGACTTAGCTTAAACGGCTTCATAGATTCGATAAATTTCATTGGTAACACCCAGATTGGGAGATATCACGATCTTAGCCTTTAATTACAAGTACTTACTTCTCGCTTCACAGCGAAAACATTGTCGAACACACAACTATCGCTATAAATCGGTATCGTATTTACCCATTTCAGGTACCGATCGCAATTATTATTTACTGAATATCAAAAGAGGAAGAAGCTGTGAGTGGAAATGAATCTCGGATGCAAGCAATTTATCAAATCACTAATCGTGAGCCAATGCCGCCCAAGGCACCGAAACGGTTAGAAGATCTGTGGGCAACAGATGTCTTCACTCTAGCGAAGATGCAAGAAAGTCTGCCCAAGGATGTGTTTAAATCAGTTAAGAAGACGATTCAAACTGGCGAACCGCTGAATATTTCGATCGCTGATTCTGTT
>JANYIT010000078.1 GCA_025358725.1 Chamaesiphon sp. GL140_3_metabinner_129_sub
CCTTTACCCTTTACCCTTTACCCCTTCCCCTTTTAATATTTATGTTTGATTTTAACAACAAGAAAATATTTCTAACCAAAGCTCAACTCCCGTTTCTAGTGATGGCGTTCGCGCCAGTTTTTCTTTACGGAGTCGATGTCAGTAGCTTATTTAAAGTAACTAAAACTACTCCCACAATCTTACCAATTACTGGTCAGGCAAGCATTGGGGATAAAGCTATCAAGTTAGAAGTGTCTAAAAATTCTCTCAGTCATGCCGTCGGACTAACTCACCGCAAGGACATCGAATCAGACCGAGGGATGCTGTACCAAACTACGACCTGGCAACCTTTAACTTTCAGTGGTAAAGAGATGGAATTTGCCACAGACCTAATTTTTATCAACAAAGACCGAGTAGTAGGGCTATACAGCAATGTTGAACCATGTACGGATAAATGTATCAACTACTCGCTCCGCCAAAAATATGATGCGGTGATTGAGGTCAAAGCGGGGACGGTGGAGAAACTAGAGATTAAAAATGATACGCAGATCGATCTTACCTACGCGAGACAAGACTAATGGCAGAGATTCATTGGGTGGGCGGTAATTTACCCCAAGTCGGGAAATCTTGGGCAGTCAGAGCATTAACAGAAAGTCTATTTTTCGCCAATCCCCACGTTGCGCCAATCGTTGTCGATACCAGCCCCGATTCTTTTCTAAGTGAAGTTTATAATCCCGCTCTTTTACAATCTCATACTCCCAGTCAGTATTTCAGCGGTAACTGTTTAGCAGCCGATGAAATCTTCAAGCTCGTCCATACCCATAAAGTACTAGTGATTAAGTTAGCCAGCCATACTCAATCCGCATTTTTAGATTGGGTGCGAGATTCAAATGTTGAGGATGATGATATCAGACATAAATTTTGGTTTGTCAGTAATGGGCATCGGCACAGTGCCAAACACTTTGAAAAATTATGTCCTTACGACTGGGATCTCCACTGGGTCAGGAATCAACACGCAGGGATGTGGGGAGATCTGGAGGAGACAGATACCTTTAAAGTTTGCGATCTTCCAGGCATAATTACCAATCCCGCAGAAATCGAATTTGTTGAGGAAAGTAGAGAAACATTGAATTATCTCGCTGATCCCGAACATAGCCACATCCCATTATTAACTAGAGTAAGAATTCAGCGATTTCTAACTCACAGCCATCAGAATTTCATCGATACCGGAACTCAATACATTAAACCATCTCCACCGCCAAAAATTATCTCTAAACAGGCAGAAGATGAGGATGAAGACATCCCAAATTAACTTTCCCCTTTACCCTTTCCCCTTTACCCTTTCCCCCTCTCTTCACAATTCAATTTAGCTAAACACTAGCTTAATTAAGATGTCTATTAAATTAATTAACTACGATCTCATCAACAGACGACCACAAATTGGTCTAGCCTCTGGCGCAATTAAATCAGAGATTAGGGAAGATAGCGCACTAGAACAATTAATGCGACGGCAAGGTTTACTAAAAGAGGGCGAACAACCAACATTCTATGTTGCTCCCTACTCTAAATATATCAACGTTGATGACCTCACTAACCATGCCCCTGAAGGGACGGTATTACTGGCTACAAGTTCGGCTCAACTATATTTTGGTACTCCCGAAGTCAAGGCGGCAATTAAGACGTTGATGCCTTTGGAAACTCAGATTCCAGGCTATGCGCGAGGACTATTTGCTAAGGGACAAGCTCAGTCTTTAGAGCGTCCGTTGAAGGTGTTGGTGGTAGATCATGAAACGGGTGAGAATAATTATGGTATCCCAGAAATCGCGATTCGGAATATTGCCGCTGATGGTGCGAGTATAGTCGATCGAGCCATCGGCGAACGAATGAAATTAATTGATGATGTAGGCTTATCCCAAGTGCGCGGATACAGTCTCGATCCCAAGATTGGTAACTACTATATCAAAGGTACGCTCACCCCCCTCAATCTCCAGAAATACTTTGCCACTCATGGGGTGGATGTAGATGTGGATTTAGTCTTAACTACCTCGATGCTCAAAGGTTTAGGTGGTGGTAAACTTCCCCCTGAAATCGGCATCCATCAAGTCGAGCCTGCGGATCTGTTTATCACTAGAACCGAGCGATTCCGCCAAACTACCGCCAAATTGGGTTCAGTGCAGGATTTATACGCCATCGGATTGGCAAAAGACGTGAGCATTCCCGTTCAGACAGCGATTCAGGATTTGCAACAGAAGCAGATGGATCTCGTCAGTCTGGCGGAAGATTACGTCCGCACCTTCAAAATCTCCCAGCAGGAAGAAGTAAGAAAGGGCAAACCCGAAGTCGAACTACCAGGAAATATCGCCTTCATCGATACGATCTTAGAATCTAAAAATTGGGGGCTACTGGAATTACCTAGCGTCCGCGCGAACCTCCAGGAGTATATAGATGGACAAATTAAGAATATTAATGAGGGAGCGATCTCATCAATGCGGGGTGAGTTTCGCCCGATTGTCGTTTGTGGTGAACTCAAGCACAATCAGATTGCTGGAGCGGGCTTAACTACTGGCGACAAGCATGTCGCGTTGCGGTTCCCCGTTCTCAATCGCGGACAAGTACAAGCAGTAACAGTTAATAACGATATTTCCTTCTTCCTCAATCCCGAACTAGAGGGAATTATCCCTGATGCCATTTATGTCGGTCGTCAAACGTTGGCCCAGATCGAGCAAGATGACCCCCAAACCTATCAGCAGATTATCGAGGAGTTTGGGTCGATCGCAGCAGCACAAGCATCTTGGCGGACGAATTTAGAGGCAATGAAGGCAGATTTCGATGGAGATGAAATCGCTCTATTTGCCGAGAAAGATTATCCCAATTTCTATGCGGAAGTTGTGGATAATTTGACTCCAGAGAAGTTGATGCACTTCGTTTCTAAAGATAAAAAGCAACTAATCCAGAGTGAAGATTTACCAGGGATGGTCGTCGAACGTCTCAAAGATTATGTGGGGATTATCAATAGCAATCTGAGCAAAATTAACAAGCTCTATTCTAGTCTGGACTTTATTATTTCCAGCACGGATGGAGAGCTATCGGCAGCAGAACGAAGATCTGTCGAAAAGTTAAAAACCGAGACGTTGCAACTGATTTACGATTCTTTTCAAACCTACCGAGCCGATGCTGAATCCCTCGTTGAACCTGATGTGACGTTATCGCTCAGAATACCCGACGATCTTCAGGAAACTTTCGATCGATTCGCACCCTTCTACAGTGTTGATTTTATTAAGCTGCAAGTAGATAATCCTCGCGCTCAATCCAATTACCTTTATACGGTTAAAGATTCAGTCTCGATCATACTTGGTGCTTATACGAAGAAAAGTCTTAATGCTACGCCAATTAACGCCAAGAAGGGAATCATTTTCCCTCCAGATTTAATTAAGGATATGGAGCAAATGAAATTCATGAAGCTCAAATCGATCCGCGAAGGTAGTGCGAATCCAGCATTGCTAGTTGAATACCTCGATAACTATGCCAAAATTCACGCCCAATTGAGCAAAATTATCGACTTATCCCAGCCGTTAGTATCTAACCTCAAATCGATCGATCCCCGTACTAACGCGGAAATCATCTTCACCACCAATCTGAAAGTCACTCCCAATCATCCCTACGATCCCAGTCAGATCGACAAGTACCTCCGCGACTACCAAAGCATCGTGCTGAGAAAGTGCATCGAGGTGGTAGATAAGGAAAATCAACGATCGGTAGATTTCGTCAAATCTGGCGTAAAACCCAATGAGGGTATAGTTTATGCCGTCACCGACAAGCTTCCCGAACTCGATGCTAGCATCCAACTGCTCAAACGATTAATTATTGAGGAAAACCATCAAAATCGACTGCCACCGATCGGTAGCATGACTCTCAACGCACTAATCGGTCAATTGCGGTCTGTTGTGGTCGAACCAGAAATGAAGGCAATGGTCGCCAATTTCCGCAATGATTATCAAAATCTCCAATCGACGATCGCGTTAGAAACCCAAGCTTTAAAAGATTTCAAATATGGCAAACCGCTCGTTCTAAATAGGGGTGTAATCAGGATACGTGTAAAACAGTGCCACGAAACGCTGAAACTGTCAGACAAAGACACTTTCAGCCATCAAACTTTTTCGGTGAAGGAGAATGATAAGATGTTCCACAACTCGGACAGAAACGATGCTTCAACGACGTAATCGGCTCCTGACAGCTCACACAGCGATGACGTAATTCCATTCCACATAAAAAACAATACTTCGCCCTTAAATCCAGCCACATTGACTCAGGAGTCATTCCCACCGTCCAACAACTCGGACAAAACTTGAGCGCAGAGGGAACATCCACCGCAACACCCTTGCCAACCGCTTCCAAGTACTCGTTGGGAATATTCAAAGCATACGCCAACCCACGAGCCGTTTAGATTAAAGGTAATTGCTCAACTAGGGGGAGGTTGACAAAACCGGAAAAAACGATAGAGTGAGCTTATGAAAGAACTGCCCGACATCAAACAACTAGACGCAGAAG
>JANYIT010000084.1 GCA_025358725.1 Chamaesiphon sp. GL140_3_metabinner_129_sub
CTTCTCCTGAGTATCCGTGTCTGACGACATCGCTACTTTGACAAGCTGGGCACAGAACAGGTTCTAATACCATTTTTCTTTCTCTCTGCTATATCTTGCTTCTCTGATACTTCTTTCCACAGATTCAGAACATTACCATTACTGACTTTGGCTCGAAATATTAGTTTATCATTTTGTCGATATCCGATAAATCTAACTGTAACGAGTTGATCAGGGTTAGCAGTTCCCTCAATTAATTGATGCCACCGTGGATCGTAAGCTATCTTCGATCCAATTTCACCAATCTTTGCTACACCCCATTGATCAATTAATCGATCGATCGATTGTAGCAATGGAAATATTTTACTAGCCGGAAAATCGGGATTATTTGTAGCTGCATATTTAGCAGCAGGAAAGTAAGTGAGAAAAGATTCTAGTGTCTGTAAACTTTGGGATTGAAATTCGGCTTGGAGAGTTTCGCGTTGCTGCTGCAATTGCTGCTGAAGATGTTGATATTCTCGCTGAAGTGTCTCTAGTGCTTGATGGCTAGATCCCAAATTAGATCTATCTCCAAATGTCTCCATGAGTTCGCTGACGGTTATTTGTAGAACACTGCTAATTTTGACTAGTGTTTGCCAGCGGATTGTGTCGAAGTTACTCGATCGAATTTTACTAATCGTATGCGCTGAAGTTCCTGTTAATTGATACAGTTGTTTGAAACTATTAATGCCTACTCTTTGCATTAATTCTTGCAACTTTAACGTATTATTTATCTGTCGATTACTATCCATCTGACATGAATATAAAAGGTGAGCAAAGCAGTAGGGGCAATTCATGAAGTGGCGGTTTTATTCGGAGGTTCCCTCCGAATAAAAAAACCGACAAGACAGCGGCTCGCGCTCCTCGGGTTCCCCGAGGGTTTAGCGAAAAGTGAGGTCTTGGGGTTTCCCCAAGTGGAGCACCTTTTCAAGACAGCGAGACAAGACATTGCCCCTACTGCTTTGTGGAGCGTACTTAGCGATAATCGATTATTGGTCTAACAAACTTCTCAACATCCAGGCAGTTTTTTCATGCAATTGTAACCGTTGAGTGAGTAAATCCGCAGTTGGTTCGTCGCTAGCTTTAGCTGCAATAGCATAGATCGATCGAGCCGTCCGACACACAGCTTCTTGTCCTTCAACGAGGAGTTTAATCATCTCCGTTGCTTTGGGTACAGTAGTTGTTTCAGGAATCGAACTCAACTGAGCATATTGACTATAACTTCCAGGTGCCGGAAATCCCAGTGCCCGAATTCGTTCGGCAATTAAGTCCACCGCTAAAGCAAGTTCAGTATACTGAGTTTCAAACATCAAATGAAGAGTTTGAAACATCGGCCCTGTGACATTCCAATGGAAGTAATGAGTTTTTAAATACAAAGTGTACGTATCTGCCAACAGTCGAGACAATCCATCGGCGATTTCCTTGCGAGTATCTGCATCAATTCCAATATCTACTTGCATCATGGTTGTTGGTTCTCTTGAAAATATTTACCAATCCTTGCTTATATTTTACTCAATATTCTCGATCGACCCACCACCGCGATACAAACACTTTACAAACAGCCTTGAGCTAATCTAGTAGAAAGTAAAATTTTCAACTCCCAACTCCCAACTAAATTTAATGCCCCAAATTACTGGTACCACAAAATTATTAGGTGTGATTGGCAATCCGATTGGTCATTCACTTTCACCAGTCATCCATAATGCGGCGATCGAGCAGTTAGGATTAGACTATCGATATCTGGCATTCCCTGTCGCGCCAGCTAATTTGGCGATAGCACTAGATGGCTTCGCCGCCATCGGCTTAGTTGGCTGTAGTGTGACAATTCCCCACAAACAAACAATTATTCCGCTCTTGGCAGAGATTACCCCTCTCGCCCAAGCCGTAGGTGCAGTAAATACCGTCTGGAACACCCCCACAGGCTGGCACGGGACAAATACCGACGTTGCTGGATTTATCAGCCCTCTAGCGGCAATGGGGCGAGATTGGAGCCAAACAACTGTGGCAGTTTTGGGCAATGGTGGTGCGGCGCGGGCAGTGGTGGCGGGATGTCATCAGTTAGGCTGTGGCGAAATTCATGTATTTGGTAGAGATGCCGCAAAATTAGCCCAATTTAGGTCTAGTTGGCAGGACATTCAGCTTACAGTAAATGGTGATGATATCCCGATGCCAGTGACAGTCCAAACTCATTTGTGGGATGAGTTATCAAGTCTAATTAACAAAGCTAATTTGTTGCTCGTCAATAGTACCCCGATCGGCATGTATCCGCAGATTGAAGCTAGTCCAATTAGTGCCGAAATGATCCAGAAAACTGGAGCTAAGGCGATCGCCTACGATCTCATTTATACACCTCGACCGACTAAGTTTCTACAATTAGCAAAAGAATCAGGGATGATGACGATCGATGGCACAGAAATGCTAGTTCAGCAAGGCGCAGTTGCGTTTGAATTGTGGCTACAACAATCACCGCCGATCGAGATTATGCGTCAGACATTAATTCAACATTTAGCTACTACTCACTAATTCAATTCAATGTAGGGGTAATTTATGAAGCGGCTCGCGCACGCCTTTGTTCCCCGACGGTTTAGCGGCGTTTTTATTCGGGGGTTTCCCCCGAATAAAAAAACGACAAGACAGCGAGACAAGACATTGCCCCTACATTAAATTGAATTATTTGATTTTTTCTAACTTCCGCATCACAGATTCATAGGCAGCCATATTATTTTGAGATTGGAATAATTTAGCCGCCATTTTGAGATCTTCAGTAGCCGCTGGAGTAGCCTGGAGTTGCGCGTGGAGCAGTCCCCGATTACTGTAGGCAAGTGCATGATTGGGTTGCAGCCGAATAGCTGCGTTGTAATCAGAGATCGCCTGTTTATAATTTTGAAGTTGAGCTTGGGTTATGCCACGATTGAAGTACAATTCAGCATTGTTTGGTTGGAGCGCGATTCCTCGATCGTAATCTCCAGCAGCCTTACTGTATTCACGATTGGAATAGAAGGCGATGCCCCGATTGAGATAAGCGACAGCATAATCAGATTTGATCCCGATGGCAGTAGTGTAGTCGGCAATTGCTGCTTGTCGATCGCCAGTATTAAAGGAAACAATCCCCCGATTATTATAAGCTTCAACTAGCCCAGGATTAAGTTTGATCGCCGTAGTATAATCAGCGATTGCTGCCGATCGATCGCCATTCTCGGCACGGATCACGGCTCGATTGAAATAGCCATTAGCATCCTTGGGATTGAAACTAACAATGCGATCGTAGTCACTAACGGCACCTTCTCGATCGCCGACGGTGTTTTTGGCAATTGCTCGACTAAAATAAGCATTGGCATGATTGGGTTTAAACTTGATGGCTAGATCGTAATCAGCGATCGCCCCTTGGTAATCTCCCATCAATCCTTTCGCTTTGCCTCTACCATAGTAGGCATTGGCATAAGTCGGTTTGATCTTAATTGCTGTATTGTAATCAGCAATTGCTCCTGCTCGATCGCCGAGATCGAGTTTAGCTAAACCGCGATTGTAATAGGCATCTAGACTTTGGGGACGGAGCTGAATCGCTCTAGTATAATTGACAATTGCGCCTTGCTTGTCGCCTATCTGTGCCAAGATAATTCCTTTCCCGATCGATAACTGTGGATCGTTGGGTTTAATCTTGCTCGCTGCTTGTAAGTCTGCCAGCGCACCCGATCGATCTCCACTACTCAATCTCACAAAACCACGATTGGCATAGGCTTCAAAAGATTTTGGGTTGATGGTAATCGCCTGAGTATAGTCGGCAATCGATCCTGCTTTGTCACCCATCAATCCTTTGACGATGCCGCGATTATTGTAAGCATCAACAAAATTAGGTTGGAGCTGAATTGCTCGATCGAAGTCAGTGATTGCACCTACTCGATCTTGATTTCGGTATCGACGCATTGCTCTATCAAAAAAATATCTAGCAGATTCTGCTGCTGTAGTAACTTTTGGCGTTTTGGTGGTTTTTGACGTTTTGGCAATTTGTTGAACTGGGATGAAATGAGGCTGTTGTTCGATCGCGACTACCCGCTCTGGTTGTAATACCGAGATTGCTGACACCAGAAAGGTAAAAATCAGGATCGGCAGTTCAGACATCCGCCAGATGTAAGTAAATTGTCTATTATTTTGAATGCTCATGATTATAATGTGGGATGGGATTACTCACATCTACGCTAATTACTAAAATATTAGTAATTAGCGTAGATCTTCGGGTACCCATGAAGGGCACCCCTACAAATTACCTGTAGGGGTGCCCTGTCTTGTCGTTTTTTTATTCGGGGGGAACCCCCGAATAAAAACGCCGCTTCATGGGTACCCAGGCGTTATGGCAGTAATGCTATCTATGCATTGGTGCAAGATGTAAGATTAATTAAGTTGATCTGAGTAAGTGAGGACAAATATAGGATTAACTAAAATCTCAAACTCATCAGCTCATTGAATCAGTACTCTACCAAGTTTATTTATCCGTCGAATGGTGAAACAATTGTTGATGTTAATCATGACATCTTAACAAATCTCGTAACTAGCTGAGGTTATCGATCGCAATTTATTCATACTTGATAAGATAGTAAAGTGCTAGAACTTGTTCCCTATCTAATTTTTGCTGTTTAATCAAAATGTAAGCCAAATGATTACAATAGTTGAGCTAATCGTATAATTTTATACACAGAAAGTCTAATGCACAACGATCCATTTTCCAGCAACTTCAGCGGCTAATCCGTGGCTAAAGGTAGAAGTCCGAGTACGATTTGGGGCATTAATCAGCGGAATTGTATCTTCAATCTGACTAAATGTCGGCATCTTGCCCAAAGCTTTGGTCAGAAATTGACGGATGACTCGTCGCTGGAGCGAGAGCGGAATCGATTGAAGGATAACTCGATTGCACGAGATGCAGACTTCCCCAACGATCACACTCTGTTCATCCACTGCTTGCTGATAGCAGTCTCGTGCGAGTGACTCTAAATATTCAACATCAGCACGTAGTAGTTCTGCAGTATTAGCTAAATGGCTTTCGACTTGGGGATTGAAATCGGCTGCTAATTGAGGCATAATCTCTAGCCGGAGCCGATTGCGGGCATATTTTAGATCATGATTGTAATTGTCTTCCCATACAGGTAATTGATATTCTTGACAAAATTTACCTGTTTGGAGCCGATTAATTTCCAGCAATGGACGAATTAAACTAATTTCTGGTGTCAATTGCCGTTGCCAAGACATCGCACACAATCCATCTGCACCTGCACCCCGAATCAAATTATAGAGTAGAGTTTCTGCCCTGTCCGTTTGGGTATGAGCGGTGACAATATAAGTACTTCCAGTGGTTTGGGCAATCCTGATTAACGATTGGTACCGCCATTCCCTTGCCGCAGCCTCTGTTTCTGGTAAATTGGTGGTGGTTTCACAATGGAATGCTAACATCCATCGATCGGCAACTTGAGCAACTCGATCGGCAATCCCGGCATCCTGCGCCCAACCATGATCGCAGTGAGCGACTGCTAACTGCCACTGCCAGCGCGATTGCAAGTCGCAGAGCAATTGTCCCAGGCAGAGAGAATCTTGCCCTCCAGACACTGCTAGCAAGATATTTGCACCACTAGGCAGCAACGGTTGATCGATCAGGCATTGATGAAGTTGACTATGTAAAGGTGTCCAAGGCATCAGTCAAATAGCTAATTGCTACACTCTAGACCTAGTAATAAGTCTAACAGGTTGAGCTATTATACCAATGTCATGGTCGATACTCTCCATCTATAACTGTAATCAACCTAGAGAGTTTGAGTAAATCTAACTTTTAACTTTCAACTTTCAACTAAATATATCACCTAGATTGAGTTAAATAATGCGACGTGGCACCCTAGATATATATCAGATCGTTAGAGTGATCCTAGCGAGAAATTTAGAGATCGATCCAGACGCGATCGATCTAGAATTTAAGTTTCACCATTTTATCGATCGACTTGCTGAGCATCGTCAAAATCAGACTGGTTATAAAGACTTAATCTATTATCTAGAAGCAGCAAACATTTACATCGATTTGTCTGAAACTTTTCAGTTAGACTTCTTTGCCGATTTTACCGATCTCACTTGCATTACAGTTGCCGACTTGATTCTGCTTATTCAGTCAAAGTTAGATAATAATAGTTTAGTCTGAACTACTTGATGTTCAATTATCATAGCTTGGATTGTTGGGATTAGATATGTACAATCACAAATCAGAACTGTTTTTTGAGTTAGCCAGTTTTGTTCCAGTAATGTGGATGAAAATCTCTGTAATGGCAGAATAGTTGGGAGATCGATCGACAAAAGCCTTTGTGAGGATTTAGATCTGAATTTCAACTAGCCCCGCCACAGAATTTAAAATATGTAACGAGTAAATATTTCCTCACAAGTTCCTCAAAATTATCAACTAATCTATAAATACAATCGGCAATGGAAATTTATATAATGAACCCACCTGTTGATTCTGAAAGAGATATCGAAAATGAAACCAAACTATTCTAACCAAATTACTGCTCTCTGGATAGCTTTTTTACTCGCATTACTATTTCATACCGATCTAGGATTGATGCCACTATTTCATGGCCAAAATATTGCTTATTCTCACGATCCTCAAAATATTTCCTGGATTTTGTGGTTAATGCTGCTGTTCTTTGTGCCGCCGCTATGCGCAATCGTTCTGACTACTTTTACAGATAGTAAAGGCTATCGGATCGGTCACTTCTGGTTGACTGTCATCTATTCTTTTCTGAATTTTTCTCACCTCATTGCTGATTTATTAGTTACACCGATCGCCTGGTATCAAATTGCATTGATGACTATTTTAGTTTTGATTGGTATTCTTTTAAATCTTGTTTCTTATCGGTGGATGAAGCATGATCACGGCACAAAGATAGCAAATGTGGGATTAGATCGATACTGAGTTGAGCTAAATCAATTCAGCACATGGAAGTTCCTAGCTATAGTATGTCCAAGACATTACTAGCAAAGTCATTAGTAAGGAGATAATCACAGATATCCAAATCTTGTCATCTAAAACAAAGTTATTTTTCATCTTTCATACCAGTCTGAATTTAGAAGCTTATACAACTTGATATTAGGCGATCGAGATGAGGAACTTGTGAGGATCGCTTTCAATTTTATTGATCTTGCTAACTTTTCGTAGCTAAAACTTACTATCTGGTAGTGTAGCTCCACGTAGATCGGTACTCTCTAAATGCACCCCAGTCAAGATCGCATCCGTGAGATCTGCCCCACGCAAACTTGCCCCGCGTAAATCAGCATCGCGCAGATCTGCACCAGTTAGATTGGCATCAGTAAAGTCATAACTTTGTAAATTTAGATTCCGCAGATCGATTCCGGCTAAGTTACAGCCAGGACAACCTCGCTCGGCTTGCAGTTGTGCAATTGAGATTGGATATATTGCTGGTTGAATCGATTGATGTTTGATTGATGCATGTTTATTAATTATGAGTAATCCTACCATTGTAAGTACTCCTAACCCGATCGATTTCGACTGAGAAATAGGTGTAAGTTTGATGGAGTCGAGTGTTTGGAGTGCAGTTAAGGCAGTCTGCGCATCAGGATAACGAGATTCAGGATTAGGATCAGTAATTTTGGTCAGCCAAGCTAAGAATTTTAGCGGTAAATGA
Source organism: Chamaesiphon sp. GL140_3_metabinner_129_sub (assembly GCA_025358725.1). Classification (GTDB taxonomy): domain Bacteria; phylum Cyanobacteriota; class Cyanobacteriia; order Cyanobacteriales; family Chamaesiphonaceae; genus Chamaesiphon. The sequence continues at coordinate 7,692 of JANYIT010000084.1, forward strand.
CTTAAATGCGATCGCAGATCGAGGCGATAATTATGGTCGATTAGTCGATCGATCTCTGTCGATTTACGCCCTGTTAATAAACAGACTAAAGTTACACCTAAGCTATATAAATCTGAAGCTTTAGTGAGTGGGCGATTGAATAACTGTTCTGGCGGCATAAAGCCCAAAGTCCCTTTAATCGTGCTGCTAGCAGTTAGATCGCTATTATTACTACGTGCAAAACCAAAATCGATTACATATACATTGAAATCGTCGATAAGAATATTTTCTGGTTTGAGATCGCGATGAATAATTGGTGGTTGCTGTTGCTGTAGATAAATTAATACTTCTAAAATATCGACAGCAACTTGTTTCACCTGAACAAGTGTAAATTCTCGTCCTGAATTTGCCAATGTCATCCCCGATTTATATTCTTGCACCAAACAAAAACCAGTCGGTGTTTCCCACGAACTTAAATATTTAGGGATGCGGGGATGATCGATCTGTTGGAGCAGATCAACTTCACGTTGATAGGCATCATAATCACTCCAGGTATTGCCAGTTGTGGCAAATTGAAACTGTTTGATGACAACAGGTTGATCGTAATTGAGATCTTGAGCTAAATAGGTAACTCTACCACCATTTATATTTTGACCTAATACTCGATCGATCTGATATCCTTGTGATACTAAATTTGGTAAGTTTTGGTTGTGATTATTCATATCGCAATCCGATTTGTTTTATGAACGACTAACTTATCTGAAACGATGTTTATGACGATCGATATTGGTAGAGATCCCCCTAAATCACCCTTGTAAGGGTGACTTTTGCTCCCTCCCCTTTATAAGGGGAGGGTTGGGGTGGGGTAAAGA
>JANYIT010000199.1 GCA_025358725.1 Chamaesiphon sp. GL140_3_metabinner_129_sub
ATGCTTAAAGGCTCAAAACCCTTGTACTCGATCGCTTGAATCCCTCGATCGAGCGAAAATCTTTGCAACAGAACCATCCTTTAGCAAGGATTTCAGCCTTTAGAGCAACACCATGGACTAATTCAGCAAGCCCTAGTTAATGACGATCGAGATGATTAACGTCAAAGGATTGAGCAAATACTTTGGCTGGATGTTTGATATTCTCGATCGGTTGGCGAGTATCAGTAATCAACCAATCCAATGAAGCTGCTTTCATATCGATCGTTGCACCATCTTTGTCTACACAATATCGGCCGAACACTAATTTGTCAGTCAGATCCACATCAGAAGCAATCCGGGAATATTCAAAGATCACACTGTTATTGATGTGAGCACCACTACAGATATGGCAATTACGCCCGATCATTGCTGGTCCCGTAATTTTGGCTCCATCTTCAATCTTGGTCATCCCACCAATATAAACAGGGCCAGTAATATCTACTTTATCCCAATTAACAGCCACATTAATTCCCGTGTAAATCCCTGGGGCTACTTCAGTTCCAGGAATTGGCACGTTCTTAACTTCACCCATTAAGACACTGCGAATTGCTTGCCAATAGTCAGGGACTTTCCCGATATCCACCCATTGAAAGTCCATCGGAATCGCATAAAAAGGCGCACCCATTTCCACTAATTTAGGAAATAAATCGCCCCCAATATCATACTCCTGACCGGAAGGAATATAATTCAAGACTTCTGGCTCAAAAATATAAATCCCCGTATTAATATTCGTACTCAGGGCTTCTGCTACTGTCGGTTTTTCTTGGAAAGCTTGAACTCTACCATCTTCATCAGTCACAACTACCCCATAGCTCGAAACTTCATCACGAGGTACTGATTTTGTGACAATCGTCGCCAGGGAGCCTTTTTCTCGATGCCATTTTACCGCAGCGGTAAGGTCGAGATCGATCAGTGCATCGCCACACAATACCACGAAGGTATCATCAAAGAAGGGGTAGAAATCCTGAATCCGCCGCATCCCGCCAGCAGAACCCATTGCCTGTCCTTCTAATTCGCCATCCTCACGAATCTTTCCTTCAAAGGAATAAGCAATCTGGACACCAAATCGTTGTCCATCGTGGAAATAACTTTCAATTTCCTTGGCAAGATGGCTGACATTGACCATGATTTCGGTGAAATCATGCTGCTTGAGCAAGTCTACCAGAAACTCCATTACAGGCTTATGCAAAATGGGAATTAATGGTTTGGGAATAGTGTAGGTAATTGGCTGCACGCGCGTGCCTTTACCAGCAGCCAGAATCATTGCTTTCATATTAAATTTTGGATACTTAAAATCTCTGTTTTAATCTACTGTAACAGCGATCGATTGATACCTGCACCACCCAAATCCCCAATGCTGAGAGATGGCTAGTTCATATCTACCGATTCTTGATGCAGTCTACGAATAGTCAGGGTTTGATAAAACTCTGTTTGTTCTAGCTCAACTTTTGATTGAGCCGATAATAGTAATAGTGCCCAAAATATCCCCACTCGATCATGATTTTCGCCATGATGTTGTCCTGGAGCGGGGGGGAATTTATCAGACCAGAGATTTACGAGGTCTTCCAGAGTCCATGAATCGGTTTCACTAGTATATGTAACCAGAAATCCGGCGACCAGTTCCGCCATTTCGGTCAAATTCTCGTCGTGAGCCAGCCCCGCAATCGTTTGGGTAGCTTGCTTTACTGACATGACTTTACCCCTGATGGAGCGACGGCGAGAGGTTGGCTCGGCAATTTTATCAGCAATTTGGCGGAGCTGCTGGATCAGATCTTGGAGTGTGACCGGACGAGTTTGGGGTGGGGGAGAGGTGAGTCGGCGGCGAATATGTCGCTCCAAGTTGCGGGGCAACCCAGATGTCGTAATGGTTTCAAAATCCAGATCTTCTTCAACGAAGTCGAAATCTTCGGCTTGAGATTGACTCTGTTCGAGGCTCTGAGCTTTGAGTAAGACCAGCATTGCCGCCCACAAAAACGCTTGCCCCGATTGGGAAAGGTTGGCTTGCTTGTGTGCTAGCGATGCATCCGCTTGCAATGGTAATTTACTGAGATGCAGATCGATCGCATCGATAACTTTGACATCCCAAGGATCGATTTCGCCCCGTTGTGCAAGATCGATCAGCATGGCAATTCCCATCTGAGCAAGGGTGTGTGGATCGACTTGAGGTTCGACGAAAGGGGAGATGCTATCCCGTCGCGGAGTTGATACCATGATTAAGATTCAGTGTAGATGCAGCTTAATTGTTGACTCTACAGCAAATTCAGCCTAATTTATGTTGCAAGATCCAATCTTTTATGGTTTCTAGCTTTTACTGATGAGATCTGGGACGGTGATCGAATGAGAATTTAATTTTTTTTCCCAAGCAAATGCAGTTCGGACAATCAGATCGAGATCGTTAAATCGAGGTAGCCATCCCAGCGTTTGGGTAATCTGTTTGGCAGAAGCAATCACACAAGCGGGGTCTCCAGCACGGCGTTCGGCTTCGATCACGGTGAAATCAACACCAGAGATCTCTTTAACTTTTTCGATGACTTGACGGACACTATAACCCTGTCCATAGCCACAATTGAGAATCTGACTGGGAACATCGCGATTGAGATAGGTGAGCGCGTCAATGTGCGCTCTGGCGAGATCGTCAACATGAATATAATCACGAATACCCGTTCCATCTGGAGTGTCAAAATCAGTTCCAAAGATGCTAACGTGCGGACGCTTGCCTAACGCCGCATCACAAGCGACCTTGATCAGATGACTAGCTTTTTTACCTGCTTGCCCCAGTGTGCCACCAACTTCGGCACCAGCGACATTAAAGTAGCGCAGAATCACGTACCTGAAGTCGGAAGCAATCGCATAGTCCCTAATTAAACGTTCGCTCATCAGTTTAGAACTGCCGTAGGGATTGAGCGGTTGTGGGAGCGTATTTTCAGTAATTGGGTTGTCTGCTGGTTGTCCATAGACAGCCGCAGTACTGGAGAAGATAAATTTATTTACGCCAAATTGCTGGCAGCAGTGGAGCAGATTTAAAGTATTTGCAGTATTGTTGCTGTAGTAAGCGAGCGGTTCAATGACTGAATCAGGGACAGAAATACTCGCAGCAAAGTGTAAGACTGCATCAAAGTCGTGTTCGGCAAAGACTTGTGCTAGCTGGTGTCGATCGGCCAACTCACCTAGAGCCAATTTACCATAAGTGATCGCACTAGCCGTTCCGGTAGAGAGATTGTCATAGACAACGATATCGTATCCGGCTTCACCTAGTTGTTTGATCGTATGAGAACCTATATAGCCAGCACCACCTGTCACCAAAATTTGCTTTTTCATCGGGTCGGATTATGTACGTCGTATTTATAGTACCCAGTTATTTCGACTGACCCGAACAGCTTAACACCCTCCCAGCCAAAACTACTTCCACCGTTTGGCTAATAATTGTTCCTCCAGAGCGGCGATGCGATTATAAGCAGCCGTCAGTTGAGCTGTTAATCGCTGGATTTGAATTTGCGGAGCTAAATCTTGCTCTTTGATCTGATGGTGACTAATTTCGACACCACTGCTATCGATCAAAATGTCCTGTTGCGCGATGATCCATTCTGCTGGATCGTGACGATAATTGGAGCTGCTAGGCACATCTGCATATCCATGATTACGATAGCTAATGCCATCTTGACGTAGAGATCGAGTCTCGTTACCATGAAATCGGTGCGGCTCTTCACTGTTGAGCGGATGTTTAATCGATGTTTCTTCGCCACCGACGATCTGCTGTCGAGTCTGATGGAGAGAGGCTGCTCGTTGGCGGATGTTCTCTTGCTGAGCATCGAGAATTTGGTAGATTCGATCGACCTTGCGTGTCAAAATACTAATCTGTTGTTGAATTGAATCCATTTTTAGCTTGAAATAACTTTGCCTAATCCTAGATAGTAAATCAATATTTCTTGACTTATTGCTGAATTATTTAACTTTTGCGAAGAATTTGGTCGCAAATTATTAATCATAGCTATTGGCTATTATTAATAATTTGGGTATATTTAATTAAGTTCAATAAGTGTTTACGTATCAGCAGATACTAGTCAGAGATAGATAATAAGTAAAGTTAGTCACTTCCCAGGGAGAATTGTTAGAAAAATGCTAGAAATTCAGGACTTTTTTTCAGCTTGTGTGGGTACGTGGACAAGTGAACGGACTTATCATTACCCACTTCAGCACGAAGTAGAACGCTCATATACTGAATTTAATGTTGCAGCATTAACATCAACTGAAAAACATCAAATTTCTTCAGCTTATCTACCAGTTGGGGCTATTTCAGATCCAAGTGAGATCGATCGATCTCCAGGATTTTGGATCGGTTTTGATACAGTGTCCGAAAAAGGCGAACGAGTTTCTATGAACTTGAAAGCTCTATTTGTACCAGATCGATCGATCTTCGCTCCCGATCTTTTACCGACAGATCCACTGGCTCCAGCTACCCCCCTAGCTGCTGAAATTCTCGACAGTACCGAAGTCATCAGGGGCTTGTATCTCCGAGATGAAGGCTATTCCGAAACTGGGGCAATTACTGGACGGTTTACTTATTTACCCAGTCGTCAAACACTGGAATTAGTGACATATTACAGTCGATCGGTCGCAGTCGATCAACTGCGGTTGATTTCGCCGCACTCCCGACTACGCACCATCGTGACATACCAACGCCCCCCAGTAGGTGAAGTCCCAACGGTGATTAACTTAGTTGGGTTCGGATTGGAACAAAAGTCATAGAGAGGGGTAATGGGTAATGGGTAAATCTCCATTACACAAACGACCCTAAAACCTAAAGTCTAAAGCCTAAAGCCTAAAGCCTACTTCAGGGTGCAAGCCTATCGATTTGCCAATTTCCAGCTACCAATTGATACCGGAGCCTGTCGTGTAAACGACTCGGACGACCTTGCCAAAACTCAATTTCTTGGGGGATAACACGCACACCACCCCAGTGAGGGGGTTTGGGGATTTCGCGATTTTGGTATTCGGTTGCTAATTGTTGTAGCTTTTGTTCTAGTACGGATCGATCGTCAATAATCACACTTTGCTCGGAAGCCCAAGCACCCAGTTGACTACTGACTGGACGGCTATGAAAATAGCCTGTAGCTTCTGCTTCCGAGACAAATTCTACTTTACCCTCAATCCGAACTTGACGTTCCAAATCGCCCCAGAGGAAGACTAGAGCTGCATAAGGACAATTTTGTAGTTCGGTACCTTTTTGGCTATTGTAATTGGTGTAGAAGACAAATCCTCGATCGTCAAAACCTTTGAGCAGCACAATTCGCGCTGACGGTTTACCCTCAGCCGTTACCGTCGCCACAGTCATCGCATTGGGTTCTAATATGTCCGCAGCAATAGCTTGATCGAACCACAGCTTAAACTGCTGGTAAGGGTTGGCAACAACATCTGATTCTAGTAATCCAGCCTGGGCGTAGTTTTTGCGTAAATCAGCGATTTTAGTCATGGGATGGTGGATGGTGGATGGTGAATGGTCAATAGTCTTAACTTTCAACTTTTAACTTTCAACTAATTTTCCTGCTCTAGAATTTTCTTGGCAGCTAGTAATTGGTCTTTTTGGGCGGCACTAATTTGAGGATAGGCGAGATTTAGTTGTTGGAGACGACTACAGATAATATCAGCGACAGCGAGACGAGTAAACCACTTGCGATCGGCAGGAATAATATACCAAGGCGCAACATCTGTACTAGTATGGTTAAACATATCTGTATAAGCAGCTTGATAATCATCCCAGTAGGCACGTTCCTTGAGATCGTCAGCACTAAATTTCCAGTGTTTTTCTGGGGCATTAATTCGCTCTAGAAACCTTTTTTTCTGCTCAGATTTGGAGACATGCAGAAAAAATTTGATGATGATAGTACCATTATTCGTTAAATACCGTTCAAAGTCATTAATTTCTTGAAACCGTTGGTGCCAAATCTGTGGAAGATCAACATGCGGTAATTGTTGCGCAGTGAGTAATTCGGGATGGACGCGGACAATTAATGTTTCTTCATAGTACGATCGATTAAAGATCCCAATCCGGCCACGTTCGGGCAAGCATTTATGAATCCGCCACAGATAATCATGGTCTAATTCTTCTCTAGAAGGAGCCTGAAAACTATAGACTTGGCAACCTTGAGGATTGACACCAGACATCACATGTTTAATTGTACTGTCTTTGCCCGCTGCATCCATCGCTTGAAAAATAATTAAGACAGAAAATTTATTCTGGGCATAGAGAATATTTTGATATTCTGCTAATTGAGTAATTCCAGCAGCTAATTTGATTTGGGCAGACTCTTTGCTCTCAAATTGTCCCGTGTCTGCCGAATCGTAATCATGGAGATCGATCTTTTTTCCTGGTGGAACAATAGTCTTGAGATCGGACATTGCTTTTCTCCTGTGAGCAATCTAGGGATCAACTGCCGAGCGTAAATATCATAACTATTTACTAATTTAACGAGTTCTTAACCTTAATTGTGCGCGATCGCGGTTTACTGTTTGCGCTACTCCTGATACATTGAGCGAATAGTGGCTCATATAATTAGTAACTCTATTCTCGTATTTATGAAAGTCCTGGTGATTGGCGGTGATGGTTATTGTGGGTGGGCAACTGCGCTATACCTGTCCAACCGAGGGTATGATGTCGGCATCTTGGATAGTCTAGTCAGGCGACATTGGGATTTAGAACTAGGCGTAGAGACACTTACGCCGATATCCAGTATCCACCAACGAATTAAACGCTGGCAAGAGTTGACAGGTAAAGAGATCGAGTTATTTATCGGGGATATCAATAATTACGAATTCTTGCAAAAATCTTTGCAGAAATTCCAACCAGAAGCTGTAGTCCATTTTGGCGAGCAGCGTTCGGCACCATTTTCGATGATTGATAGGGAACATGCGGTACTGACGCAGGTAAATAATGTGGTGGGTAATCTCAACCTGTTATACGCTTTGCGCGATGATTTTCCCGATTGTCATCTGGTGAAATTGGGGACGATGGGCGAGTATGGTACGCCGAATATCGATATCGAGGAAGGGTACATTACGATCGAGCATAATGGTCGTACCGATACTTTACCCTATCCCAAACAGCCTGGGAGTTTTTACCACTTGAGCAAGGTTCACGATAGCCACAATATCCAGTTTGCTTGCAAAGTCTGGGGTTTACGCGCCACGGATCTCAATCAAGGGGTGGTATATGGCGTGCTGACGGAAGAGACAGGGATAGATGAACTATTGATCAATCGTCTCGACTACGATGGCATCTATGGTACAGCTCTGAATCGCTTCTGCATCCAAGCCGCGATCGGACATCCGCTCACAGTTTATGGTAAAGGTGGACAAACTCGCGCCTTTTTAGATATTCGTGATACTGTTCGATGTGTAGAACTGGCGATCGAAACTCCAGCCAATCCGGGCGAATTCCGGGTCTTTAACCAGTTCACGGAGTTGTTTAGCATCAACAATCTTGCTCTGAAAGTCAAGCAGGCAGGGATTACGCTCGGACTGGATGTAAATATTCAGGAGATCGAGAATCCCCGGATTGAAGCCGAAACACACTATTTCAATCCCAAAAATACTAATCTGCTTAAGCTCGGACTCCAACCACATTATCTATCAGATTCACTCCTAGACTCCCTCCTCAATTTTGCCATCAAATATCACGATCGAGTTGATCGATCTCAGATCCTACCGAAAGTTAATTGGAAACGGGAATAGGGTTTAGGCTTTGGGCTTTGGGCTTTAGGCTCAATCCACGCTTGCGTTATGCTCATTCCCGATCTTTCAGCTCTAATCTCTCCCTAAAGTCTAAAGCCCAAAACCTAAAGCCTATCTAATCCCGCCCTAAAGCCTAACACCTAAAGCCTAAAGCCTAAATTGCGGTAAGATAATGAAAAATAAGATGCTGTGTTAGGAGAAACATATTTTATGAAACGGTTTGCCCGTCTACTCGTTGTCTTCAGTCTCTGCTTGACTTGTCTTGTTGGTGTCTCCCAACAAGCAATGGCAGCTAGTTTGAATAGCTCAATGGTTTTTGCTGCCTCCCCATCGACTGGAGAAGTGATCACAAATAGTGCCGATAGCAAATTAGGTACAGAATTTGGTAAAAAAATCGATCTAAATAATACAAACGTTCGATCCTTTCGCAAGTATCCTGGTCTTTATCCTGCCCTGGCACGGAAAGTAGTAGACAATGCTCCTTACAAGAGTGTAGAAGATGTGTTAAATATTCCTGGTTTAAGCGAAAAGCAAAAAGAAACGCTCAACGCCAACCTTGACAAATTCACACTAACTGCTGTCGATGATACCTTTACCGAAGGTGGCGATCGCTATAACAATGGTTATTACTAATAATTATCGGTAATTGCTCGATTTTCATCGCCCACCCAGATTCAGGGTGGGATTTTTTGTGCCATCGATCGCCGATAATGGGAGTTAGGCTTTAGGCTTTAGGCTTTAGGCTTTAGGGAATAGTCGAGACGCAAGCGTCCTTTAACACCCACAACCCACACCTTTAATGCCTCTACACCTTTATGCCCTTACCTACTAGCTTTGATGTCATCGTCGTCGGGGCTGGAGCGGCTGGATTATACTCAGCATTGTGCCTGCCAGCTTCGCTGAGAGTCGCGATTGTCAGTAAAGCTGATTTACCCCTATCAGCTAGTGATTGGGCACAGGGGGGGATTGCGGCGGTGGTAGATCCACAAGACTCCGTGGACTTGCATATCGCCGATACTTTACGGGCAGGGGCGGGATTATGCGATCGAACTGCGGTAGAATTTTTAGTCACTCATGCTGCGGCATGTATTGATTCGCTGGTCGATTTGGGAGTAGCATTCGATCGCGTCAGCGTACCGTTAGGTGATCGCGTCAGCGTGCCAGCCAGCGGTCAGGTGCGCGAGAAATTAGCCCTGACGCTAGAAGCAGCTCATTCTCGTCCTCGCGTACTTCATGCGGCAGATACCACAGGGAGAGCATTGGTTAGTACTTTAGCCGATCGCGTGTTGGCAAAACCGAATATTACCGTATTTACTCATGCCTTCGCCCTGGATTTGTGGTTGGAAGCGGGAAAATGTCGGGGGATTAGTCTGCTATATCAAGGACAAATTACTTGGGTAACAGCTACCGCCGTTGTTTTGGCTACAGGTGGCGGTGGACAGGTTTATGCTCAGACAACTAATCCTGAGGTCAGTACTGGCGATGGTGTCGCCATGGCACATCGGGCAGGGGCACTGCTACGAGATCTCGAATTTGTCCAGTTTCATCCGACTGCACTCACAAAAGCTGGTGCGCCCAGATTTTTGATTAGTGAAGCAGTCCGTGGTGAAGGTGCCCATTTAGTGGACGACAATGGTTATCGGTTTACCTTTGACTATCATCCCGCCGGAGAACTTGCTCCCAGAGATGTCGTCAGTCAAGCGATTTTTAGTCATTTACAGAAACACAGCGCCGATCCTGCCAAAGGTTGCGTCTGGCTCGATTTAAGTCCTATTCCTGAAGCGAAAATTCGGCATCGGTTCCCGAATATTATTCAAGTTTGTCAGCATTGGGGCATTGATATTCTACATGAGTTGATTCCAGTTGCTCCAGCGGCACATTATTGGATGGGTGGAATTCAGACAGATCTGCTGACACATACTAGTATTCCTGGTGTTTATGCCGTAGGCGAAACCACTAGCACAGGGGTACATGGAGCCAATCGATTGGCGAGTAATTCGCTATTAGAATGTGTGGTATTTGGTGCTCAATTGACTCAAATCTCCATTGAGCCGAGCTGCTCCACGGAAGAGGCTACTGGTGATGAGCATCGTCAAATTAACCGATCGAGCATAGCATCATTACCAATCAATCCAACTCTACCTGACGTTCCAAAACTAGATATCTGGGTAGAACAACTCACCGAACCCGCTGATACGTGGGAAAATCTAGTCCAAACTATCCGTCAAGAATTACCGCGTTTAATGTGGCAAGCCGCCGGAATTTGTCGTGAACAAAATAGTCTGGATATAGCGATCGATCGAGTTAAACTTTTACAAGTAGAATTCAATGCTTTACCGATCAGTCAACTAATTAGCAAACTAGCCCCACCACAATCTAGGACTTTACCCGCAGGAATATCAGAACAAGATCTCTGTACTTGGGGTGAAACGCGAAATTTATTGGAAATCGGACTATTGATTTTAACTAGTGCGGTCATCCGAACTGAAAGTCGTGGTGGGCATTATCGGACTGACTTCCCAAAGATCGATCCAACCTGGCAAGTTCATACTCTAGTTCAGGGAGACTTCTGGTCAAAATCTGCTTGAACTAAAAGTGTCTCAATTTAATTTAGGACAAGCCGCAGTTTTTAGTCTTGCTGTTGAGCCGTGCAGCTCCAAGCATGGCTGGTTGTAAGCTGCATCTGTGGCTGGGGTGGGTGGTATTTGTCCAAAAACCATCTTACAACTGAGATCTTCAAAATTTGGTGTCAGCGTCAGGGGGATGCCAAACTTTTCGGTAAAAAAATCTTGGGTGGGCACTTTACACATATTGACGCACATCCCCACACAACCACTATCGGCGAGATAGCGGCATTTTTTAATATAGACGGCAGATCGTTGAGATCGAACTGTCCCATCTGCCAAGTCAATTTCAGCTTCAGCGACCTCACAAGGCCCCACCAACCACTCAAACAGTCGGGCCGCAAACCACGCATTCAGCACGCACACCAACTGCGTGGGCGAGAAAAATGTCCGAATCGCCCAAAGTACTGGCGCAGGTACTAATGATTGCAGTACCTTAGCCACAATTATTTGCTGCTGCTGAGCATTACGCCCTTGCATCATTTGTTTAGACAAATCGACAAAGCCACTGTAGCCGCTGATTTCGGTGCTTGCACCCAGAGCTTGAGACATCTTATGCGAAAATAGCCGAATAAACAATCGATCGAGTAAGTTGTCGTTGTATTCGTCAGTGATGATAGTTGTTACGGCTTTAGGCTGCATAGCTTTTCTCAGGTCGGAGCGTCAAGATTCACTCCTAACGATCTTAACTGACTGGTTAAAGTTTGTGGAGGTATTTTTGAATGTTTAAGTATCGAGAAGTTCAACTTTTTTCTTGCTGAATAAAGATGCAGATAAATTACATAAAAAAACTGGGGGATACCCAGCTAAAATTAGATTGATTGAGGTTGTAGCGAAAATTACATTAATCCGAGGAAATGCAATACACCCTGTCCAGTGACCAATTCAGTAACGACAGCGGCAACAAAGCCAATCATCGCCATGCGTCCATTCAAATTTTCGGCTGAACCAGTGAAACCAAATTTCGCTTCGTCTTTCTTAGTTTGCATAGTTCCGACTCCTGTAATGTAAATATTTGTGACCGCTTATATAAACTAATGTAACGAATAAATTGGAAAATAGCAACTTTTTGGAAATATTTGTAAACTCTCTCATGACTGGGCAACAAATCGTGTATCGATTAAGAAGAATCACGTAATTTTCTACCTCCACGCGTTTCAAGACAGGGAATTAAGGCTAGCTTTACCTATATCCCATCTCTCATCTCCCATCTCCCATCACTTTTAGCTACATACTTGCCGATAAACTATGAACCGCTCTCAGCAACTCGATCGATACTACCAACAAATTCAGTCGATTATCCTCAGCCGCCAAAATCCAATTACGGGGTTATTTCCGGCGAGTACGGCGATTACGGCGCATGGGGACTATACGGATGCTTGGGTACGGGATAATGTCTACACCATCTTAGCCGTGTGGGGATTGGCTCTGGCGTATCGGAAAGTAGATGCACCACCAGGGCGATTGTTTGAGCTAGAACAAAGTGTCGTGAAGCTGATGCGAGGGCTGTTGTTTTGTATGCTGCGTCAAGCCGATAAGGTAGAGCAGTTCAAGCAGACTCAATCACCACTGGATGCGCTTCATGCTAAGTATAATACTCACACCGGAGATGTGGTCGTCGGGGATGATGAGTGGGGACATCTGCAATTGGATGCAACTTCTTTATTCGTTCTGATCCTAGCGCAAATGACGGCATCGGGGTTGCCAGCGATTTACACGCTGGATGAGGTGAATTTTGTTCAGAATTTGGTTTATTATATCGGGCGCACTTATCGGACTCCTGATTTTGGACTGTGGGAGCGAGGGGCTAAGATCAATCATGGCAGTGTGGAATTGAATGCTAGTTCGATCGGCATGGCAAAAGCCGCGCTAGAGGCGATTAATGGTTTAGACTTATTTGGGGCGAGGGGTTCTCAAGCGTCGGTGATTCATGTGTTACCCGACGAGATTGCGCGCGCTCGATTGACGCTAGCTTCTTTATTACCGAGGGAGTCGAGTTCTAAGGAGACGGATGCAGCGTTATTAAGTGTGATTGGATTTCCCGCTTTTGCCGTGACAGATCCGCAATTGGTGGCGCGTACTCGGACTAAAATTGTGGATAAGTTGGAGGGTAAATATGGCTGTAAACGATTTTTGCGCGATGGACATCAGACGGTATTAGAAGATAGTACTCGGCTGCATTATGAGCCAGCGGAACTACTCAAGTTTGAAGGAATTGAGTGTGAATGGCCGTTATTTTTTACTTATCTATATTTAGATGCTTTATTTAGTGGCGATGCGGTAGGAATTGAGAAGTATCGCCGCCTATTATCAGCAGTATGTATCGATCTAAATGGCACACAGTTATTACCAGAATTATACTATGTACCCAAGGACAAAATTGCTGCCGAGCGATCGAATCCCCACTCCCAAACACGCCTCCCGAATGAAAATCTACCCTTAGTCTGGGCACAGAGTTTATATTTCCTGGGAGAGCTATTATTCGACAAGTTTCTCGCACCTGGAGATCTAGATCCGTTGGGGCGACATTTACGGATTGGCAATAAACGCCGCCGTACCGTCCAGATTGCTTTAATTGCTGAAGATGAAGAGTTACAGTTGCAATTAGCCGACTATGGAATTGCAACCCAGATCCCCGCTCAAATTGATCCGATTCAAGTGCGTCAATCTACAGAATTAGCCGCAGCATACGCTCAAATTGGTCGTAATGATAAACTAGGTTTAACTGGTCGTCCAATTCGTCGATTACGCAGTCTCACAACTTCTAGAATATTTAATATTCAAGGCGAGACAATCGTATTTTTGCCAGCTTTTTTAGATCAACAACAGTTTTATTTGACTCTCGACTATCATTTTCTAGTATCGCAAATTAAAGCGGAGATTGCCTATATTAGTGAACAGTGGACGCAATTAGGGCGACCGACAATGACATTGTTGTTGACTAAATCATTATTGCAAGAAGGGCAAGATGAATTTCAAAATAAGCAATATTCATCACCATTACTGGAATTGATTAATGAATTTAAACAAGGTAAGTGTAATGGAGTGCCAATCCGATTGGGATATCTCAATCAATTGAAACTGACAGCGGGAATCGAACGAATCGATAACTTACCTGAATTTGAGTTTGATCAAACTATTGTCAATCCATTGATGCCACAGCACTATGCTCTAACTTATGCAGCAGATCGCAATCAACCATTAACTAATACTCAAGAGTTCTTATTAGAAGCTGAAACCAGCATCAAACTTTTATTAACACAACTAAGAGGATCTGATAATCTCTATCAACAAATTGAATTACTTCATACCTTAACCAAGCTAGAAGGATTAGACTTCAATACTGGATTTGGTGGTGCTGAAATTAAGGTAACTGTGGCTAATTTACTCGATGAAGTTTATTTCAAAGCAGGCAATTTTAGCGATCGACCTGAATGGGCGATCGTGCGTTATGCGGCGGGTTTATTAGATAAAGTAGATATTAGTTTATCCGATGCTGTCACCGATATTTTAATCGGTGGTAAACAGCTTACTGTCGGGATGGCTTATAGCGAAGCTGCTTTAATTGATACGCCGATGTCTCATACCGAAATCATTGAGAAGATCGATAAATTTTGTCGTGAAGATATTCGCGATCGAGTGTTGACACAAGAGATTATTATCTATCTAGGCTTACTGATCAAATCTCAGCCGAACTTAGTCAAAGGATTACTCACATTAAGAGTTGGCTATTTAATTGTCTTGCTCACTAGTGAACTAGTGATGGAGTTAGAAATTACTCAAGATGAAGCTTACGAAAAATTGATGCAACTTAGTCCCTTTGAAATTCAAACCAGACTTCATCAAGTTCTTACTGACTATCAAGGTTTAGGTGATACTGTCTTTCAGCAGGAATCCTTACATCTAAATCAGTCTCAACAACAAATTGAATGGATTATAAATCAATCAACTGAGCGAATTGATACACCCTCCATTGACTGGCGATATCAACGCCGTAAAGATGGCGCAATCAATCGAGTCGATCGAGATTTTTATCCTAGTGTCTGGCGACTACTCGAACATTGTAAAGGATTGACAATCGGTGATAAATTAGAAAAACGCAATCGGTTGGATAGCGAAATAATTTTATCTGAAATGACAGCAGGTGAGAAAAACTTTGCCCTCAGAATTGAACATTTACTCAATAAAATTGTCGCACCAGAATACCGTCAACTAAATATTGAAGCATTAATGGCACTAGCGGCTCTATCCGAACGCAACCCAGACTTGAAGATCGAAGAATATATCGTCTTAGATGTACTAATCGGACATGCGGTAAGATTGGCTTGGTTGGATGTCGAGTTACCAAAAACAACAGCTACTCAGCTAGATTCTACCGCCTTCGATCCTGCTAATTATGATCAATATAAGTCCTTTGCTTGGAGTACTTTTTATCAAAGCTCACCCTATGTATGTGCGAGTTATATTGTCAAGTCACTCCAATTCTTGAGTCAACTTGCAGTTGCAGATAGTACTTCTAGTTCAGGGCAATTGAGATGAAGATAGGAACTAAATTTAATCAATTAACGTGTCGAGAGTACGCAAGTATTCTCAAAGATCGTCATAAATATACGGACTTTAATGTATTAGGATTGTATTGATCGATAGTCGAAAATCAAAAACTAGATCTCGAAATTCTCGCCCACATCAACATATCCACTTTGATTCAGATGAGAGCGATTATTTAAAGCAACTGAAAGTCCAGCGATGGGAAGTAGAAAAGAGAAATTTTAGAGATAGTCAAATAAAATTAAGAGCTGAAATTGAGATCGATCGAGAGATGATGTTGGAAGTTAAACACCAGGTTTGATCACCGATCTCCATCTTTCTTGCCTAGAAATGTTGCTATACCCCACTTAAATGGGAATTTTAGATCTAGACATATTATATTAATCCGATCGTCTGAAATTTATCCATCCCACTGCGGGCAACTGTCTCATGCTCAATTCAGCCCAAGATCCAGATGTGAACCCAACTCACCCAGTAGTTAGATCTCCATCACTACAATATTTACCAATCGTTACTGAATTGAGCATCGAGCAATCGAAAGCCATGCCAATATTTACTGAGGCAACCGCACTAGCTGTTCGGCTCACCGCTGCACCTGTAGCAATCCTCACAGTAATTGGCAAGTCAGGCTGTCAAATTGTTTCAATCGTTGGTTTAGAGCAATTTGCACGCCTACCTACTCAGCCTAATTTACTCCTGGAATTAGCTGGATTAGAGTACTGTCATGCGCGAGTAATTACCAATGAAAGCAGCTTTAGCGTTAACAATTTTCAAAAACATCCCCAATTAGCTCAGTCATCACTCTATCGGGTGCATGGTATTCAAGCTTATTTGGGCTTACCGATTGTCACCGCAGCCAAAGATCGATTGGGCACAATCGCAATTTTAGACTTCAAACCTCGCCAATTTAGCGATCTAGACATTGATCTATTACAGTTAGTCAGCCGCTTGGTAGCAAGTGAATTTGAACGGAAATTATTAAGTCAAGCACAACTCAATCATTTGATTGGCGATCTGCGGTATCCAGCAATTCAGGGATTTGATGATGCTTTGGCAGTTGCTGAGCATGTTGATGCTGTCGCGAAACTAAGTGGTGATATTCAAGTAGATGCAAAGTTATCATCAATATCGTTGAGCCATGAAGCTGCTCAGGAGAATTCGATCCGATCACCGCGAGATTATCCTCTCTTGGTTCATGCTCAACTGCAAGGTGAAATCCAGTCTAAATTATTGACTCATCTAGCCCAAGAGCTTCTTACCCCACTCACCTCTGTACTTGGGATGTCGAGTGTTTTGCAACAGGAAATTTATGGATCTTTGAGTAGTAAGCAGAAAGATTATTTAGGCATCATCCATCATAGTGGTCAACAATTGGTGACAATTGTGGATGAAATTACTCAATTAGGTGGGTTCGATGCTTCAGGGGAGAGTCAACCTCAACAGTCCCAACCAAACATCAAATCAGTAGATCTGATCATGCTATGTCAATTAGCAATTCAGAGTCTAGAGCCGTTAGCACAGAAAAAACAGCAGCAAATCAGGTTAGATCTCGCTGGTGGTGATTCCTTGTCAGCAACACTGATTGAACGGATGTGCTTGTTAGATAAAGATAAAGTGCGCCAAATCGTCTACTACCTATGCTTGAGCTTAATTCATGCTAGTACTGTCGATCGACAAATCTCGATTCAGTTCTCGAATTTAGCGGATGGATTACAACTTCAAATCACTACCAACGATCCTCAAGTCATCCTCCGCCAGCAGTATCTCCCTGACAATCTCGCACCAATCGTGGAGACAACCGAGCCATTAGACTCCATCATGGCAGCTCCGACTGAACTTAATATTGGGCAGGATCTCCACATTAGTTTGGGCTTATCGCTCAGTCATATCCTCGCTGCTGCACATGGCGGTAACATTGAGATCATCACCAATGGACAGGGTTATCAACTTATCTTGCCACTAGCAGCGCAGATCTAACAGTATGATAGGCTGATACTTGGCTCCAGATCCACACAACTGCAACCATGTCATCATCCAGCACCGCCGAAATCAAACTCCTGATCGTAGACATTGATGGCACGATCGCCGGACAATCTAATCAGGTAAGTACTAGAGTCAAACAAGCTATTAAGGCTGCTCAAGCTGCTGGAGTTCTGGTGGGGATTGCCACTGGTAGAATGTACAAATCTGCATTGCGGTTCCACCATGAAATCGACGCAGACATCCCAATCATTGCCTATCAAGGTGCGTGGATTCAAGATCCAGCGACAGGGACTACTCATCGACACCTGCCTGTACCTGTAGAGATTGCACTAGAATTAATTGATTATTTCGAGCAATCTCATTTACTCGATCAATTATCAATCCATGTCTATCGTGATGATTGTCTGTACGTCCGTGGTATCAATTCTGATACTGAGCTATATATCGGACGTAGTGGGATTGGAGTCTCTCCAGTAGCAGATCTGCGGACAGTTTTAACCGATCAACCGACTAAAATATTAGCAATGTCTGAAGATACCAATCTGATCCAAGAGTTACTGCTAGATCTGCGCCAACGCTATTCTCCAGCAGAATTGCACGTAACTACATCTGTGCCGATCTTTCTCGAAACCACCCAAGCTGGTGTCAATAAAGCCACGGCGATCGATTATGTAGCTAATGAGTTACTAGGACTTACTGCAGCGAATATCCTCGCGATCGGGGATAATTACAATGATGTTGAAATGCTGGCTTATGCGGGCATTGGAGTCGCGATGGGGAATGCACCCCAGGATGTCCAAGCTATCTCTGATTGGGTTGCTCCAGATATTGAAGCTGATGGTGTAGCGATAGCGATTGAAAAGTTTATTCTCAATTCCTAATCAATCGGAATGGTAGTAGTTAAA
This sequence comes from Chamaesiphon sp. GL140_3_metabinner_129_sub, assembly GCA_025358725.1. Taxonomy (GTDB): domain Bacteria; phylum Cyanobacteriota; class Cyanobacteriia; order Cyanobacteriales; family Chamaesiphonaceae; genus Chamaesiphon. The sequence goes on from JANYIT010000199.1 coordinate 17,828, forward strand.
GCTTTTGGTGTCTTGAAACTCAGGGATATAAAATCAAAAAGAAGACCGACGACTGGCCGTGTTTCGTCTCGGTCTTCTTCTTGATTTGCTCCTCACACTAATCTAAAGATACTCGATCGATCTGCTGTTGTCAATACTGTTGAGAGAATTAAATAAAGCAGCAGATTTACTGTCAAATCGATCGAGTCATCTAACTGAGTCTAGCCGTGCATTCGAGAATCAAACGTTGATTTTCGATCGCATGAGGTTGGATATCCAAAGCAGATCGAAAAGCGCGGATTGCGGCTGAATAATTGCCCAAAGCAGCATGACACAAACCCAAACCATGAAGGGCACCAAAATGGACTGGATTAAGTTTGATTACCATCTCACAATCAGCAATTGCTCGATCGTAATTGTGAGTCACAAACCGTAAAACTGCGCGTCTATTCCATGCTTCAGCAAAATCTGGTAAAGCATCAACCAAATTGTCTAAAATTGAAGTAGCTGCTGCGACATTCCCTTCAGATAGCAATCTTTCGCTTTCCTCAATCTGTTCGAGCGCAATTTTCCCTTTTTGCCAAAACCAGATTCGCCAGATTTGACTAGTTGCACGTTCGCGAATGTTTAGATCGCTACTTTTTAAATCCAAGAGTAATTTATCAATTAAATTTTGATTCATAGCATTTATCAGCAACAATTTCAAACCGCAAAATAGACATTGGTGAAGTTAAATACATCTAAATGATTCTCTTTCAGAGACGCTACTCGTTAGCGTAGCCGACACTTTACGTTGACGACTTGAAGTGTCAATTTAGATTAAATAATAGCGATTGTCACTTGCCAATGCTCTTTAGTATAATAGAGATAAGCACTGCCATACAAGTCCTGCCCCAAGCGATTTATCACCATAATCTACAATTCATATGGCTACTTACCCAGGTATTTCGAGCGAAGCTTTCAAACATCCACTCGATCTTCAAGCAGAACAAGCTCTCCGTAGCGTTCCAGGTTTTAATCTCGTGGCGAGTAAGTTTGTCGAGTTTATTTATGAGCGACCCCAACTAGTATACCTAATGGGGAATAGTATTCAAGCAGGCCCCAGACAATATTCGACTGTTTATGGCATGTTTCGGGAATGTGTGCGCGATCTGGATATCTATCCCGAACCGACATTATTTATCAGTCAAAATCCCCAAGTAAATAGTTACGCGATGGGACAAGAGCATCCATATATTGTTGTCAATACGGGCTTATTAGATCTGCTCAATCACGATGAAATCAAAACCGTATTAGCTCATGAATTAGGACATATTAAATGTGGACATACAATTCTGATCCAAATGGCAATGTGGGTGATGAATGCGGCTTCAGTCATTGGTGAAATGACTTTTGGGCTAGGGAATATTGTGAGTAATGGGTTGATCGTTGCTTTCTATGAATGGCGACGCAAGGCTGAATTATCCGCCGATCGAGCGGCACTTCTAGTCATGGAAAATCCCCGCACGGTGATGACAACCATGATGAAAATTGCAGGTGGAAGTGAAAAATTCTTGAATGAATGCAGTCTCGAAGAATTTATTAAACAATCTGAAAATTATCGTAATTTAGATGAAGATGGACTGAATCAAATTTATAAAGCTTTGATGTATGTAGGCGTGAATGGAATGCTCAGTCATCCTTTTCCCGTCGAACGAATTCACTATCTCCAAGAGTGGACAAACTCGACTGAGTATCAAGATATTCGCCAAGGTAACTATCAACGAGTCACTGTCGAAACAACCAACGCCGATCCCACGACTAGTGAATCTGAACGTCTACGGAGAGAGATTGACAAACTTCAACAGGAAATCGAGCGACGGAAATCTCAAGATCGATAATCTATAAAGATATCAAATCATCGATAGTAACGATGCGCTGTTGTGCTAATTCTTGCAACCGCTGTTGAGTTGTAATAAATAACTGGTAATATTCGACTTTTTTAGCTAAATCATCTGGCTCCTTACTCTGTAATTTGCTTAGATAGTATTTACGCTTTTGGTCGCAAGCAAATTTTTCAAGACAAGCAATCGCCGCCCGCAGAACTAACGGAGATCGTTGAATTTCTTCGGCAGTATGTTCATCTAAATTAAATAAATGTTTAATTTGATTAGCTCTAGCTGGATGTTCGGTAATTGAGTCTTGCAATTTAGCAATTAGTTGATCATCCAAATAATCAATTTCTGCTTGCGGGGAATCTTGCTGATATCCTAACGAAGATCGATCGATAATCTGCTGCCACAAGAAATCATGGTGAGCCAATGTAAAGGTAAGATTTGCAGAATCTAGCTCATCGATAATTGTCAATCGGTGGATGGGATAATGCAGGTAAATCCGAAGTAATAAACCCTCTGCTTGTTCGATTAATCTTTGGCTAGGATGAATACTAACTGGAGCTATTTCTACTTGCTCCTCTATACCAGTTGCAATTGGATCGTTATATTCTAATGTTTCTGGTGCGGAATATTTAGATTGGTGAGATTGACTAAATTTATTTATAGGTGCATTACCAACTCCAAATTTCTGCTCTGGAAGTGGCTTTAGAACCTTAATTGCAGTTTGTAAATTCTCAAATAATAAGGGAATCATCCGTGCATCACCAGCACTTAATAACCCTGCTGACTTTTGGAGATAATGAATCCGGGTAGTTACATCGGTAATGTTTTGGAGTAGTTTAATGATTTTTTGGGTAGCAGCTTGATATTGTTCTGCTTGGGTGAGATCCTGGTTCTCAATCGCTTTGTCGAGCTGCCAATCTAACCATAATGGAGCGCAATCTAATAATCCTAAATAATCCGCTTGACTATTGTTTTTTAAAAACTCGTCGGCATCTTTTCCGGTCGGTAAATTGAGAATCCGTAATTGTAATTGTCCCTGATAAGCAAGCTCAGTAACTTCACCAATCGCCCGTTCTGCGGCAATATTACCTGCTTTGTCAGCATCAAAATTGAGAATTATTTGTTTGGATTCAGTGAATTTAACTAACTGCTTAACTTGCGCGGAACTCAAGGCTGTACCGAGCGCAGCAACAGCACTAGTAATTCCCACCGCATGTAGCGCAATCACATCAAAGTAACCTTCGACTACTACCGCTCTGTCAGTTTTACTAATACTATCTTTTGCTCGATCAAGTCCATATAAAGTGTTACCTTTATCAAACAATTCTGTTTCTGGTGAATTGAGGTATTTTGGTTGCTCATCGCTCAAAGTTCGACCGCCAAAACCAATTACTCGTCCCCGTAGATCAAAGATTGGAATCATCAATCGATCGCGAAACCTGTCATAGTAACTAGTCTCATCCTTACGAGGGATAATTAATCCGGCTGCAATAATCGATTTAGGTGAAAAATGTTTTTGCTCAATCAAATAGTTTGCTAAAGTTTCCCAGCCAGCAGGAGAATAACCAAGTTTAAAACCCTGAATCGTTTCATCACTAAAGGCTCGATCGATCTTTAGATAATTAAGTGCTTTTTCTCCCTGTGGCTGATTCAGTGCGTGCTGATAAAAGTTAGCAGTTATTGCCAGGATTTCATACAACTGCTCCCGCTGAGACAATCGTCGTTGCAATTCCTGACGTTGCTCTGGCTCCAATGTCTGTACTGGAACCTGATATCTTCGCGCTAAATCTAATACCACCTCAGTAAAAGATTGCTTCCCCAACTCCATCAAAAAATTAATCGCACTTCCACCAGCCTGACAACCAAAACAGTAATAGACTTGCTTGGTGGGACTAACTGAAAAACTCGGCGATTTTTCTTGATGAAATGGACAAGAACCGAGATAATCTTTCCCGCGTTTTTTCAGAACTACATGTTCGCCCACAACATCGACAATATCGACTTTAGTTTTAACTTCTTCGATCGTATCGGGATGTAAACGGGGAATATTCATAATTAGTTGAAAGTTAAAAATTGAAAGTTAAAAGCGAAGAATAATTATTTACTCTTGTTCCGGGTGGGCATTGCCCACCAACTAGATTTCAACATCTCAAACCTAAATTATTTACTCAATTCTACCAAATTAGAATCGATTTGTTCTGACAAAGCAGTTGCTATTCCTTCAGGATCGATCGAGTGACCGATAAATACTAGTTTAGTCTCTCGTCGCTCATCTGTGCGCCAAGGCCTGTCGTAAAATTGCTCGAACCGATTCCCCACGCCTTGGATGACTAGCCGCATCGGTTTATTCGGTACAGCGACGAATCCTTTGATTCGATAGATTTCCTGTGCGGCAACGAGTAATTCTAATTTATGGCGCAATTGTTCGGGGTCAAATTCGCGATCGAGCACGAGATTAATCGAGTTAATATCATCATCATGCTCGTGTTCCTCTTCCGTATCATGATGACTGGGACGATCTTCGAGATGATCTTCTACAGCGGCATTCAATCCTAAGATTGTATCTGCATCCACAATACCGCGATTACTAGTAATAATTTTGACCGATCGAGGGAGTTCTTGGTTGATGAGATCGATCGTTTGTTGATATTGCGCTGGATTCACCAAATCGGCTTTATTCAAAATCACCAAATCCGCACAAGCCAACTGATCCTCAAATAACTCTTGCAATGGAGTCTCATGATCCAGATTCTCATCCTCCAGCCTGAGCGCGTCTACAGCCGCCGGATCGCTCGCAAACTTCCCATCTGCCACCGCATCGCAATCAACCACCGTAATCACCGCATCTACCGTCGCAGCAGTGCGAATTTCTGGCCAGCGGAAGGCAGTAATTAACGGCTTGGGCAGAGCCAAACCGGAAGTCTCAATCAAAATGCAGTCAATATCATCTCGCCGCGCAATTAGAGCTTGCATCGTGGGGAGAAATTCTTCTTGCACCGTACAGCACAAGCAACCATTAGTTAGCTCGACAATATTACTGGGTGCTTCAATCTCATCGTCGGGGCAAACTTGACAGGATCGCAATAGCTCACCATCAATGCCCAATTCCCCAAATTCATTGACAATTACCGCAATGCGTCGCCCTTGATTGTGTGTAAGCAAATGTCGGATTAACGTAGTTTTGCCACTACCCAGGAATCCAGTAATGACGGTGACGGGAATTTTTTTTGCCATGTTAATTTAATCTGTGTGCCGCGCACAAGTGGGAATATACATCTCGGCGGGCATCCTGACTTATAGATTCACACTGGAATTTATTTACAGTTGCGGGACAGCGTTGGGTTTGCACCAATCTTTCCCCGTTACCTCGACTGGCTGCTCCCCAGTAGAACCGAGTTCGGACTTATATCTTACCGCAATCGATCGCCTCACAGCTCTTAGCAATAGCAGACTCGATCTGGTTTTCACAGGTTTGATATAATTAAGGATGGGAACTCTGATCACTGTACGAGATTAATTCGATCGAATGATAGAACTAAAGCTAGCGAAACTTCGCAATCTATTTGTAGAAATGGAGCAAGCATTGATTGCTTATTCCGGAGGAATTGATAGTACCTTAGTTGCTAAAATTGCCTACGATGTTTTGGGCGATCGAGCCTTGGCTGTCACAGCAAAATCTCCATCATTATTACCTGAAGAATTGGAAGATGCGATCGAGCAAGCACAATCGATCGGTATCACCCATCAGATTGTCGAAACTCATGAGATGGACAATCCAAATTATGCATCTAACCCAGTTAATCGCTGCTATTTTTGCAAAAGCGAACTTCACGACACCCTCAAACCATTAGCATTGAAACTCGGCTATCTCTACGTCATCGATGGTGTCAATGCTGACGATTTACAAGATTATCGCCCAGGTATCCAAGCAGCAAAAGAACGGGGTGCCAGATCGCCATTAGCCGAACTAGGGATTACCAAAATGGAAGTCCGCGAGATGGCTCGATCGATCGGTCTATCATATTGGAATAAACCCGCACAACCATGTCTGAGTTCGCGGTTTCCCTATGGCGAAGAGATTACCATTCCCAAATTAAATCGTGTGGGTAGAGCTGAGATTTATTTACGTCGCTTGGGATATGAAAATATTCGAGTTCGATCGACAGGTGATACTGCAAAAATCGAGTTACCAGCCGATCTCATTCAACAATTTGTAGCTAATACTAATCTGCCAGAATTAATCAAAACCTTCCAGTCATTTGGATTTATATATATCACCTTAGACTTAGAAGGCTATCGTAGTGGTAAATTAAATCAAGTATTACCCCAATTTGCTAATTAATAACTTTCAACTTTCAACTTTCAACTTTCAACTTACTACCCCTGTTTATTAATTTGACTCAATAACCACAGCGAACTAACAATCCCGATAAAATGAGCGGTAATCGTGTGTGTATTCGCCAGCACGATAAAAATATCCAGAGGTTGAATAATTTTGCTCAAAGCATCAGGGCTAAACATCCCAAACGATGCGGCTGAGGACAGTGATTTACCTAGGAGTGTCCCAGCAATTGATTCGGCACCCATTACACTCAAGCCCATCCCTAGCGTAGAAGCCATTAAACCCCACTGAACGAGTTTAATTGTCTCAGCTTTTTTCGGACGAAGATCGGGATTTTTGAGTTTACGGGAAGTGCTCACGTAGCGAAATGACCAGTAAGTGCTAGCGTATAGCACCAGCAGTCCGCTGATGGCAAAAAGTAGACTTCCACCTGTGCCAGGATTACTTGCCCCTGTACTGGCAAAGGGCGCAGCAAATAGAAAAATCAAAGTTGAAACCACTGCTAAGACAAGTTGCAGCCAAAATCCCATCCAACCTACCCGTCGGAGTTGGGCGGCAATTTTTCTCACAGTTTGTGGCGTGTTGCTGTTAATTTCCTGATCTGACATAAATATTAGTTAAGGAATTCAGAAGAAAATAGAATAATTATCCCTTGGCGTAAATTGAATGAGTTAAGCTAAAAACTGGGTATCTATAAATTTGCTCAAACAATTTGCTAACCCCGTTACCCATAGAAATTGTTTTCCTGTCTTGCTTTAACAGATTTATCCCGACCTGCGTTCGGCAGTGCTTACGCTATCGACATTACATCTGGCTTTAGGGCTAGGTGAGGATTGGATCGAACACCAACATTATAAGGTGGTAACAGCTATGAACTTTGAAGATATCTATTGCTTTTTCCGCAACCCACCACCACTCTATCTCAATCAGGAGTTGGCGGTTTGTTATATTCTCGATATTCTGCTTCAGGGAGATTCTTACGGTACTGAATTGATTGCCAGATTGGAGCATGAATCTTCAACCTATCGGCTCTCAGATACTGTTTTGTATAGTGCAATTAAATTTTTGGAAGCTTCCGGTACCATTGTTGGTTACTGGAAAAAAGTTGAAGGTCGTGGTCGTCCACGCCGAATGTATCAAATTGACCCTGAGTGGACCAATAAAGCCAGGGAACTTGCCCATTTCTGGGATCAGTACTCTCATGTCTATTCTACACCCGCGATCGGTACATCGTCCTTCGAGGGGCGAGCATTATCGATCGGTAAATAGGACTTAGGCAAAATCCTCAACTCATGTTTACGGTCTTAATCTTGACAGTAAATTATCCGCAGGTGCTACGCCTGCTTTTTTATGGTTGGCACTCTCACTTTGGTGGATGTGCTAGCGTGAATCTTGTCCTAAATCTCTTTCCTCTCTGCCAATGACTGCTAAACGAATTTTGATCTGGTATCGTAACGATCTTCGCCTGCACGATCATCAACCACTGGCTCTGGCTCTCACCGAGGATGCTAGCATAATTCCATTATATTGCTTTGACGATCGCCATTTTGGTCAGACGAAGCTTGGTTTCCCCAAAACAGGTGTATTTCGATCGCAATTTTTGCTAGAGAGCGTCGCCGATTTACGAAATTCCTGGCGATCTCGCGGTAGTGATTTAATAATTAGGCAGGGATTACCAGAAGTAGTTATCCCTGCATTAGTCGAGCAATTGGGGATTACTGATATATATTATTATGGTGAAGTTACTGTCGAAGAAATTGCAGTAAGTACTGCACTGGCACAATCCTTAAAAGATATTAATGTCAATTGCCAATCTTTTTGGGGTCATACTCTTTATCGACTTCAGGATTTGCCATTCAGTTTAAACCATCTTCCCGAACTATTTACCAAATTTCGGAAGGATGTGGAACGAGATTGCCAGATCCAATCACCTTTAGCTATGCCAGCTAATTTACCACCACTACCAACAGATCTCTTTGGCGTATCTGCTCAGAACGAGAATTCTGGAAAGCTGCCCAGTTTGAGCGATTTGGGGTGCGCAGTACATCCAGTTGATTCGCGAGGGGTTTTGACATTTCAGGGTGGAGAAACTGCTGGGGTCGATCGATTAGATGAGTATATTTGGCGACACGATCGGTTGCGAGTATACAAAGAAACTCGCAATGGAATGTTAGGTGCAGATTACTCTTCTAAATTTTCACCTTGGTTAGCCTTGGGCTGTCTTTCCCCTCGATACATTGCCCAACAAGTTCAGAAATATGAGAATGAACGGATCGAAAATGATTCGACTTATTGGTTGATTTTTGAATTATTATGGCGTGATTATTTTCGGTTTATTTGTGCTAAACACGGCAATCGGATCTTTAAACAATCGGGACTTCAAGGCGTGGATATGACCTGGAAAGAAGATTGGCAAAGGTTTGATTTATGGCGTGCAGGCAAGACGGGATTTCCATTGGTAGATGCGAACATGCGTGAGCTAGCTGCTACTGGATTTATGTCCAATCGCGGACGGCAAAATGTGGCTAGTTTCTTAACTAAAAATCTGGGAATCGATTGGCGGATGGGTGCAGAATGGTTTGAATCGCTATTGATTGATTATGATGTCTGTAGCAATTGGGGGAATTGGAATTATACAGCCGGGGTTGGTAATGATGCCCGAGGTTTCCGCTTTTTTAATATTATCAAGCAGTCTCAAGATTACGATCGAGAGGGTAAATATGTGAAGCATTGGCTGCCAGAATTAGCTCAAGTTCCCGCAGCAAGAGTACACGAACCCTGGAAACTTTTACCCATAGAACAGGAAAGATTTGGTGTCAATATTGGGGTCGATTATCCCCAGCCTGTTGTGGATTTATTCAAGTCTGCTCGAACTAATGAATTGATCTACAATATGGCGTTTAATATATTTAGTAGCTCTAGCAATCGATCGATACCTAAAAAGAGATTTAAGTAGGATTGATCGATATTAATAGTGGGGTTGGGTGGGTTTTGGTCGATAGTGATTAGTGCAAGCTCGAATCGCTGACATAAATCCGATCTTGCAGATCCTGCCCAATATTTCGATGGTGATAATTACTGACTAAACTGGTAAGATCGATCGCTGACAGCTCGGACAAACAGCATGAATTGTCAACTGACAATCAAGAAGATGATATCCTTCTTTTTTAGAAGTTTTATCACCAATTTTCAAAACAGATTCGTTTTTAAACTCGATCGTTTGGTTGCATCGTACACAAATCAGATGGTGGTGATGGTGGTACGGCTGATTAATTTCGTAGTGCTTATGATCTTCTGCTAGCTCCAGCTCGCGCAAAATCCCCATCCGCGCCATGAGTTTGACTGTGCGGTAGATCGTGGACAAACTGATATCATGTCCCTCACTTTTAAGTAGTTCATAGAGATCCTCTGCGCTGAGGTGCTTACCTGCTGCTAAGTTCTGAAAGATGTCGAGAATAATTTCTCGTTGAGGCGTAAGTCGCCAGCCTCGTTCATGTAATTCAGCTTTGAGGGAGTCTGCTGTATAGAATGCCATACTCATCACCCAATTGTATCGTCAGTTACTATCATATCTGACTTGGGTTCTATTTGCAAGAAGCAAGCCTTATTGAGAATAACTCTCTTTTAATTTAAGCAAACAGCATTCTCAAAAATTTATTAACGATGGGGAAAAGCTTCAGCAGTTGGGATGATATAGCTGTACGAAGCTCAGGTTATGACAGTACAACGACTGAAGTCGTAGCTACTGATTCCAAAGTCCGCCGTCGCAGACTAAAACTTGTCCTAATCTGTCTTTGTACTGCGATGACGCTGCTCATCGATTTAAATCTAGATCTGGATTTCATCTGGTTTTCATCATGGAGATTTATCATGGCTATATAAATCGCTATGAGAGTTCGGGGTTCTGTCTCCTGTTTCTGCTACCGCAAAACTGTGAATGGGCAAATTCGTTATATTAACGCAGCCTACTTCACTCAGTCAAAAAGTTCAATAGGAGTGCAAAAAATGAAATTATTAAATTCAGGAATTATGATCTTAGCTAGTGCTGGATTGTTATTACTGGGAGCCTGTAGTAAAGAGGCGAAAACTATCGATTCAGCTAGCACTAATGCGGCGATATCCCCTGCCGCAACTAATTCGATGGCTAGCGGTCATGTGATGACTCCCAAAAAAGGTGGGCAGGTTGTAGAATCAGGTAAATATCATTTAGAGCTAGTGCCAGAAAAAGAAGGTAGCAGTACACATTTAGATTTTTATATCCTTCAAGGAGATAAACATGAAACTATTGCTAATGCCAAAGTAACTGCTGATGTGCAATCGCCAGATGGCAAGCAGAAAACTATTCCACTGAGCTATGATGCTAGTGGTAAGCATTATGCCGCAGTAGTAAGTGAAAAAGCTTCCGGTCAATATCAAGTAAAAATTACTGCTATGGTTGGTAGTGAGAAAATTGATGGTCGCTTTAGTTTCGATCGATAGAGTCATTAAGATAGCTGTATTTACAGCTATCTTAGTTTCCGATCTAACCGTCGCCACAATCTGGATAAGTTATCCAGGTGGATGTTCAGGTGTAGGAGTAGGTAATAACTCATCCCGTAACCGCGAAATAATGGTAGCATCATCAACTCGATCGAGTATTTCCTGAATTACTGTATTTGCACCCAATTGACCCCAGCTACAGCCCTGTTCTAGATAGGTTTGAGTAGCTTTTCCCACCATGTAAGCACCATAACCCGCGATCGCGCCTTGAATCGCACCTGCACCAAAATAGCCAGGGATTGCTGCCCAATGAACACCTGAACTTATTAGTAGTGCAGCCGTCTTTCCAACCCCAAATACAACACCAGTTGCCAATTCACCTAGTAATAAACTAGCACTACTAAAGACAATACCACTCAGTAACTTACTGAGTTCATATTTTGTCATCGGTAGATTGTATAACTTAGCTAGCGATCGAATCAGTAACAAATCCACACATATTCCACCCAATACATCAAAAATTGCCACTGGATTTACTGCTACAGCGATCGCTTTATACTGGGCAAATTTCCAGACCAAAGCATTTGCTTCTGACTGCATCCTAGTCAGGGTACTTTTAGCCAAATTTGCTTCCGCTGAACGAGCCTGAACTAATGCATTAATTGCTAATAAAGATCGCCCCTCCCGTGCTAATAACTCTTGAATTTTTTGCTGAAGTGGTGCAATCTGTGGCGCGGGTTTTTCCCACTCAAATTTCTTGGTGCCATCGGGATACTCGATGCGTACTTGTAACGGCGTTGGATCGGCTGATACCATTACCACCTCATCAGCCGAAAGTAACCGCTGCAATAATTCATCGCTGACATTATTCCCACTCAAACTTTGCAACTGCTGATAGATAGTTTGCTGCTCTTGTGCTGGATAAAGATCGGCTTTATTAAATACTAATAGTAGCGGTTTCTGTGCCTGACGCAATTCGCACAAGGATTGATATTCGAGTTGGGTAATATCTCCGGCAATAATAAATAAAATTAAATCTGCTTGACGCACGACTTCTGCTGCCATTTGAGCGCGGGCATCCCCGTCGATTTCATCTAAACCAGGAGTATCGATCAAATCGATTTGGACTATACCATCTGGCGACCAGCGGATCGATCGAGGAAACCGCGTCACTCCATTCAGCGGACCAGTTTCTAAGACTTTTTCGCCGACTAATGCATTTAGCACCGCTGATTTACCACGACTGACCAATCCAAATACAGCAATACTATAATTAGTCTGCTCTAGCTTGGCTAAGGTGCTTGCTAAGGTATCTAAATCGCTCTGCAAGCTGGGTGAAATTTCGCCAACCTTTGCGACTGCATATCGAGATAAACTCTGCTGTAAACTCGCTCTGGCACGGTCGAGATCTAACGATGCTGCTGCGGAAGAATTTTTAGCTGGCTCAGAAGTACTCATAGTCTAGATACACAACCTTTGAAATTATCCAATAGGCTATCATCAAATGCAGTTTTAGAGGATGTCTGCAAAGTCTAGCCTGTTAAGCTCAAATCCTATAAAATTCCCCCTAGCCCCCCTTAAAAAGGGGGGAACCGACTCTTAGTCCCCCGCTTGGTACATTTTCATGGTCGGGAAACCAGACCGAAAATGCATCCGCTTTTTAAGGGGGATTTAGGGGGATTCAGATCTACGATTGATCACAAAAAATATTTTCAGACATCCTCTTCGGGTACTTCTTTGGGTTGTTGGTATTTCTGGTTACTAATCGGCAGTAACAGCGATTGCCAGATATTTAAGTCCCTAACTTCGTCACTAACGCCGAGTTGAATATTGACAAGATCTAGACGGGAGCGATAAGTCCCAAAAATCCGATCCCACCAAGTGAGGACACTGCCATAGTTAGAATTAGTTTCGGTCACAATTTGAGAATGATGAATTCGATGATAGTTTGGAGTAACAATGAGCTGGGCTAATATTCGATCGATCGAAGCAGGCAGGTATAAATTACTGTGATGGAGAGCGACAATCACGGTAAATACTAGCTCATAGATCAAAACAAAATTACTGGAAATCCCCAGCCACCAGATCAAGATTAGCTTGGGTATACTCGAACCAATAATTTCGATCGGATGAAATCGATATGCGGTCGATATATTCATCGATCGATCCGTATGATGCAACCGATGGAATCTCCAGGCTAGCGGAAATACATGCATCGATCGATGCCAAAAATACATGTAGATGTCAATAATTAAAAAAGATAAAATCCCTGTCATCACTGGTGATGAGATTGTGGCGATTATCCCTTGGTGCAAGCCATCAAAGCTGAAATATTGAGCGATGGCGATCGTCAACAGACTTGAAGAGATCGAGTTAATCACCCCCAACTCTAAATTATTGGTAATTCGTGACAACCAGGAATTTTGGTAGGAGAAAAAGGGAAACTTGTTTTCTAGAATTAGCAGACTGAAGATCGTCGCAATCAGGACAAAAAACTTAACTGTCATAGGCTGAACTAATTCCAAACATTTGGGTACCCTAGATATCAACCGCTCAAGATCTCAAGCAGCAGGAGTTTTCATGTCTACTATCTTTGGTTTGGCATTAATCATTGCCAGTATTTATTTTTTGGGTCAGAATATCGTATTCACAACCCACTACTACTATAGCTGGTGGCAAAAAACATCCGCAACAGCTTCTGTACTAGCACTACTCGCTGGGATTGGCTCACTCACATTTTGGCGACGAGAAATGGGGAACTTTGGTTGGATTTTCATCGCCGTAGGAATCATCCTCGTTTTTGTGAATGGTGCAGTCATTTTGCAACCTACTAGTCTTTGGACATTTTGTGTCTCGATGCTAGCATTTGCTAGTGGCTATCAACTGCTAACTAGAGGTAGAATTAGATTTTAACGTGTCTTGAAATTCAGCTAGCTGGGTAGTAGTGATGAAACAACAAATTTACCTTAGCCTATGTCTATTGGCGATGGTTGAACTGACTGCTTGTGGGAAAAAAAGCCAGCCGCCAACTGCGATAGTTACACCTACTCCCACACCCATAGTCACACCCACATCCACACCTGTTTCGATCGCTCCATCACCTACTACTATCCAGCCAACACCCCAATTAGCCCCGCCTGTAAAATCATTGCCGCCTGTATCAGTCAAGATACCCAAACTAAAACCCACACCCCAATTACTGCCAGCCAAGCCTACAATCTCGGCTCTCCCCAGCTCTCTTTACCCCCAACCTGCTCCGGTTGCTATTCCATTACCACCAAATCCAGTTAAAACAAAAGCAAATCCTAAACCAGAGCCAATTTCCAAACTCAAGCGTCCCACAGATCCAGCCCAGCAGATTACTCCAGTCGGGATTGGTGCTGCCAAAATTGGGATGAGTCTCAAGGAATTGAAAGCGCAAGCGGGCGAAGGGTTCGAGTTTCCGACTAAAACTAGTTTTATTGAGGGCTTTGACGCGATCGCCGTAACAAAAGCAGGAAAGGTACAGTACTATATTCCCTATCCTGCTGGGACTCAATTTACCGACACAGACCGAATTCAACACTTGATGACGGATAATCCCAACTACCGGACAGAGCAAGGTGTCGGCCCAGGCACGTCGATCTCACAAGCCGCTTCAGTCTATGGTGGTGCAACTCTATCTCTAAGCAAAGAAAATGAGTCCCGTGAGTTTATCAGCTTTAATCAACACCCCAACGGTTTAGCATTTCGTCCCAAACCAGTAGGAAATCAAGCCTTTGCTGGAGAATATCCTGAAAGCAATGAAGAGTATCTCAAAACTCAAAAGTATGACAATCGAGCAGCAATCGGTCAAATTACCGTTTCCTGTCCTGATGATAAATGCGAACAAGAACATTAATTTAGGTTTTAGGCTTTAGGCTTTAGGCTTTAGGCATTTATCTAAATACTCAAACCGAATTGATTAAGATCTATCTAACTCCTAACTCTTTCCCTAAAGCCTAATACCTAATACCTAACACCTAATTATGACCCCCCTCCGCATTGGCATTGCTGGGCCTGTTGGTTCAGGTAAAACTGCATTACTCGATGGTTTGTGCAAGCAATTGCGCGATCGATATCAGTTAGCGGTAGTTACCAATGATATCTATACTCAAGAAGATGCACAGTTTCTCGTTAGCAGCAAAGCACTAGAACCAGAGCGGATTATTGGTGTCGAAACTGGTGGTTGTCCCCATACTGCCATCCGTGAAGATGCTTCAATGAATATTGCGGCGATTGAACAATTAGAGCAACAATTTACAGACCTAGATATCGTCTTTCTCGAAAGTGGTGGTGATAATCTTGCCGCTACCTTTAGCCCCGAACTAGTAGACGTAACCATCTACACGATCGATGTCGCAGGTGGTGATAAAATACCCCGTAAGGGTGGTCCAGGTATTACTAAGTCAGATCTATTAGTTATCAATAAGATCGATCTTGCCGCCCTTGTTGGAGCTGATTTAGGTATTATGGAACGAGACAGTATCAAGATGCGTGGCAATAAACCGTTTATTTTTACTAACCTTAAAACTGGGACAGGTTTAGCGGAAGTTGTTCAGTTTGTGACTAATCATATTACCGCTGGTAATTAACGTGAGTTCGGGTTAAGGATATTCGCTTCGTTCCAGTACCGCCAACGATTTAAATCGTGGCTAGTGATGCAAAGTCCGCCTTCGCGGACTAGAATATTAGTCCGCGAAGGCGGACTGTTAAATGTCAAGTGGTTAGACGTGTCGCGACAGGTTAATGTCGGGTAGGTGTCGCGAAAGGGCAGTTCAGATCGAAACGACAAGTAACGATCGGTTGCGACAGGGGCACAAAAAAT
>JANYIT010000158.1 GCA_025358725.1 Chamaesiphon sp. GL140_3_metabinner_129_sub
GGATGCCATGCACTGCTTCATCATTGATGCTGGCACAAATAGTTGCTGGAAACCCATACAAACCCTTGAAACTAGGAATCGCATCCATTTCCCGAATCCGTTTCTCAGCATAAGCATCTAAATCTGCGGTAGTCATCCCTGGCTCTACCATTGCCAAAATTTCTTTTAAGACTGTCGCGACAATTCTCGAAGATTGACGCATGATGCCAATTTCGCGCTCCGTTTTAATCTGGATGCCTTTTTGTTGCTTTTTTTCGCGGGTGGCTTGCGGCTTTTGTAACAGTAAATCGCTGAGAATATTCATGTTGTGATCGAGCAGGCTGGGTAAAGTGAGTTCGGAGAGGAAAGAAGACTATTATTTCCTCATTTTAGTGCTTTCTTTGTTCGTTGGCGTAGCCTCTGTGCAAGAGGACTGCATTAGTAACCACACTCAATTGAGCTTACCAATCGAAGTCGAACAAACCACCTAAAACCTCAAGCCTAAAATCAGTCAGTGAATCAGTCAGTGAGCGATAGTCGTTGGCGTAGCCTCTGCGTCAGCAGAACTGAAAGCCTAATTTAGACGATCGACTCATCCCCTTTAACTCTAAAATGTCGTAGTTAAATATATACAGGTTATTTTATGAGCGAACGACTGAGATCTTTACGCGCTCTGGCTAATCAACGCTGGCGAATCTCGCTGTGGCTCACCGCAGTGATGATGTTTGTTTACTTTGGTTTTATTTTACTGGTTGCTTTTAATAAAGGGTTGATGGGGAAAACATTAGTACCTGGACTCAGTATCGGTATTTTATTAGGTGCCTTAACGATCGTCATGGCTTGGATTCTAATCTTTATCTATGTCCGCTGGACTAATAATAACTATGATGATCAATTAGAAAATATCCGAAATAGGCGTTAGGTATTCGGTATTAGGCTTTGGGTTTAATTTCATCATTTGTAAAGTTTCTCACGATCGTACCAAACAAGAGCTAAATACTTACTAGTAAAACAATGAATACAACAACGTCATTGGGACAATTTAACCCGATCGCGATCGGGTTTTTCTTGGTGTTTATCACCTTCACATTAGGGATTACTTATTGGGCGGCAAAACAAACTAAAAGTACTTCCGAATACTATACGGCGGGGGGGAACATTAGTGGTTTCCAGAATGGATTGGCTTTAGCTGGCGACTTTATGAGCGCGGCTAGTTTTCTAGGGATTGCGGGCAAAGTTGCCTTAAATGGCTTCGATGGATTGATTTACTCGATCGGATTTCTAGTTGGTTGGCCGATCGTGATGTTCTTAATTGCCGAACCGATGCGGAATTTGGGCAAATATACTTTCGCAGATGTGGTGGCGTTTAGACTTCAACAAACCCCTGTCAGAATTGCCTCCTCGATCGGTACTTTAGTTGTAGTTAGCTTTTACTTGATCGCTCAAATGGTGGGCGCGGGAGGATTGATTCAACTCCTATTTGGATTAGATTATAACTTGGCAATTATCATCGTCGGTTGTGTGATGCTTGCCTATGTAATTTTCGGTGGCATGATTGCAACTACTTGGGTGCAAATTATCAAAGCGGTACTGTTATTAGGTGGTGCGACGGTGATGGCAATCTTGGTACTATCAAGATTTGGCTTCAATCCGCTCACCCTATTTGCTGAAGCTGCAAATAAATATGGTGATGCAGTGCTAGCACCTGGAAAAGAAGTCGCAAATCCACTAGATGCCCTTTCATTAGGTCTGTCGTTGATGCTAGGAACTGCGGGTTTACCTCACATCCTGATGCGGTTTTACACTGTCCCCAATGCCAAGGAAGCTCGAATCTCAGTCATGTATGCCACCATCCTGATCGGCTTCTTTTATTTGCTGACCTTTATCTTAGGGTTTGGAGCGATGGTATTAGTCGGTAAAGAGACGATTTTACATCCTCTGGGTGCGGCTGGGGCGATCGATAAATCTGGCAATATGGCAGCTCCCATCTTGGCTCAGGTATTGGGCGGTAGTCCATTTTTAGGCTTTATTTCTGCTGTATCTTTTGCGACGATTTTAGCAGTAGTTGCTGGTTTGACTCTATCTGGTGCGGCGGCTTTATCACATGACTTATGGGTGAACGTAATTAAGAAAGGAAATTCCAGTGAAACCGAACAATTGAAAGTTGCTCGGATTGCTACCCTCCTATTAGGTATAGTGGCGATGGTGTTAGGAATTATCTTCAAAGGACAAAATGTAGCATACATGGTAGGATTAGCATTTGCGATCGCGGCTAGTGCAAATTTCCCTGCATTAATCATGTCAATGATGTGGCGTGGTTTTACGACAAAAGGTGCTGTTTCCAGTATCTTAGTCGGCACGGTTTCCGCACTAGTATTAATCTATTTATCTCCAGCAATTCAGATCGATATTCTCAAACACGCGACGGCAATTTTCCCGCTCAAAAATCCTGGATTAGTAACAATTCCCCTCTCATTTGCAGTAGGAATTATCGTCTCTCTATTTACGCCGGAAGTAGGCTCTGATCAAAAGTTTACGGAAACCGAACATCTAATTGCCGGAGATTATTAACAACCTGTAGGGGCGGGTTTATGCTAGAAATTTTCACAACACTTCTATTAACTTATACCAATTTAAAGAATTAACACGACAGATGTTTACCCCACCCAGCGACGCGCCATCCGTAGGGTTTCCCGAGGGTTTAGCGCGTCAAGACAACCTCCCCGAGGATTCGCGGATGCGCACTCCTCGGGTTTCCCGAGGTTTTAGCGCACCAAGCAGGGGAGAAGCTAATCTGTCGTTTACTAAAATTAATTTGGTATTACAACCAAACCCGCCCTTCCTCACTGAATTTGATATTCTCGATTTTTGTACAGATCTACTTACTCAAACGGCATTATTCAGCAATAGTAACAGGAGATCGCAACACCACCGCCAAGAGTCCTGGATAGAGCCTGTCAAGATCGGCAGCTCGGAGCGTATTAATGTGCTGAGTTCCTTCCTTCCGCGTCAGCACTAAGCCCGATTCTCGCAAGATTTTGAAATGATGGGACATCGTAGATTTGGCGACGGCGCAATCTAGATCCGAACAAGTTAATTCCCCTGTTTCAGCTAGTCGTTGAACAATCTGCAACCTTACCGGATCTCCCAGAGCATAGAGTACGCCGACGAGGGAGATATCTTCGGATTGGGGGTGATAGAAGGGGCGCATGGTGTATGGGTTTGACAGTTGCAGATGTGCAGTCGTTGGCTTAGCCTCTCCTGCGGAGAATCGCGAGTTGGATCAGGAGCTACTTGCATTATCTCATATTGATTGATATAGTTTAATAGTTCGAGAATATCGAACCACCGAAATTGCTATAGCAGACTAATCTAGCCCTTCATTATCATTTAGTTAGCTCATGACATTTACCCATCTTTTTACACCGCTAAATATCGGGGCGTTAACCCTACCCAATCGGATGCTGATGGCACCATTGACACGCTGTCGGGCAGATAAGGATCATGTACCAACGGCACTAATGGCGGAACATTATAGTCAGCGGGCTAGTGCGGGCTTGATTATTGCTGAAGCTACCGCCGCGATGGATGGTTGCTCAGCATTTGGTGCAGAACCAGGGATTTATAATGATGCTCAAGTCGCTGCTTGGAAGCAAGTCACCGATGCAGTACATGCTAAAGGTGGGCAAATCGTGCTTCAGATTTGGCATGGTGGACGGGCTTGTCATCCATTATTAAATGGTGGTAAGGTTCCGGTTGCGCCTAGTGCGATCGCGATTACTAATGACGAAATCCATACTCCTGATGGGAAGTTTCCTTATACTGTTCCCCACGAGTTAGCGGATGAAGAAATACCCGCAATTATTGCTGGTTTTAAGGCAGCGGCGGTGAATGCGAAGGCGGCTGGATTCGACGGGGTGGAAATCCATGCGGCGAATGGTTATTTGTTGGATGAATTTTTGCGAGATGGATCTAACAAACGCGGTGGAGCTTATGGTGGCTCTGTGGAAAATCGCGCCCGCTTGCTGTTGGAAGTACTGGATGCGACGATTGAGGTGTGGGGTAGCGATCGAGTCGGGGTTAGAATTTCACCACTGAATAGTTTTAATAGTATGATCGATAGCGATCCTGTCGCGACTTTTAGTTGGCTGGCAGGTAAGCTAAACGACTATCAGCTCGCTTATCTCCATGTCATGAGAGCGGATTTCAAGGGCGAACAGCAGGGCGATGTGATGACTCCGATTCGATCGATCTATCAAGGCGTTATCATTGGGAATACGGGCTATGGTGCCGAGGAAGCAGAAGCGGCGATCTCTAGTGGAAAGCTCGATGCTGTTGCTTTCGGCGTTCCTTTTCTAGCCAATCCTGATCTCCCCACTCGGTTCGCTAAAAATGCACCGCTGAATGCTCCAGATCCTGCCAAATTCTATTCTGCGGGGGCTGAGGGCTATACTGATTACCCCTACTTAGCAGCCTAAATGTAAAATTTAGGGTAGGTTCACATCTTGCACCAGTACATAAATATTAGTAAGATCATAGATCTTTCGGTACCCACAAGCGGCGTTTTTAGATCTCCTGGGGGAGAGGCTCCGCCAACGGGGGTTTCCCCCGAATAAAAAAACGACAAGACAGGGGCACCCATACAGGTAACTTGTATGAGTGCCCTTTATGGGTACCCACGGGTTATCACTTTCAACTTTCAACTGTCAACTAAACTATGCTTCCCCAACACCGCTGGCAAATAGCACCAAGCAACCCATCGCAGGCTGCAACGCTAGCGACGGGAATTACGCTGACACCTGAAGAAGCGACATCACCATTACTCGCCCAGGTATTGATTAATCGGGGCATTGAGACGCTCGAACAAGCGGAATTGTTTATTCACCCAGAGACAGCAGAATTACCCTCGCCGTTGACGGAATTTCCCGATCTGGAGATTAGTTTAGACTTATTGGTGGATGCGATCGAGCATAAGTCTAAGATTGCGATC
>JANYIT010000168.1 GCA_025358725.1 Chamaesiphon sp. GL140_3_metabinner_129_sub
CTCAGGTGGCAACCGCTACACAAACAAACGAGGTTGGATCGGTGGTTGTTACTGGTGTCTCGATCGATATGCTCACATCTTGCACCAATGCATAGATACTAGAATTGAATCGAAACTAATTCTAACGCCAGCCCCTGAGAAGCCAGCAGATCTCGTTTACTCTCTATTTCTACTAGCAATAAGTTGACAGCGGTTTTGGGAAGTAGTTGCTGCAATGTCAAGAGTGCAGCCTCTTTCCAGTTAGGTAAAGTGATTCGCTGCAATGACAAATAAACCCAGTGAGTTAGGACAAAACTAATCAAGCTCAAGATCAACCAACGATAGACTCCCAGCAATTTTTGCTGACCAAAGCTAGCCAACCCAAATTGATATTTGACAGTCTTGAAAAAGCCTAAGGGTTGCCCATCGCCGACGACCCCACCAGCTAATCGTACTGCCTTTGAGAACACGAGTAGAGATGACAAACCTCTTCTCTAGTTTGCCATTGCGATGGAGATAAAACCATGAAGCATTGACCATCTTTTCAAATCCAGTGATTTGGACTTGTTGTCCTTTTTTGGTAATTGTCTTGATTGCCCTTCCATTAGCCATCAGGCGATTCTTGGGGATACCCACAATCGCTTGAAAAACGCGAAGTTTCTCCACTCCATTTACAAATTCAACGCTGCTGAAACCAGTGTCTGCTAATACCAGCACTCGAAAACGACTAATTAGCTTTTTTGGTAAAGTGCGGAGCAATTTCAAACCTAGTTGAGCTGGGGTAACAGCATCTTTTCCCCGCCACGGACGAAATGCCCATGGTACTCGCCATTCTCCAACGACTAGATACATCACAACTATATGCAGTCCCCGCTTGCCATGGAGGATATGTATCAATTGTGAAAATGCTTTGAACTTACCTCTTTTTTCTAGAGTTGTCAGGTCAATAATTACTTGAAGATGAGGCCTTTTTCCTCTGGGCGCATACTTTAATAGCTCTTTGAGTACATGCTTTCTCGTTGCACGAATTACTGCTCTGGTTGGCCATCCATATTCATTCATAAATCGGCTCAATGCTGCTGCCGATTTCAGGACACAATGTTCTGGTAATGCTATCCTTTGAGGTTCCCAGAACATTGCTAAGACCGCTCTGAAACTTTTGTTTTGGTACGGACTGGGCATTAATCCCATCAATGTGTAGAGTAGAGCTTGGGCACACGGGAGAATGGTGTTCACTGTTCTCACAAATATTGTTCTGTGCCCTTTTTCTCACATTTTGGTCACAAATTTTACTAGTCTTTATGTATTGGTGCAAGAGATGAGTAAATCTATTTATTCACCCAACCAACCAGCAAACTGCCTGGTTGAGCCAGATCGCCTGTAAATACCACCCCACGATCGTTGGCATGGAGATGGCGGAGAATCTTGTAGATTGCTTCTACTCGATCGGGCGAACCAGCCACGATCGCGAGTTCTGCTAGAGTAACAGGAGCCGTCGTTGCTTGCAGTGCCTTGAGGACATCAGTTTGGAGCTGAAGAATCACCGCAGCGGCTTTTTTACCAGCTTCTACACCTGGTTGATGGTAGGCATTGACATTGACGATCGAGGCATATATCCCCACAGCCCGCTCATAGAGGGCAATCAAGGCACCGACAGTCTGGGGGGTGACACTGGGAATCGTCACGACGATCGAGTCGCGATTATTCTCATACAGGGCTTGGCGAGTGCCTTGGAGGAAACCAGAGAGATAGTCGCCACTGGTGACACCTGGATCGATTTGCGGTGAATGGCCCTCGCGATCGTGCAATACTTCGACAAAGGTGAGGAAGAAGTTGGCAATTCCTTCTCGCAGTTGCTGGACATAGGCATGTTGATCGGTGGAACCTTTATTGCCGTAGACAGCAATCCCCTGATAGACTTTATTCCCATCGAGGTCATCTTCCTTGCCCAGAGATTCCATTACCAATTGCTGAAGATAGCGGCTAAAAAGTAATAGGCTATCTTTGTAAGGCAGCACCACCATATCTTTTTCGCCCTTACCATTGCCCGAAGCATACCAAGCCAGCGCGAGTAGTGCTGCGGGATTAGTTTTGATATTGGGGATCCGAGTGGCGATATCCATCTCCTTGGCTCCAGCGATCATGCCGTGAATATCAATCCCTTGCAGAGCCGCAGGGAGTAAGCCCACAGATGACAGTTCCGAAGTCCTACCCCCAACCCAATCCGGCATCGGAAATCTAGCAATCCAGCCAGCAGCCTTGGCAACTCCATCGAGATGACTGCCCACACCCGTCACGGCCACCGCATGAGCCGCAAAATCTAGCCCCTGAGCATCATAAGCAGCTTTGACCTCAATCATCCCATTGCGAGGTTCGGGGGTACCGCCAGACTTCGATATGACGAGAACGAGAGTAGTTCTCAGCTTAGTTTGGAGCCGACTCAGCACTCGATCGATCCCTGCCGGATCGCTATTATCAATGAAGTGAATAGTTAATGGTGCTAGATCTGGCGACAGTGCTTCCGAGACAAATTGTGGCCCCAATGCCGAACCACCAATCCCGATCGTAATGAAGTCCGTGAATTTCCCACCTTGCGGTGAATGGATGCTGCCAGAGTGGACTTTCTGGGCAAAAGCATCGATCGCCTCGATCGTCGTCGTAATTTCAGTCTTTATCGCGGCACTTGGCGCGAGATCTGGATTTCGGAGCCAATAGTGTCCAACCATCCGCTGTTCGTCAGGATTGGCAATCGCCCCCGCTTCCAGGGCGACCATATCCGCAAATGCCTTGACAAATTTGGGCTGAAGTTGGGAAATCAACGCATCATCAAACCGCATTCGGCTAATGTCCACGTACAAGCCCAACCCAGAATGATAATACAACCAATCTTGATACCGCTGCCATAGCAATGCACCTGTTGCCACTGTTGCCATCACTCAACCTCTTAAATGCTAAAAAATTCCACGGCGATCTCATTTGCCCTGTCACTACGATACCAGCCTGATGGTTGTCAGACGGGATATCTTTACACAAAAAATTAGATTAGCTTGTGCTAACCAGTTCAAAATCGTCAAAGTCAAATCCAGGCACCACCACGCAAGCCACCAGGGCATATCCGGCTGGGCCAGGAGCTGGTGTAGCTCTTTGCCAATAGTTGGGCGGTACAACGGCTTGGAAGGTATAGTCTCGACCGAGGTGGATAATTTGGTTCGCTCCGGCCAAAGTCTCCGCCATCACCAGCTCTAGCGGATCTCCCGCCTGATGAAACCAGAGTTCGGCCGATCGCACCCGATGCCAGCGAGAGTAATGTCCGGTAGGTAATAGAAATAAAATTGAGGTACCAGCAGATCGATCGCCAGAATATGCGGCAGGTAAAATCGATCGGGGCAAACACAGATCCGATCGCCAAGTTTCACGATAAAAGCCGCCTTCAGGATGGGGCTGTAACTGTAGTCGATCGATTAAGTCGTCGATCTCACTGGACACTGGGGTGGGAAGCATAGATATTTAACAGCTCAAGTCTGATTAGTGAAGATGACTGCGATCTAGATTACTGCCAAAAGCGATCGGTAAAATTACTGAACTCGCAAAGATTCATCGATCTAATTCTCGGTATTTTTACAGTTGTAACTTCCTTGGATCGCAATGTTACGCTTGCCATTAACAGATCGGGTAATAGTGAACAGATTCACGATCTGAATAAATAATATTTGACTGTAATAGCTATGCCAAAAGAGAGAGTTAATGAAATCGATCTGCTCAGATTCTTGGCCGTGATGGCAGTAGTGCTTTTTCACTATGCGTTTAGAGGATATGCATCGGATGGAATGTCGATCATGCCATATCCACTAGCTCCAATTGCTAAATATGGATTTTTTGGCGTACATCTTTTTTTCCTGATTAGCGGATTTGTGATCTTAATGACTGCTAGCAGTGGAAATCTCCGCCGCTTTTTTGTTTCCAGGTTTTCGCGGCTTTATCCCGCTTTTTGGATCTGTTGCACGATCACGTTTATCACGACTCTTCTGATTGGTGCCCCACGCTACACAGTATCGATCCCTCAGTATTTAGCCAATATGACGATGATGAGTGGCTTCATCAATGTAAGTTCTATTGATGGAGTTTATTGGTCTTTATTTATAGAACTACGTTTCTACGCATTTATTGCTGCAATATTGGTGGTCGGCAAAATCAAAAAAGCTCAACTTATTCTTGCAATTTGGTTGATTGCTTGCATTGTACTTGATGTTTTACAAATTAGTAAGCTGCGTTCTGTCCTGATCGTTGACTATGCTGGATTTTTTATTGCTGGCGCGACATTTTTCCTGATTTGGTCTAAAGGATTATCTCGATCGAGAGTAGCCATGCTCGTTGGCTCGTTCGGTTTAGCCATGTATGAAACTCTTCGTGAAATGCCCCATTTTGAGCAACAGTTTAATACCCAGATCGATAGTTTTATAGTTGCTGGAATCATTACGGCATTATTTCTAGTGATGTTGTCGATCTCGCTGAGACGCACTGGTTCTTTTGGCAAACATCAGTGGATTCTAGCTGGTGGAATTACTTACCCCCTCTATCTGCTGCATCAGAATATCGGGTTTATGATTTTTAATATTGCTTATCCAACGATCGATAAGCATCTACTTTTGTGGGGTACGATCCTAATCGCGATCGGCGCAGCATACACCATCCATACTTTTGTCGAGCAAAGGTTTTCATTGCAACTCAAGCACTCACTGGACAATGCGATCGATTACAGCCATCGATCGATGATCCGACTCTCTCACAAAATTAGGCAACGCAGTTAAATTAAAATAATTCCGCAGGATCGGCAGCTTGAAGTTTGCGGATCGCGATCGGATGTTCTGTATTTAGTTTGAAGTCTAAGCAAGTAACTGCTGAATATCGATCGACAAATCTGGAAAAGCTAAGGGGAAAATTATCCCTGTCGTAAAAGTGGTTTCAGATCGATAGCCAGATTTCATCAGATCGCGAAAGACAACTAATGTCGATGCTTGTAAATTTAGCACCCAATATTCCTCAATCTCAGCACTTGCATAGAGATCTCTTTTCACGCCTAGATCTTTGACAAGAGTAGAATTAGCAACTTCAATTAGCCACAAAATATCTGCGGGGTGAGGATGTCTGTCGCGATACAATGTCGATCGATTCTTGACAATCGCAATGTCTGGCTCTGGTTCTGAGTTATTGGCTAGTGTAATCGGATGAGCTTCGCGGACTTTAGCTCTATCCCCCAAGATTCAGCGTAAATACTCAGCGATTTCGCCACGATATGACGAGTGCGGGGCACCTTCTGGTGACATCTCAATAATTTCCCCGTTCACTAGTTCTACTTTTCGCTCGTCGAGCAGTCCTACTTCGATCATCTGATGATAATCTTGGAGACTCCATTTAGCCATGGCGATCGTCATCGAACTTTACCTCATAGGTCGAGATATTACAGATATTTTATCATTAACTCGTGGAGAGAGGTAATCGACTCATTCCAAGAACTTGACAAAAACCTTTCAATCTGAAAGAATAAAAGTTGGTGTACTTGTTCAGATCGATCGTCCACATGCATTTAATATCAGCTCGCAGAGTCAAACAAGCTGCGGCTAAGTATCCTGACGTAGATAGGATTATTAAAGACTTTTGTAAAAAAGTAGAGCAAGCAGAATGGGAAAATCTCATAGATGTACAGCAGGACTACCGAGATGCAGAATCAGTCGGGAATTTTACGGTAATCAATATCAAAGGTAATAAGTACCGAATGATTCTGAGTATTGAATATCAAGAACAAATCGCATACTTTAAATATTTTTTGAGCCATGCTGACTACGACAAAGACGATTGGAAAAACGACTCCTACTTTCGATGAAGAAAAGTATATCAATCTATTTAAAGAGCTGAAAATAGCTCCTAAAATAATTGAGACAGAAGCCGAGAACGAAAAATGTTTGGCAATTGTCGAAGCACTAATGTTCAAGGGACAGAATCGCTCGATCGAAGAGACAGCTCTACTTCGAGTACTTGTTATCCTGATTGAAGAGTTTGAAGAGAAATATTATTCATTCAAAGAGTGGCAAAAAACCACACCCCATGAATTTTTGCAGCATTTGATGGCGGGAAAAGGGATGAAGCAATCAGATTTGATTGGTGTGTTGAGCCTGTCCAGTGGATTGATATCATCGATCGTCAATGGCAAGCGACAAATTAGCAAGGAGCAAGCAAAAAAGTTGGGTGCATACTTTAATGTATCACCTAGTCTATTTATTTAGATTTCGAGATGATTTGGTGAAAATATTGCTCCTGATGGCCCAACATCTGTGAACAGTTTCACCCTTTCAAAAATATTAGAGAAGCCATTCATAGGTTGAAGATAAATAATGTGAAACTCAACATCTGCATCAGTAATTGATTTGAATGTTGGGTTTCGTGCTTCTTTATTCAACCTACATCCTTATACTTTGTCAATTACTGATAGCAGCTAATAAATTCGCGGACTACCCATCCCAATGTTCGATCGCTACCTGGCTGTCTAACATTAATTAGCAGCCACGGTTTACCAATGTTGTCGTAATTAATCGACTGGGGATAGACAACAGTTTGATTTCTGATTTTAGAAATGACTTTACCATTTGGGGACAATCTGACATTGAGTGGAGTGCCAGTAGGATCGGTGACTCGACAAGTTTTACTATTTAGATCGATATCTGATGCCCGTGCAGGAGCAGATTCGCAACAGCTAGCGATCGATATAACAGCAATTGTCATCAGCGTTAACTTTTGGATATTCATTGCAATATGAGGAAATGTTTCCTGTAGTTTACCCATCGAATAGTAAATCATGCTGTGATGTCACACACAATCTGACAATCGGGTGATTTGGCTAATTGTTAGGAGGTAATCGATCGACCATTTATCCTTAATTGCACTTCGCTACTAACCACTATATCAAACCGACATCTTCATCAGAGCAGCTTGTCATATTCTGCATGTGAGCCAATCCAAACCCATGAGATACCTTTAGTTGTTTCAATACCCAAAGCCCTATAGCCTTTCCCTACGCGAACTGACCAAGATTCTCCAACCTTCTTGAAATGCAAAGACGGATGTGATGGATCGACTTTTAGTAATTCATAGTTTCGATCGGCTACTTGCTGAATATCTGCGGGCAAAGCATCATAGCATTTCCAAAATCTCTTAGTTGTATAGTGCATCAGAGCATCCGGCTATCGCCGCTTTCTAGTTCTTCCAATGCTTCTTTGGCAAGGAAATTTAGCTTCCCTGCTGCACCATCTCGTTCAATTTGTTTGTCCCAATTTTGTTCATCTAAATCTAAAACCCATTCGGCAAGTTGGCCTAACTCTTTTGGTGAGAGTCTGAGAATTGCAGATTCAATTTCTTCAACTGCTGTCAACATTTTTCTACAATGGTGTGGTTCTTCTATTCTATGAGAAATCAAATCTTTTAGCGATCGAGATTAGTTAAGATAAACATCTGTCTCAAAAAGTGCCAGCCCGATCATTCGATCGGGCTGGCACTTTATAGAACAAATTAAATTAGTTTAAAGTTCTATCCTTTTCTGGCTGCGGCAGCTTCATCGGGATGAATGTTCAATCGAGTCAGATTGACGCGACCTTTATTGTCGATTTCGCGAACTTTGACGATCACTTCATCACCAACGCCGACTTCATCTTCGACTTTACCGACACGATGCTCGGCAAGTTGGGAGATGTGGATCATTCCTTCTTTGCCTGGTAGCAGCTCCACAAAGGCACCGATCGGAATAATCCGAGTCACACGTCCTAAGTAGACATCGCCTTCGTTCAGACGGCGGGTTAGGCCCTGGACAATTTGGATCGCGCGTTTGGCTTTCTCGTTATCGACGGCGGAAACGGTGACGGTACCATCATCATCGATATCGATTTTGGCTCCGGTTTCCTCGGTGATCCCTTTGATTGTCTTACCGCCAGGTCCGATTACCAAGCCAATCAGTTCTGGCTCGATTTTGAAGGTGAGTAAGCGTGGGGCGTATGGTGAGAGATCTTCGCGGGGTTTGTCGATCGCGGCCAACATTTTCTCGAGGATATGCAAGCGGGCGGGACGGGCTTTGTTGATGGCTTCGGCAATTGTCACCATCGGTAAACCGCTGATTTTCATGTCCATTTGCAGGGCGGTAATTCCGGTGTCGGTACCCGCAACTTTAAAGTCCATGTCGCCGAGGAAGTCTTCGATCCCTTGGATATCAGTCAGGACGCGCACTTCGTCGCCTTCTTTGATCAGTCCCATTGCGGCACCACTGACGGGTTTAGTAATTGGGACACCAGCATCCATCAGGGCGAGTGTGGAACCACAGACCGAACCCATTGAGGTCGAACCATTGGAAGATAGGACTTCTGAGACGATTCTGAGAACGTATGGGAACTCATCTTTGGTTGGCAATACGGGGATGAGAGCGCGTTCTGCCAGGGCACCATGACCGATTTCGCGCCGACCTGGGCCACGCATGGGTCGAGTTTCACCCACGGAGTAAGGGGGGAAATTGTAGTGGTGAATATATCGTTTGGTGTTTTCAGGGTTGAGATCGTCACCGAGATCCTGAGCATCGCCTGGAGTACCGAGGGTACAAGCAGATAGTACTTGAGTCAGACCGCGATTGAATAAACCCGTGCCGTGAACGCGCTTGGGCAGCACGCCGACAAAGCAGGAGATCGGGCGGACTTCATCGAGTGCCCGTCCATCTACCCGTCGTCCAGTTTCGATCACCTGTTGGCGCATCATTTTCTTGGTGATGCTTTTGAACAGGGTGCTGACAACTTTGCTATCGCTAGCTGCGGCAACTTTGATTGGATCTTCTTCTGGTAGAGCAGCGATTTCTTCGACTGCTTTGGCTTTGATTGCATCCAATTCGGTATCGCGAACCCCTTTGGGTTCGTATTTGCCGAGGATGATCTTGATACTTTCGGTGGTACGATCGCGGAGGAAGTTTTCTAAGGTTGGATCGGTAACAGGTTTCTCAGCTTGAACGATGCCGAGTCCTAGTTCTGCGAGTAGTTCCCGTTGAGCCGTAATTAGCTCTAGGACAGCTTCATAACCAAAGTCGATCGCTTCGATGATATCCTGTTCGGGCAGTTGATTGGCACCTGCTTCAACCATGATGATCCCGTCGGGAGTACCTGCGACAACCAGATCCAAGTCGCCAATTTGCGCTTCGCGGTAGGTGGGATTGATAATAAAATCATCTCCAACCAAACCGACGCGAACTGCCGCCATCGGGCCATTGAAGGGAAGTCCAGCGAGTAAGCTAGCCATCGAAGCTCCAGTTACCGCCAAGACATCTGGGGGAACGTTCTCGTCCAGAGACATTGTAGTAGCAACAATTTGGATATCATCACGCAACCAGTCTGGAAACAACGGACGCATTGGTCTGTCGATCAATCGACTAATCAAGGTGACTTTTTCTGGTGCTCTGCCTTCACGCCGCAGGAACCCGCCTGGGATCCGTCCGGCTGCATAAATTCGTTCTTCATAGTCTACAAGCAACGGTAGAAAATCAATTCCTTCCCGTCCTTTCGATCGAGTTGCGGTAACTAAAACACTAGTATCGCCAGATTCAATCAACACGCTACCACCAGCTTGGGGTGCGTATACTCCAACCTTAAGCCTGATATCCCTACCGTCGAAGGATATTGACTTATTTATCTCTGCCATTAGGTTGTCCTTTTTTTCTTCACTTCTTCTCTTGCTGTATGCGATTCTAGCATTCCTGGTGGCTGGCGGGAGATATCTTTTGGTAAGTCAACCCTACTTGTCGCTTAAATTAATAATTCTTAACTGCTAGTTATGTCGATCGAGATGGGTATGTTAACAAATAAGTCGTATTGAGTTTTCTTAAAATGTCCAACCTCAGCCATCGGATCGGGATTGCCATTTCAGTATCTACGTTGGCGATGGTGTTGAACTATCCGGTACTCGCCAAACCCCAGCCGCGCTCTAAACCCGTCCTCACCAGTCAACTCACAGCCAAAGCTGCGGTAGCAGCCACCAGATCTCGACAACCAACTGAGGCAATCCTAGCCAATATTAGACTCAAATCATCCAGTTCAGCCAAGGTTGGCAAAGCAGTCACTCGTTCGGTTGCAATTGTCAAGTCAGTTGCTAGAACTACCAAAACAGGTAAGCATATCAATGCCGATCGATCTTCTCAAGGTACAGCAACTTTCACGAAAGTCGATCGATCTAATCCTCGTAGTACTAAGTCATCAGGGATCGATCGTTGGGTAGATTAGATCTTAATCCAGCTAATAAATTACTCGACTTCTGGTACCGGAACTGACTTACTATTATAGAGACTCATTGCTTTTTCCATCCCTTGCTTGAGACTCATTTCGATCGAATCATTGACTAGATAAATTACTTCATTGACAATCGGTGTTTCTACTGCCGAAAATTTACCTAATACGTGAGAGATAGTATCTTTTTCTCCAGCACTTTTACCAATTCCAATTCTCACCCTGGGAAAATTCTGGGTGCCCAGATGGGAGATGATTGACTTCATCCCATTGTGTCCACCAGCCGAACCCGACAACCGCAATCTAATTTTCCCCAGTGGTAAATCCAGATCGTCATACACTACTAAAACAGACTCTGGCGATAGCTTGAACCAATCCAGCATCGATCGAACCGATTGACCAGAAAGATTCATGAAAGTCTGCGGTTTTAGTAGTCTAATCTTCGCATTGTTATTTCCAAATCCTTCACCAGCAATACCTTGAAACTGCTTGCGATCGCTAAATCCAATTTGCCAACGTTTAGCGAGGCTATCTAACACATCAAACCCAACATTGTGCCTAGTTTGGGCATATTTAACACCAGGGTTTCCCAGCCCAACAATTAACTGGGGAATTACCAATTCGTCACTCATAAATAGTGGATAGTGAATAGTGGA
>JANYIT010000195.1 GCA_025358725.1 Chamaesiphon sp. GL140_3_metabinner_129_sub
CAATTGCCTTCAATACTTCGGATGATTCGATGATTGGATTGATTAGTGAGAATTCTTTTAGTTGCAATAGTCTGACCCTCGCCTATTCAAGATTCACCCCTAATCTACCTGCTTTTGGCTTAACCGAGAAGTATTGACATCTACGGGAGAAACTTGGTTTGTCGCAAGCAGAATTAGCGCAGCGGCTGGATGTACAGCAACCCGCAATATCTAAATTAGAACGTCGCCAAAATCTAGAATTAAATACTTTAAGATCTGTTGTTAATGCTTTGGGTGGAACGATTGAAATTATCGTTAGAGTTCCCAATAAAGAGCCGATTCTACTCAGTGATTATCAACAATAGCTACTACGATCGATCTCTATTTTACGAGGATCGATCAATAGGTGATCGATCGATCCAAATATTTTATGGTAGGTTGAATTGAAGAATGAAACTGCTTTGCTGTGGGATAGTTTATGTATAATAGAATTAAATTGGAATCTAGGTGAACAAAGATGGTTCGATCTCCGGTTAAAGTCATGACCTTGACAGAATTTTTACTGCTACCAGAAGCCAAACCAGCACATGAGTTCATCGATGGTCAAATTATTCAAAAGCCAATGCCGCAAGGAAAACATAGTCTAATCCAAAGTGAATTAACTGCCAATATTAACTCGGCTTTTAAACCTCAGCGATTAGTGCGTGCTTTTAGCGAACTTCGTTGCAGCTTTGGCGGTCGTTCGACCATACCTGATGTTACTGTATTTACCAACGATAGAATTCCCCGCGATGAAAGTGGCGATATTGCAAATGTATTTGTAATCGCACCAGATTGGACGATTGAAATTCTGTCCCCCGAACAAAGCCAGACCAAAGTAACCAAAAACATTTTACATTGCTTACAAAATGGTACGCAGATGGGTTGGTTAATCGATCCAGCAGAGCGATCGGTATTTGTCTATTCGGCAGATCGATCGACTCAAGTATTTGATGAAGAGATTGACATATTACCAGTACCTGAATTTGCTAAGGATTTTCAGATCGCGTTAGGTGAGTTATTTGGATGGTTGCGCGATTGAGTCAATGTGGATCTTAGTTCGATATTCTAGTTTCTATCGATCGCTTCAATCAAGAAAATGCATAATTTGAATATTTACGCATCGAAGGATGATGAAATCCAACTACAATTTCATCACTAGAAATTCCCATTTCTGCAAAATCTTCATCAACCTCAAGATCGGTATTATTTTCTTGAAGCCAGATTTTATCATTCTTGATATCAAAATGAAAAATGCAGTCATGAACTCGATGTGATTTTTGCCAACCAATATCTAACAGAAGATAGTGGTCATTTTCAGTATCAAAAATTAGCTCGACTTCAATTCCCGAATTACCTGTCATCGATTCAGCATATTTTCTCAGAAATGTTTTAATACTTTCTCGATAGTGTACTAGTTTATCCATGTTTGAATCTCCTCTCTATCTGCCACGTAGATAATTAACTTAATTGGGTATTGCTCTAGCAAGCTTTTAATCAAAATTTCGTTAAATAAAGCTTCATAAATATAATCTGGAACAGCCAGATAAAGAATACGATCTGGCTCCAACTGTTGCAGCGCAACTTTGTATGGAAAGAACTGTCCAAAAGCATGGTAGAATTCCGTGATTTTTGAGGTTTTGAGAAAGCTTTTCACCACTCCGTTAATGCGTAAGCCCTAAAATCTTTCAATCACTCCACAACGTAGCAAAATATGCTGCACTCCATCCTACCAACCCAGATACTTGTCCATCACCAATTTCGACAATTCTTTGACAACCATCTCTGCGATCGATTACATCCACTGCAAAGAATTTACGATTGATTCGTTGAGCGCACTCATGAACTATTGACGGAATTTCTTCATCTATAGATGAAGCAAAACATCGACCATTAATTACAAAATAACGTCGTTCTGTTTCGGGAATGAAATCTTCAACTTGCCTGACACAAATACCTCCTTCAATTGTCTCTCGAAATTTTTGCATTTCCGCGATAACAGTGATGATATCTGAAGAGCAATCGATTATTGAGCCGATAGATGTTTTCAGAGATTTAACATAATCCTTAATGAAAAATTTATCCCACCCCAATCCATTTAAACTGCTTTCTAAATTGTCATCAATTGCAAAGAAGTGGGTTTCTGGCGTGAGATCGCTAATCAAAGAATACCAATTTGGTAGATAATGGTTCGATCGATATTCATCGACGGAAATCCACATTTCGGAACCAACAGATTTAGCATTATCTACTAAAAGTGAATAATCATCAGGTGTCAGCATCCAACCCCTATAGACTAATTTCGTTCCGGCTACTGGTATGGGTAAGATTTTTGATGTTCCCGAAGTGAGAGATTCTAACGAAATAATTGATGTCTCCAACCCGATATCCCGTAGACAGTCTAATTCTTCAGAATAGCCTTCGTCTACTTGCTTAGGATTAAAGTAATTGCTAGGAAAAATAAATCTCATTTCATCTATGAAGTAGAAGGCGTAGGGTGGGCAAATCCCTTAATAACTCAAAATTGAAGCATTATCACATTTGCCCACCATTCAAGTCATGCCAAATTATCTCAGATTACTTCGCCGCAACCAAACCATTGTGACGCAACAACGCTGCTGGATCTGGCTCCCGTCCACGGAAGGCAGTAAATACCTCCATCGGGTGCTGACTACCGCCCAGCGATAATACTGTATCGCGGAAGCGTCGTCCGGTGGTGCCGATCGCGTCAGCATCATCCAATCCGGCATCTTCAAACGCCGCGAAAGCATCTGCACTCAAGACTTCTGCCCACTTGTAGCTATAGTAGCCAGCCGCATAACCGCCAGCGAATATATGTCCGAAAGAACAAAGGAAATTATCTTCAGGTAATGGAGGAATTACCATGCTGATTTTGGCGAGACGATTGCGGACATCGGCGATTGTTTCTGCACCGCCTGGTTGATAACGTCCGTGGAGTTCAAGATCTAGCCAGCTAAAGTGAATTTGGCGGAGCATTCCGCTTCCGCTCATAAATGTCCGTGCTGCCAGGATTTTTTGGTAGTAGTGTTCGGGGAGGGGTTCGCCAGTTTCGTAGTGTTTGCCGAGACTGAGCAGGGTAGGTCGATCGTAACACCAGTTTTCCATAAATTGGCTGGGTAATTCGACGGCATCCCATTCGACGTTACTAATTCCCGACGCGCCGACGAAATCTACGGTGGTGAGCATGTGCTGCAAGCCATGTCCGAATTCGTGGAACAGGGTTTCGACTTCGCCGAAGGTCATCAGACTGGGTTTGCCATCCACTGGGGGCGTTTGATTGCACGTTAGATATGCCACTGGTAAACGGACTGTAGACCCATCTTTGTCGGTCAATTTGGAGCGACTGATACAATCTGCCATCCATGCACCACCGCGTTTTTCGGCAGGGCGACTGTATGCATCGAGATAGAAGTACGCAATTGGTTGCTGTTGCTCGTTGGCGACTTGGAAGTAGCGGACATCGGGATTCCAGACAGGTGCTTTTCCATCGGCGGCGGTGATGGTGATGCCAAACAGCTTGTGAGCGAGGTTAAATAATCCAGAAAGTACCTGTTCTAAGGGGAAATAGGGACGTAATTCTTCGGCGTTGAAATCAAATTTAGCTTCTCGCAAGCGTTCCGACCAGTATGCCAGATCCCAGTGCTTGAGATCGTTGGCTTCGGCTGCTCCTTTGGAGATAGCGAAGGCGCGAAGATTTTCGAGATCCTGTTTGGCTGCTTCAAAGCTGGCACTGCGGAGGGATTCGAGGAGACTTTCGACAGCGGCGATATTTGGAGCCATTTTACTGGCGAGGCTAAGTTCGGCGAAGTTGGCGAAGCCGAGGATATTCGACATCTCGCGGCGTAATTCGAGAATGCGATCGATATTAGCTAAATTATCATATTCTCCAGATGCCGCGCGACTGACGAGGGCTTTATACACTTGTTCGCGGAAATCTCGCCGTTGACTGTGTTGCATAAAGGGGACGTAACTAGGCGCATCGAGAGTGATTACCCAGGGGCCATCTGTAGGGGTTGCGGCTTCATGTCCAGCGGTTCTAGCGGATTGGGCGGCTTGTCCGAGTAAACTGGCTGGTAGTCCGGCAATTTCGTCCGGTTTAGTCAGGGTAAGATTGTATGCTTTGGTGGCATCGAGGACGTTATTGGAGAACTTATTAGAAAGTTCGGCTAGTGCCAACTGAATCTCATTAAATCGCTGTTTGGGTTCCCCCGTTAAACCGACTCCAGATAGCTCCATATCGCGGATAGCAGCGACGATAATTCGTTTTTGGGCAACTTCAAAGTTAGCAAATTCGGGACTGGATTGAATAGCTTTATAGCCCTGATAGAGCGCGGTACTTTGACCCAAACGCATCCAAAATTCGACCGTCTGCGGCTGCATTTCTTCATGTGCGGCACGGAGTTCGGGACTATTTTGGACACCCATCAGATGTCCGACAATTCCCCAACTCCAGGAGATTTTTTCGATGATGCGATCGAGTGGTTCGACCAATCCTGTCCAGGTGGGGATAATATTAGCTTCAAGCTGGGTTAATGCTGCGTTCGCGGTGGCGAGCAGTTCGGTAATAGCGGGGACGACTTGTGCTGGCGTAATATCTGGGAATGGTGGTAATCCCTGACCTTGCAAAAGAGGTGTCATATGTTGATGGTGAAGAGGTCTATGGATCTATTATCTCTCGATCGACTCAGGCTGCTGTGTCCGGTTTACCGCCATTAGACTACTGAGCGTGCCAACGAATGGAGCTTCCTTTGATATACTAAGCAAACACGCTCAGACTCATCCCCATCCCCTAGACATGCAGCCTACAGATCCTACCAAATTTACCGACCAAGCCTGGGATGCAATTATTAAGTCGCAGGATGTAGCCAGGAGATCGTTCAATCAGCAGTTGGAAGTTGAACATGTCGCCATCGCACTGTTGGAACAGCAGGATGTAGCTCCGAAAATTCTTGCTCGCGTGGGGGTGGATGTTGAGACGTTGACGCGGCAATTACAGGACTTTACCAACCGTCAACCGAGATTGGATAAAGTTGTAGACTTGTATCTAGGCAGGGGTTTGGATTTATTACTCGATCGAGCCGAAGCAGCTAGAGAAAGTTGGCAAGATCGGACGATTGCGGTAGACCACCTAATTTTAGCCTTGTCGGAGGACGATCGAGTCGGGAGAAGATTATTAAAAGCCTTTAATTTCGATCGATCTCAGTTGGAAGCCGCGATCAAACAATTGCGAAGTACTACCCCAAAAGCTACTACTCAAGCTCCCGAAATCAGTGGTGAAGCACTTCCTAAATATGGGAAAGATCTCACCGAAGCCGCCAGAGCTGGAAAAATGGATCCAGTGATTGGGCGAGATGAAGAAATTCGTCGCGTCGTCCAGGTGCTATCTCGCAGACAGAAAAATAACCCCGTTTTAATCGGTGAACCAGGTGTCGGGAAAACAGCGATCGCTGAAGGTTTAGCACAGCGAATTGTCAATGGAGATGTCCCCGAATCGCTCAAAGATCGCACCTTGATTTCGCTCGATATGGGCAGTCTAATTGCTGGTGCTAAACTCAGAGGCGAATTTGAAGAACGCTTGAGAGCGGTATTAAAAGAAGTTACCGATTCTGCTGGCCAAATCGTCCTCTTTATCGACGAACTTCACACCGTCGTCGGCGCAGGTGGAAACCAAGGCGCGATGGATGCGAGTAATCTCCTTAAACCCATGCTAGCGCGGGGAGAATTGCGCTGTATCGGTGCGACAACGATCGATGAGTATCGCAAGTATATCGAGAAAGATCCGGCCCTAGAGCGGCGATTTCAGCCCGTACAGGTGAGTGAACCCAGCGTCGAAGATACGATTTCGATCCTCAGAGGATTGAAAGAACGGTACGAAGTTCACCACGGCGTTAAAATTAGCGATTCCGCCTTAGTCTCTGCGGCGTCCTTATCTAGTCGGTATATTGCCGATCGATTTTTGCCTGACAAAGCGATCGATCTTGTCGATGAAGCAGCCGCTAAACTGAAGATGGAGATTACCTCGAAACCCGCCGAATTAGAATCGATCGACAGGCGGGTAATGCAATTGGAAATGGAGAAACTTTCGCTCCAAGATGAAAATCTCAACAACGATAGTCATCGGCCCACCCAAGAACGCTTGGAAAAAATTGATGCAGAAATTACGATCCTCAAAGTCAAACAAGACAAACTTACCAATCAATGGCAAGGAGAAAAACAACTTCTCAATGTGATTAAAAGTCTCAGAGAGCAAGAAGACCAAATTAGAGTCCAAATGGAGCAAGCCGAACGTGTTTATGATCTGAATACTGCTGCTCAACTTAAAGTTGAAAAAATCAAACTTCAAATGGATCAAGTGGTCAAAGAATCCGAACTCGCCGCAGTGCAAGTTCAAGGTTCTACCCTACTCCGCGAACAAGTTTCCGAGCACGATATCGCCGAAATCGTTGCCAAGTGGACAGGTATCCCCGTCAACCGTCTCCTCGCCTCAGAGCGTCAAAAACTGCTCCAACTGGAATCCCACCTCCACAACCGAGTGATCGGGCAACACGAAGCTGTAAGTGCCGTCTCCGCCGCAATTCGCCGCGCCCGTGCGGGAATGCAAGATCCCCATCGACCGATCGGATCGTTCCGATTTATGGGACCTACAGGTGTCGGCAAAACCGAACTCGCCCGCGCTTTAGCCGAATTTCTATTTGATAGCGACGAGGCAATGGTGCGGCTGGACATGTCCGAATATATGGAAAAGCACGCAGTTTCCCGCTTAATTGGTGCCCCGCCTGGATATGTGGGACATGAAGACGGCGGACAATTAACCGAAGCAGTGCGCCGTCATCCCTATTCGGTTGTGTTATTTGATGAGATTGAAAAAGCCCATCCCGATGTATTTAATATCCTGCTCCAAGTGCTAGATGATGGACGAATTACCGATTCTAAGGGCAAAACTGTTAATTTCTGCAATACCGTAATTGTGATGACTAGCAATATTGCCAGCGAACAGATTATCAATACATTACTAGATCCCCATCGCGACAATACTCAAACCAACGATCTGCGCGAACAGGTGACAAATACCTTGCGGACACATTTCCGTCCTGAATTTATCCAGCGCATTGACGAACTGACAATTTTTGAACCACTCAATAAAACCGAACTTCGTCAAATTGTAACGATTCAAATTCAGCGGATCGAGCGGATGTTAGCAGACCAAAAAATTAAGATTCAACTTACCCCTGCGGCGCAAGATTATCTCGCCGATGTGGGATACGATCCGATTTATGGTGTTAGACCATTAAAACGCGCAATTCAAAGAGAGTTACAAAACCCGATCGCCACTAAAATTTTAGAGACTGCGGTTGGAGAAGGTGATACAATTTTCGTCGATTGTGTCGTTGGCGTTGGCAAAGCCTCTGCCTCAGCAGAAGCCGCTCTGAAAGAGAATCGATCTTTAACGTTCAACACAAAACTGCTCAATACGAAAAAATTAACTCCCACAGTTATTCCAGAAGTCATTCTACCTACTGTTGTGGCTGAAAAATAGTTTATGTTCCTAGTGCAATTATTTAGATCATTATTTTATTTGTCAAAAATTAGATGCTAATGTGTCAGTCCAGAAGTATATTTGTCGCGTTTGTTATCATTAGTAATATTCGATCGATACTGGTCATTAATTTCAAGATTTTATGAGTGAAACCATTTTCAGTAAAATCATCCGCAAGGAAATCCCCGCTGACATCGTATATGAGGACGATCTCGCTCTTGCGTTTCGCGATGTCCATCCCCAGGCACCAGTCCACATCTTGATTATCCCTAAAAAACCGATCGTCTCGATCGCCCAAGCATCCACAGAAGATGCCGCTTTATTAGGACACCTTTTATTAACAGTCAAGAGAGTAGCCACTCAGGAAGGCTTAGAAAACGGTTATCGAGTCGTCATCAATACTGGTGAAGATGGCGGCCAGACAGTATTTCATCTCCATTTACATTTATTAGGCAAACGGATCATGACTTGGCCGCCAGGTTGAGATGCGATTAAACTCATATATCACTCAAAGGCTTGCTCTAAATAGGTTTGAAAGTAGCTACATCGATATAGCCGCTCAATAATTCGTCTCTTCTTAATGAGAATAAGAAAGAAATTGTTAAGAACCTTTACAATCCTAAATATATGTCCTAATATAAAGACATGGCGTTGGGCAACCGACACCGTACCTTGAAAATTCATCGCAATTATAAACAAATGACCACTACCTTACAACGTCGCGAAAGCGCAAATGTATGGGACCGTTTTTGTAGCTGGATCACATCCACCGAGAACAAACCGACTGCACCCAGGCACCCCGGCGCAGGTCTTGCG
>JANYIT010000274.1 GCA_025358725.1 Chamaesiphon sp. GL140_3_metabinner_129_sub
GCATTTTCGGACGGGTTTCCCGTCCATGAAAATGCACCAAGCAAACTCCGTCCTAAAAACAATCTGCCTAAAGGCAGGGGCTTTAAACCCTTACTATTCCGTCATCTAAATAAAAGTATATCAAGTCAATATAGCCGTAAACTTATCATGTCAGCAATGTTTGCTGCGCCTCCCTACTTCTTCTTGCAAACAGATGGCATCGTGAATATTTCAGGTAGATGCTGGTGCATAAAAATCGATCGATTATTTATCAACTTTTAGCTCAAACCGAAATCCGCCAATATCAACTGTTGGTTGAAACACACCATAACTTACCGCCCTAACGCGCCGTGCCACTTCATCCGCAGTCATTTCTGGTGTAATAATGCCCAGTTCGTTAAATTCTTTGCGGCTGCGAGGATGTCTAGTCCAATGCTCATCTGGCTCGGGTAATGGTTGATGATTGAGAATTTCACCAACAATTTCATAAAATAGTACCAATTGAAATTCATAGGTGCGCCTTAGCAACGAGCTAACGTCATCTGTTGCAAAAACGGGAAACCGTTTGACCGCAATAATTTTACCAGTATCTACTTTACTAGCCATATGATGACAAGTAGCCCCATATTCGGATGCATTGTCATAGAGTGCATAGTTATTACAGCCAATGCCGGGATAATCTGGTGATGCCGGGTGAAAATTGATCGCACCTTTGTGTGCTGCTTGAATGACAGATAAGGGCACAACCCATCGACAGAGGTAGGAGAGGAGGTAATCACCACTCCAGTTGTTGATCTCTTCAGGCATTGGTTCTCCCCATGCCGAAAAGTATGATGTGACATTTTCAAAATTATCTTCGACAAATTGCAATGCTCGATCGCAATATTCGTCGTCTTTCTTACCCAAAAACAGTACAGAATCAGTTGACTTGTTTTTCATAATCTAATGCTCTTAATTTAATTTATTTACAGAGTGCAAGGCAAAATTCTTTTAGTGATGTGGCAGCTTCCTGGGGATATTTACAACTTTCAAAACTAAATTTGTCTTCGGGTTGGTGCGCTTTTGTGGCTGCCAGATGTTCCCATAGCTCCAACCAAATATCCAAATGTGCGACTAGCTCGATCGCGTTTTGCTGCTGCTCAAACGGCAATAGATGACCTTTGGAGAGGATCGCATTGCGGATCTCGTAGTTATTGTCTCTCAGAATCTTGGCAAATAGAAATTGTCTCCCATCTGAAAAGAGGTTTTGGTAGGCAGCCTCACCTCGCCTGAAGTGCATACTCAAAGGTCCCACTAGTTCCGAGATGAGTATTTCTTGTGCTAGTGTTGACATTTATATATTCCAGTATTAATAAGTTCTCTCAATAATATCCTATCAATTGTTAAGTAAGTACAATCTTCAGCTATTGTACCCATTAAATGATAATTATTTTCATTATGAGTGAGCAATTGCCGCAGCATATAGTTGCTCATGTCGCTTGATGATGGAGTTAAGATCATAACTAGCTAAATGTTCTCGACCGCGTTTCGCCATATTACTGGCTTCTTCAGGCCGATCGAGGATCCAGGCAATTGCGGCTGTCAATCCCGCCACATCGCCGACATCGACAAGTAGCCCATAACCTCCTGCTAATAAATCTTGAGTGCCACGAATTTTGGTACCGATCGTTGGTAGCTCTAAAGCCAGTGACTCCATCACACTTCTCGGTAGTCCTTCTTGAGCTGAAACTAGGATATTGGCAGTCGCCGCTTTCATCAACACGGGGATATCATTACGTCTCCCGAGAAAATGGATGCGGGCAGCAACTCCCAAATCGATCGCCAACTGCTGCATCTGCGCCAGTCGCGGGCCGCTGCCAGCAATGGCTAGATGAACCTCTGGTCTAGCCAATTTCGCAATTGCGGCGATCGTATCCTGATGCCGTTTGCGAGGCGTAAATTCTGCTACTGAGAGTAATAAAGGTGTGGTATCGCCGATACCTAATTCCACTCGGATCTGTGCCACCGCAGCTTCAGAGATCGTTTGGGGATTGTAATAATCCAGATCTACCCCGATCCCAGGCATATAGTAGGAATGTCCCGCTGACACCAATCGATGCTGCTTGACGGCAGCTTCATCTTCACGATTGATCGTCACTAGATAGTCAGTCCAATCGCTAGCTAACTTTTCTAAAGCTAGAAACACAGCGTTTTTGAGTGGATTTGCTCCAGGCAAGAAATGAAAGCCATGTCCAGTATAAATGACACTAGCTCCTAATTGTTTACGTAAATCTTTTAACGCATACCGCGTCACAAAGGCCGCAACGGGAGTATGGACGTGAATGATATCATATCGTTCTCGCGCGACAATTTCTCTAATTTTACCTGGAGTCCCCAGCAGATTGCGCGGATCTAGGGGATTTCGCGACCACTGCACTTCCCAAAGTCGATCGAAGTATTGATGACAATTATCATCTGGGGAAAAGCCAGATGACATTGCATCGACTTGCCAGCCTCGATCGCGAAAATGAGCAGCAAAAGGCAGCAGAAAGTTGGTTAGAACTACGGGAACCATAGTAACCATTAATAGTTTGTTCATAAATTTTGGTCAAACCAGTGAAATTGCAGCAATCGGATCTTAGTCAGTAACGATACAAGCTAAAAGACTACTAATCTCAAGAATACCCACTCTAGGCGATAACTTACGATCTTGCCAAGGTGGGTATTACTGTCTAAGTTGCTCAGAACTCAAATTTCAACTAATTTAAACGCTTCTCAAAGCCTCGATCGGATCTAACTTGGCAGCTTGTCTGGCGGGGACAACACCAAAGAATAAACCAATTGCACCGGAAACACTCACCGCTAAAACGATCGCTGATGGTGAAATAGCGGCTGTTTTGAGTGGACTAAAATTCCTGACAATGAGAATCCCACCGATGCCAATTAAAGTACCGATAATGCCACCAACTGTCGAAAGAATAATTGCTTCGATCGTGAATTGGGTGAGAATATCATTTTGAGTTGCACCGATTGCTTTTCGCAGCCCAATTTCTTGAGTGCGTTCGGTGACGGATACGAGCATAATATTCATCACCCCAATTCCACCGACTAATAGAGAAATTCCAGCGATCGCACCCAATAGTAATGTCAAAGCATTGGTAATCGTCGTTACAATTTGGAGAGCATCTTTTTGATTGCGAACTGTAAAATCATCTTCATTAACTATCTTGTG
The DNA here is from genome assembly GCA_025358725.1 of Chamaesiphon sp. GL140_3_metabinner_129_sub. Taxonomy (GTDB): domain Bacteria; phylum Cyanobacteriota; class Cyanobacteriia; order Cyanobacteriales; family Chamaesiphonaceae; genus Chamaesiphon. The sequence goes on from JANYIT010000274.1 coordinate 3,191, forward strand.
TCTGCGGCGCAATAGATTGGTAATCTGAAATTCGGCAGCATCCATACTTTCACTATTTTTTGCAGCCACCGAAATCAATGATAGTCGAAGTCCAAAAGGTGAAGTTCTCCCGATTACCCGCTTGCTCATTGTGGTAATTGGAATAAAAATTGCGTCATCTTGATTGCTACCAAAGGAAGAGCCTTTTTCTTCCATTAAGCCAACTACTTCAAAGCTGAGATTGTTGATCCGAATCTGCTTGCCTAATGGATTTTCATTACCAAATAGTCGTTGGGCAATGTCTGTCCCTAACATCGCAATTTGTTTATCGTCTTTAACATCTAATGCCGTTACAAATCGCCCCTTATTAACTGCAAAATTACGAACAGTAGTAAAGTCAGCAGTAGTACCTTGAATAATCGAAGTAGTCGTAATATTTTGATAACTGACGACTAGAGAGTTTTGCAAAACTGGGGCAACACCAGACACCGAAGGAACCTGACGAGCGATCGCTCTAGCATCACTCAATACCAGTGTGGGCGGGGTTCCACCGCTCCGAATATTTTGAGCTTTGGGAGAGCCAGGTAAGATAAATAATGTATTTGGGCCGAGATTTTTGAACTGATCTACTGCTAATGTTTGGGTGCCTTCACCTACTCCAATCATCCCAATTACCGAAGCATTACCAATCACAATTCCGAGCATCGTTAAACCGCTGCGTAACTTGTTAGCTACGAGCGTCTTCGCTGCCATATTTAAACTTTCAAGAAGATTCATAGAAATGGGTAATAGATAATGACAAGAGCGAAACCCAACTTTCAACTTTCTGTCTTGACGTGTTCAACCTGGAGGGAACCTCCAGAACACACGTCGCAACTTTCAACTCTCAACTTTCAACTCTCAACTCTCCTTACTTCCCTCCATCGCCCATCATTTTTTCTTTAAATCCTGGAGGGACATCAATGAAGACTCGATCGCCAGATTTGAGACCTTCAAGTACTTGAATTTTATCCTTGACAGTGCCGCCAACTTTAATTACTTGAAATTTCGGTTCATTGTTTTCACCAGTTACATAAACGCCTGTTTGACCACGCTTAGAACTAATCGCCACAGTTGGAACTGTCAAAGCATTATTAGTGCGTTTTCCGGCAAAAATCGCATTGACATTCATACCCGATCGCAGTAAATCTTTACCACTATTTAGGGCGACGCGGACTTCAAATGAGGTGACATTTTGTTCGACGACTGCTTCAGGAGCCACCAGTCGAACTGTACCTTGAAATGGCCTGTCGCTAAAAGCATCAGCAGTAACTTCGACTTTTTGTCCGACTTGAATTTTGCCGATATCTACTTCCGGTACTTTTGCTTTGACTTCCATATCTTTGGCTAGAGCCACAATCGAAGTTGAAGTTGCAGATGTACTAGTTGAAGCCGAAGTAGTTGGAGTCACAAATGCCCCGACACTGGCGTACCGCTGGGTAATCAATCCGGCAAAGGGTGCGATAACTGTGGAGTCTTCCAGTTGAGATCGCGCGGATTGTAACTGGGCATTGGCGACGGCTACTGCTGCCGTCAATTGGGCGATTTCTTCAGGGCGGCTACCATTTTTTGCCTGCTGATAGGCTGCTTGAGCTTGAGCAACTTGGGCAGCAAAACTGGCAATATCCTCGGAACGGCTGCCCAGTTGGGACTGCCGGAGTGATTGTTGAACTTCGGTGACGACGGCTTGACGCTGGCTGATTTCCGATTGACTGTTGTTGCGAACCTGCTGGAGTTTTTGTTGAGCGTCGAGGAGATTGGCTCTAGCTGTTTGATAGTCAGCAGTAGCTGTATCTAGCTTATCTTGAGCGATCGCACCTGAGAATTTGAGCGATCGATAGCGATCTACTGTAGCTTGAGCGAGTCTAAGCTTGGCTGTAGCAGCGGAAATTTGGGCTGTAGCCTGCTCGATTTGTTGGGGGGCAATCGATCGAGTCAGATTGAGATTGGCTTGGGCTTGGGCTAATTTTGCCTGAACTTGGGCAGTTTCTTCAGGACGATTACCGTTTTTAGCTTTATTCAGATTGGCTTGGGCTTGATTTAGTCTAGCTTGCGCTTGAACGATTTCTTCGACCCGAGTGCCATTTTTCCCTTTGTTCAAATTAGCCTGAGCTTGCTGCACATTAGCCTGCGCTTGGGCAAAAGCAGCTTGAGCCTCGGCATTTTCCATTTGGGCAATTTTTTGGCCCTGTAGTACCCGATCTCCCTGTTCGATAAATAATCTCGCCACTCTTCCGGCTGTCTTGGGACTGAGATTCGCCGTTTGAAAGGGGATGATGCTACCACTAGCCGTAATTCGATCCGTCAAATCTTGGGCTTTGGCAACCACGGTGTAGCGTTCTAGATCGATTTTAGCTGTCGGCTTAAATTGATTTACCGCAACAGTTCCGAGCGCAACAACACCAATTGTTGCCGCAGCAATACCTGCAATCATCGGCAGCGGATGTTTAAAATTTTGGAGTAGAGGCAATTGCATAGGAGATCGAGGCTCACTAATCTTTAGATTCAAAATCTCGAATGGTTTGGCAATTCTCCCAAAGGAGAGACAGCAATCGATTCGTTCGGCTAATCAAGCAACAATTTTCTTGCTCTATGAAGGTACTTGCACTGTTTGTTTGTAAGCAGAAGCTACAAGAAAGCAGAAGCACGCAAAAGACTGGCGATCGAATTCGTTACTTTTATTTACATCTATTGTAACTCTTCGTCAGAGTGGATTACCAGTGTCAAAAGTCATGTTAATCGGTAGTGAAAACCCCCAACCCATTCAGATCGATCGGTGCTAGGTACGTTAGTCTATGTGTAAGATCGTCTGTATCCACTAGATATGCGATCGGCAAGCTGCTATTTTTGTATGATGGAATCGGAAAACGACACAATCTCAACCTAAATTGAGATCCTGACAATTTCCCATCTACATCGTCATTTGATTATCTACCTAGACCTAATTTATTGTGCATAAACGGATCTATCCATTACTCCTGACTGCCTGCCTGGGTGTTGTGAGTGTGCCAACGGCTACTTATAGCCAAGCTCTATTACCTTATACTCCCAAGCAAAACCCCCAATCGCTAGAAGACACGAGTAAAAGTTTATTAAGACAAGCAGCAGGACTAGTTCAATTCCAACAATATGAACAGGCGATTCCTCGCGTTGCATTAGCAACCCAATTAGCACCAAAAAACCATGAAGCCTGGTTCTTTTTGGGTACCTTATACGTGCAAACTCAAAAATATCAAAAAGGAATTGATGCGCTTCAACAGGCTAAAGCGATTAAGCCACAAGAGCCAGACATATTATTTATGCTAGGTTCGGCATATTTTCAAAAAGGTGATAATCAAAAAGCGATCGATATCATCCAAGCAGGGCTAAAAATCAAACCCGATAACAATAGCGCACTCTTCGATCTGGGCAATGCTTATTATAAATCGAACAAGTATCCAGACGCGATCGCTCAATATCAAAAGGCTGTAAAAAAAGATCCCAAATTTTGGCCAGCGATCAATAATATTGGCTTAGTTAGTTATGAAAATGGCGATGTAAATGGCGCGATTCAAAACTGGCAAAAAGCAATCTCGATCGATCCCAAAGCTGCCGAACCAGTATTAGCAATCGCCGCTGCTTTATTCGCCCAAGGGAAGCAATCCGAAGCATATACCACCGCCGAAAAAGCGATTGTCCTTGACAGTCGATATGCGAATATTCAGTATCTCAAAGACAACCTCTGGGGCAATAAACTCCTCAATGACACCCGTAAGTTGATTCAGACTCCGAGGATTAGGGATTTTATTACTAAGGCTCCGAGTAAGGGGTAGGGAAGATGGGAGATGGGAGATGGGAGATGGGAGATAAGAAGATTTGAACGTGGGTATTGCGAACTACCACCTGCGGTGGGAAGTTTCGGTTGTGGAATGGTGAATTAATCTACGTTACACCCTAACTCCCTGTCTCCCATCTCCCATCTCCCATCTCCCATCTCCCCGCTCTCTTAGTAATTATGTATTATTATTTCACACTCTAACCCGATTGCGAACAGTTTGTGGCAGACTGAGGATTAACTAAAGCGATCGAGATAGACATTTGAACTCATGGTAAAACAGTTAGATCTGCTAGGTACAGACAGAATTATTCCAATTGCGCTGCATTCGGAGATGCAGAAATCGTACCTGGAATACGCCATGAGTGTGATCGTGGGTAGGGCGTTACCGGATGTGCGGGATGGATTGAAGCCTGTGCATCGGCGGATTATTTATGCGATGCATGAGCTGGGATTGACACCAGATCGTCCTTATCGGAAGTGCGCTCGTGTGGTTGGCGATGTGTTGGGTAAATATCACCCCCACGGCGACCAGTCGGTCTATGATGCCCTGGTTAGACTGGTTCAGGACTTTTCAACTCGTTATCCCCTGTTGGGCGGTCACGGCAATTTTGGCTCAGTTGACAACGATCCGCCAGCGGCAATGCGGTATACCGAAACGCGGTTAGCTCCGATTGCTCATGAGGCTCTACTCGGCGAAATTAGTACGGCGACGGTTGATTTTGCCGGAAACTTCGATAACTCTCAGCAGGAGCCGACTGTTTTACCTGCTCAGGTGCCGATCCTGTTAATCAATGGCTGTAGCGGGATTGCGGTGGGGATGGCGACGAATATTCCTCCCCATCATATCGGCGAAGTGCTTGACGGCGCGATCGCCCTTATCGATAAACCAGATTTACCCGATGCTAAATTGTGGGAATTAATTCCTGGCCCTGATTTTCCCACAGGTGGCGAGATCATGGGCATCGAAGGTATCCACGATGCTTATCGCACTGGGAAAGGGATTATCACAGTGCGTGGGATTTCGCATGTGGAAGTCGCCAGCGTGCAAGCCAAGCTTACTAAGTCCAAGAAACGTCGAGATTCGCTGATCATCACTGAATTACCCTATCAGGTAAATAAAGCCGCCTGGATTGAGAAAATCGCCGATCTCGTCAATGGTGGTAAAATCGACGGCATTGCTGACTTGCGAGATGAAAGCGATCGAGAAGGAATGCGCGTCGTGATCGAAATCAAGCGCGATGCCGATCCTACCAATGTCCTCGAACAACTTTATCGTCAAACCGCTCTCCAGAGCAATTTTGGCGCGATTATGCTAGCAATTGTCGATGGACAACCGCGTCAACTCAGCCTCAGACAACTACTAGAAGAATTTCTCAAATTCCGCGAAATCACCCTCACTCGTCAGTACGGAAACGAACTAGAGCAAGCCCAAAAACGAGTCCATACCCTCTCCGGCTTACTCAAAGCCTTAGATAATCTCGATGCGGTAATTAGTATCCTCCGCAACGCGCCAGATGGAACCACCGCCAAAGCCATTTTTCAGACAGAACTAGACTTGAGCGAGATTCAGGCGGACGCAATTTTAGCGATGCCAATGCGACGTTTGACTGGAATGGAGCGGAAGAATTTAGAATCAGAATTTCAAGAGCTAACCAACCAGATTAATAGTTTAAATAACCTACTCCAAGATCGAGGCGAATTACTAAAATCGCTTAAAAAAGACTTGCGATCGCTCAAACGAAAATTTAGTGACGATCGACGTACCAAGATTACCAAATTAGAAGCACCCAAGATCGAAGCGAAGATCGGTAGAACATCTACAGATAAACAAGCTGCTCCAAAAGTAAAAGTAGATAAAAATCGGATTATACCAGTTACGCCACCGCAAGTTATTGAAGCCGAACCAACTCAACCAACCACTCTAGAAATCACCCATCAAGGATATATTAGAAGACTGAGTAAAACAGGTGCAAAACTCAATCCCAATACAAATGATTTCGTCATCAAAACATATCAAACTAACACCGATGAAGAACTAACATTAATAACAACTGAAGGTAGAGCATTTCCACTCAAAATTAAGGATATTCCCCCCACAGTCGGTAATACCCCAGGCACAATTCTCACCAGCCTAATTCCCGCACTGCAAGATACAGACGAGCCGATAATTTATACCCTCCCTACCCCTGCTGAAACTCCCGACGATCTCCGCGAACTGCTGCTCCTCACCAGCCAGGGTAAAATCAAACGTATCCTCCTCCAAGAGCTGAGTGGACTCACCAACCGAGGTACCACCCTCATCAAACTCCGCGAAGACGATCAACTCCACACCATTACCCCCCTCACCACCCAACGCGAAATCATCATCGCCACCTCCGGCGCACGCATCCTGCGCCTCGCCCTAGCTTCCGAACAAATCCCTCTGATGGGACGAGTTTCTCAAGGTATTCAAGCCTTGAAAGTCGGTGGTAGAGAACGTATCGTTGGCTGTATCGCCGCCAATAGCACCGATGAAATCCTCCTGATTAGCCATCAAGGTTACGCCAAACGCATCCCCATCTCTAGCATCCGCATCGTCCAAACCGGAAATATGGGCACCCACGCCATGCAATTTGCCTTCAAAACCGATAGTTTGCTGCATTTGAGCCTTCCTCCCGCAAACGTAGATTTGGTGACTACCAGTCATCGTCATCAGTTGATTTCGATCGACAAAATCCAAACTTACGGCAAAGATGGCATCGGCGACAGGCTGCTCACCCTCAATTCAGATGAAGAGATTATGTTTGTAAACTAGTAACAACAATCGGAACTAGATGATTTAATTGAGGTGGAATTATATGCCACGGCAGAGCGGGCAAAATCAATTCTCGCCGAGATTCAATCATGAATCCGCTCTATTTTGGATTCAGCTTGGCTTATTTCCCTAGAACCAATTGACAGATATTACTATATCAAACTAAACTAAGTCTAGCTAAGTTAATATTCTAAGTAATGAAAGTAGTTAACATTCACGAAGCAAAAACCACTCTTTCCCAGCTTTTGGAATCGGTAATAGCTGGCGATGAGGTAATTATTAGCAAAGCGGGTAAACCGCTAGCGCGACTCATTCCTTACCAAATCGAGAAAAAACCTCGCACGCCTGGTTATTGGAAAGGTCAAGTTAAAATGTCTGAAGACTTTGACGATCCATTACCACCAGAGATTTTAGCTGGCTTTATGGGAATGGATGATGAAACTACTGCTTGATACTCACATTCTCCTGTGGTGGCTCACCCAAGATCTAAAACTGTCACAAACAGAGACTGACATTATCACCGATCCAGATAATTTAGTATTTGTCAGTGCTGCAACAGCGTGGGAAATTGCCGTCAAAAAAATGATTGGTAAGCTGGAAGCCCCAGATGATTTGCCCGCAGCGTTGGCTGCAAATAACTTTTTGGAGTTACCGATCGCGATCGAGCATAGTCAAAAACTGTATAAGTTACCATTGCATCATCACGATCCTTTCGATCGAATTATGATATCGCAAGCAATGTCAGAAGATTTAATTTTAATGACCAGAGATACAAAGATAGCTCTCTATGACATTAGAATTATTTAACTCGAAAAAGTTAGGTTTGCCATTAATACTGTCATGACAATCTCACCCTTACCAAAGTTAAATTCTTTCCCTCGCAATCTCCCACTTGATGGTGCTGTCAGGATGGAATTAGTCGAAGGTGTCCCGATCTTTCGAGCAACTAGTGATGTGCAAAATCGGATTGAGGCTTTATTAATCAAGCAACAAGAATTCACTCTTGATCTAGCGGAAGAGGAAGAACTTGACTGTTATGAGGAGATAGATGACTACCTCAGATTTGTGAATCGGATGGTACGAAATATCTCAATTTCTCAGTCAGAATCAGATGCCTGAAGATTTCGACATCCATTACCACTAGATGCTTGAGCTATTTTTAGCGGTGAAATCGTCATCGCGGAACAATAACAAATTTTGCTGATGAAAGTTTATATCCGCAAAAACTCCGATCTCGAATTTGCTAGTCCTAACTTTGCTGTTGCCTATGATGGCTTTCGGAAAATGGGTTGGGAAATTGTACCGTTTGAATCTATCGAAAATTTAACCGTTCTAGAGCCAGAATCATTAGTAGTGGGATTTGGTGATGATATTCATCGAGCTTTAATCAAACTAAACATTAATCCACCCACCGAGATTAATTATCCTGAAGAGTTACAACAATTTCTCGATCGAAAAATTTGGATGTCTAGCGTTAACTATATAGCTAAACATCCAGAGCTTTGGAATGTATTCATTAAGCCTGCTAAAGATTTTAAAAAATTCAAAGGCAGAGTAGTTAACAGCCCCAAAGATTTAGTCAGTTGTGGTGATGAGTTTATAGATACTGAGATTTGGTGTTCGGAACCATTTAAATTCGTCGCAGAATGGCGATGTTTTGTGAGATATATGCAATCCTGGACGTTCGTTTGTATCAGGGTGATTGGAGTTTGCATTTCGATCCAGATATTATTAAAGCTGCGGTGGCTGCATACAAATCTGCACCAGCTAGCTATGCGATCGATTTTGGTTTAACAGATAGTGGTAAAACTTTACTAATTGAAGTAAACGATGGCTATTCTGTTGGTGGCTATGGATTATTTCCCGTCGATTATGCTCAGTTTCTATCAGCAAGATGGGCAGAAATGACTAATACAAAAGATTATGGCAAATATTAATTGACAAGAACACCGCTCTGTTCTCTCTCTGCGCCCTCTGTGCCTCTGTCTTGATTCGCTAAACCGTCGGGGAACCCGACGAGCGCGAATCGCTGCGGTTTAAAAAAACACCAACCTAGCACCACCATAAATCGTAAAATTGAATTGAGATTGCCATCGCACCGATAATTAACGAATAACCACCCCTCACACCCACCCATGACATCACCCTTCACTCCTGCTGAAATCGCTGCCCAAGGCATCAAACCCAACGAATACCTCGAAATAGTCGATCGACTCGGCAGACACCCTAACAAAGCCGAATTAGGTATGTTCGGCGTGATGTGGTCGGAACACTGTTGCTATAAGAATTCCCGTCCGCTCCTTAGTCAATTTCCAACTACAGGCAAGCGCGTGCTTGTCGGCCCAGGTGAAAACGCTGGCGTAATCGATCTCGGCGATGGATTGCAACTTGCATTCAAAATTGAATCCCACAATCACCCCTCGGCTGTCGAACCATTCCAAGGCGCGGCGACGGGTGTAGGTGGCATTCTGCGGGACATTTTTACGATGGGTGCGCGTCCGATTGCGATTCTCAATTCGCTCCGGTTTGGCGATCTTAAAGATGCCAAAACGCGGCGGTTATTTACAGGCGTGGTTGCGGGAATTTCTCACTATGGGAATTGCCTACTTGGGACTGAAAGCTTTATTTGGAAGGATACACAGGGGATTCACTTCGATACGATCGGTAATTTTGTTAACACTCATTTACCCGCTGGTACAGATACCTTAGAACTCAGTCCTGGTATTGAAACACTGTCGATCGATCCTAAAAGCAATCGTAGTAGTTGGCAACCAGTCAGCCGGATTTTTAAGCGTCAAACTGAGACGCTGATTAATATTCGCACTTCCCTCGGACGCACATTAACTGTTACGCCAGATCATCCGATGTTGCGGATTGAATCTGAGAAAAAAGTGCGGATTCGTTACGCTCAAACCCTGCGCGTGGGCGACGATTTACCGATTCTTCAGAAGTTGCCAGAAAATCAGGGACAGACGCAAACGCTGGATCTCATCGATGCAATTGATTCCAATCTCCATGCCGACAAAGATCTCTGTATCGCTCTCCCAGACTCCTGGAAACCCACAGATCTGATTCGTACCACCCTAGAATTATTTGAACCATCGATTCAAAAACGCAACCATTATCTCAATACTAAAACCTTCCCACTCGATCGATTCCTCAGTCTCGAACAACTTTTAGGACTAGAACAAGTCTTGAATTTCTCTCGTGCTGACCTCAAAATTGGACAACACGGTAAGGATGATTGGATTCCTGCTTTGATTCAACCAAATGCAGCTTTTGCCCGTCTGCTGGGCTATTTCATCGCTGCTGGTACTGTTTCCCCGTCGGGTAATATTTATCGAATTTTCTTTAACTTTACGCACAATGAAACCGCTGCGGCTACAGATGCGATCGAAATTCTCCAAAGTCTGGGGATTCCTTCCAATCCACAACAGCGGACATCTGGGATGGCGGTTTGTGTTTCTTCCTGGCTCTTAGGTTATCTATTTACGCAGGTGTGGCGGTGTGGTAACGAATCCACTCACAAACGGATTCCTGATTTCGTCTGGGATTGGAGTGCCGAACTTCAGCAGGAATTACTCAAGAGTCTGATTCGGAACAATCCTACTATCCCTAATCCCACAGGCGGGGCGGCTCAGGACAAAATTTTCTGTTCTACTTCTAGTCGTCAATTATTCGATCAAATCATGCTCTTGATCCAAAATCAAGGCATCAATCCTCAAGTCCATCATCGCCAAGCATCCGTCGGACAGATTAAAGGGCGCGAATTTCACTACGCTGCATTATGGCAAATTGAAGTCCGCCGCGATTGGTTCAGAAATTTAGCACCAGCTCAAAATCAGACAAATCGCCTCGAAGTTGGTGGCGGTTCTGCTACCATCACCGCTAGCGCAGCAACCGTCAACATGATGGGAACGGTGAAAATTCAGAATATTTCCACCCATAATGTGGAAACTTGCGATGTCTATGATGTCGAAGTCGATAACACGCACCTATTCGTTACCAGTGGCGGGATTATCACCCACAATTGTGTCGGTGTCCCCACCGTCGGCGGCGAAGTTTATTTTGACCCCGCCTACTCAGGAAATCCCCTCGTCAATGCGATGGCGTTGGGATTGATGGAAACCGATACGATCGTCAAATCCGGTGCGTCGGGTATTGGCAATCCCGTCCTCTACGTCGGCTCAACCACCGGACGCGATGGCATGGGTGGAGCCAGTTTCGCCAGTGCCGAACTGACCGCAGAATCGATCGATAATCGCCCCGCTGTTCAAGTTGGCGATCCCTTCCTCGAAAAATCTCTGATTGAAGCCTGTCTCGAAGCCTTCAAAACAGGCGCAGTCGTCGCCGCGCAAGATATGGGAGCCGCTGGTATTACCTGTTCCTGTGCCGAAATGTCCGCCAAAGGTGGTGTCGGCGTGGAATTCGACCTCGATCTCGTCCCCGCCCGCGAACCTGGTATGGTGCCTTACGAGTACCTACTTTCGGAATCCCAAGAACGGATGTTATTCGTCGCCCACAAGGGACGCGAACAAGAATTAATCGACATCTTCGAGCGGTGGGGACTCCACGCCGTCGTCGCTGGTAAGGTAATTGAAGAGCCAATCGTGCGGATTCTGTGGCAAGGATCGATCGCCGCCGAAGTCCCCGCTACCGCCCTCGCAGACAACACCCCGATTTATAAGCGGGAAGTGATGGCGGAAGCTCCAGAGTATGCCCAAACAGCCTGGGCCTGGACACCAGACCAACTACCCCCAGCCACCGCCCAGGGAATCGAAATTCACGGCAAATCTCACAGTTGGAATGACGTTCTATTGACACTGCTGGATACACCCTCGATCGCCTCCAAACGCTGGGTCTACCGTCAATACGATCACCAAGTCCAAAATAACACCGTCATGCTCCCAGGTGGCGGCGATGCCGCAGTGATTCGCATCCGCCCCTTAGAGCCAATCCAAGGTCGCCAAGCCATCATTAATAACCCCAACCTCGGCGTAGCCGCCACCGTAGACTGCAACCCCCGTTACGTCTACCTCAATCCCTACGAAGGCGCGAAAATGGTCGTCGCCGAAGCCGCCCGCAACCTGAGCTGTGTTGGAGCCGAACCTGTTGCGGTGACTGACAATCTCAACTTTGGCAGCCCCGAAAAACCGATCGGCTATTGGCAACTCGCCAATGCTTGCAAGGGTTTATCCGAAGCGTGCAGCGCATTTGATACCCCCGTCACAGGCGGAAATGTTTCCCTCTATAACGAAACCTTCGATCCAGCCGGAAATCCCGTCCCGATTTACCCCACGCCCGTTGTCGGGATGATCGGCATCGTCGATGATATTACCAAAATCTGTGGTCAAGGTTGGCAGAATAGTGGCGATCGAATCTATCTCATGGGAGTCCCCACAGCCGCAAAGACATCGCCAGAGTTGACTTTAGGCGCGTCCGAATATCTCGCCACTCTGCACCAAACGGTTGCTGGACAGCCCCCGGCAGTGAATTTTGACCTCGAACTCAAAGTTCAAGCCGCCTGTCGTCATGGCATTCGTCAAGGCTGGATTAAATCCGCCCACGACTCCGCCGAGGGTGGTTTAGCAGTGGCTCTGGCTGAATGTTGTATCTCTGGCAATAAGGGTGCTGCGATTAGTATTGGTTCGATCGATAGTCGTTGGGATACGGTGTTATTTGGTGAAGGTGGCGCGAGAATTATCGTCTCGATCGATCCCAGTCATCAAGCTGAATTTGAGGCTTATTTAAACGCAAACGTTACTGATGCTTGGCAATATCTAGGTGCTGTTGGCACTGCTGAAGACCATTTTCAAGTAACGGCTGAAACCGGATTAATCGATCTGGATGTCGCAGCAATTACTGAAACCTGGGCAACTGCGATCGAGCGTCGTTTGGATGTATAAATAACCCAGATCCCCGACTTTTTCAAAAAGTCGGGGATCTTTAGATGATTACTCGATCGAAATTTTAGACTAAAATAGATACTAGAGTTTATTCAAATTCAGGCCATGAAATCGATCGCATGTGGTGGCACAATCAGTGAGGATGGCGAATTATTGCTCGATGAGCCATTACCGCAAAATCAACCTAGTCGAGTCCAGATCGTGATTTTGTTTCCAGAATCACCAGAATCAGCCGATCTCACTCCAGTACATTGGAACAAAATAGTAGCCAATAATCCGAGCTTTGCTTTTCTTCACGATCCAGAAGAAGATATTTATACTCTTGAAGATGGCATAGCTGTGAGTTATGAAGGGTAAAATAGTCCTAGTTCAGTTTCCCTTTGATGACCTTTCCGATCTCAAAGTTAGACCAGCCTATTGTCTTACCAATGTGATCGGTGATTACAAGCACGTTATTTTCTCGCTAATTACCAGTCGAATTCCTACAATACTTTTAGATACAGACTTAGTTATCGATTTTACTCATCCAGATTTTAATATTAGCGGACTCCGGCAGCAATCAACAATCCGCCTAGATCATCTCATCACCCTCCGTCAGTCAATGATTCGTCGCGAACTTGGATCGTTGAGTTTAACTACTCAGCATAAAATTGCCGAAATTATCGCTAATTTAATTCAGTCGTAATCAAGCTATATCGATCGAGCGTCGTTTGGATGTTTAACGTGCTAATTGCCTAGAACTAGCACCCAGAAACCCGACTTTTTAGAAAAGTCGGGTTTCTTACCTCTCTAGTTAGTCGAGATAGACCGAATTATAGGAATCTATTACAAATGAAAATCTTCTGTGAGTGCGGTTATGTGATTTATAACAATTCAGATGCTATTAGCTATAAAGCCAGATTTACAGCCAACCAAGATTCTTCCGATTTGTTCGATAAAATAGAAGAACAAATTAAAAAATTAGTAACAAATATCGAATATACTGCATCTAATAAAATCGATGTAGATGTATTAATCGAAGATACAATGACAGATGTATCTGAAACCATAAGTGACTATAGTCGGACTATCTATCAATGTTCGGAGTGTGGTCGTCTCTTTATTGATAATAGTCAATTTCATACTCATGTTTTCATACCGCAAGATGATTCAGTACCAAAGAATCTGATGCGCTCAATTAAGGGCGATGAGTGGAAATTTAATCCAGATTGATTTATATTTGTTTTAATTCTTAACTATTATGACTGAAAATAATGAATCTTCAGATCGGCTCGATCGATTAGAGCGATTAATGGAACAGCAAATAATTAACATGGATCGGCAGTTAATTAGTAATGCCGATCTCACTCAGCAGATCAAAGAAATTAGTATCCAAATCAAGGCACAGGCAACATTTCACGACAGGTTCGAGCAAGAATTATCTACCACCAGAAAACTAATAGAATCTAATGCTAAAGCGATCGCAGCAAATAGCACCAGTATTGACAGCGAACGTAAGGCAATTAAAGAATTGCGTCGGACTATTCGCGAGTCGAGATTAGATAATTTAGATCGCCACAGAGATCATCAAGAGCGGACTAATGCACTTTATGATAGTCTCGATGATTTACAGGATGATATCAAAGAAATCGGTCGGAAGCTCGACAGAAAAAATCTCTCGGAAGATTGACTGACAGTTACTAGAAAAGAACATAAAGCTTATGAGTCATATCTCTGAAATGGATGATGATTTATGCCCCGAATACGATTTTACTCAACTCACTATTGTCGATCGTGGAAACGAACGCCATAGATCGAAGCGAATTGTTTTTTGTGATTTTGATGGCACGATTACGGTAGCAGAAACTTTTGTGGCGATGATAAGCAGATTTGCGCCGGAAGTATCTGCGCTGGTATTGCCAGAAATTTATGCAAAACGAGTTACGCTGCGGCAAGGGGTTCGACAAATGCTAGAGTCGATTCCGTCTTCCAGTTATTCAGAGATTGTCAAATTTGCTCGAACGCAACCAATCAGAGCCGGATTTGTCGAGTTTCTAGACTTTTTAAAAACCGAGCAGATTCCAATCATAATTGTTTCCGGTGGATTGCATTGCATGGTAGAAGCTGTTCTCACACCTTATATCGATCGAATCCAGGCTATTTACGCGATCGATCTAGATACATCTCTTCCTTATTTACAGGTAAATTCACGCTATGAAAGCGGTACCGAAATGGTTGCTAAGGCCGAAATTATGGCAAGCTATGACGCAGATGAAACAATTGCAATTGGTGATTCAATTACCGACTGGAATATGGCACTTGCAGCATCACTCGTCTTCGCTCGTCCACCATTGACAGACTATTTAGACGAACATCAAAAGCCTTATACTCCCTGGAATGATTTCATCGACATTCGCGATGATCTGATCCAATCCGATGCTAAATAAATATCGTGAAATTAACTGAAACCGTTGAATAGTATCTAGTGTAGCCGTAGATACTTGTCTTTTGATGAAAATATATTAAAATAGATGTAGATGTCTATAAAAATCTTGACTTTTTTGATGAAGTAAGTTGACATCTGAAAAACGTTCTAGAGATTGAATTGAGGAAACCAGATCGTGACCAATAAAGTTGAGAAACAGTCGCCGCATCATGTTGTTATTGTTGGTGGCGGTTTTGGGGGACTTCATGCCGCGCTATCATTGGGTAAAGCACCCGTGCGTGTGACGCTAATCGATAAACGTAATTTTCACTTGTTCCAACCACTACTGTATCAGGTGGCTACAGGCGGGCTATCGCCTGCGGATATTTCTTCACCACTGAGATCGATCCTGAATAAGCAACAGAATACTAAGGTGTTGATGGGTGAAGTGAGAGATGTCGATCCCCATCAGCAGAAGATTTTCTTGAATAAGGGTGAGATAACTTACGATACTTTGATTGTTGCGACTGGTGTCAGTCACCATTATTTTGGGAATGAGCAATGGGCACCTACGGCTCCAGGCTTGAAGACGGTGGAAGACGCGCTAGAAATGCGCCGCCGGATTTTCATGGCATTTGAAGCGGCGGAGAAGGAGACTGATGTCGAAAAACGCCGCGCTTGGTTGACGTTTGTGATTGTCGGTGGTGGGCCGACAGGGGTAGAATTAGCAGGCGCAATTGCTGAATTGGCGTATAGTACTCTGAAGAAGGATTTCCGCAATATCGATACGGCTGAAGCTAAAATCGTCTTAGTTGAAGGGATGGATCGAGTTTTACCGCCCTATTCGCCAGATTTATCGGCAAAAGCTGCTACATCCCTGGAGAATTTGGGCGTGAAGGTGCAGACAAAGGCATTGGTGACGAATATAGCGGATAATGTGGTGACGATCCGTCAGGGCGATAATATCGAGCATCTGGAAGCCCGAACTGTATTGTGGGCTGCGGGTGTAAAAGCTTCGGCAATGGGGACGATTTTAGCAGAACATACGGGTGTAGAACTCGATCAAGTCGGCAGAGTCATGGTTGAGCCTGACTTGAGTATCAAAGGGTATCCGCAGATTTTCGTGCTAGGAGATTTGGCGAATTTTACCAAGCCAGATGGGAAACCTTTAGCAGGGGTAGCACCTGTGGCGACGCAGGAAGGTAAGTATGTGGCTGATTTAATTGTCAAGCGACTCGCTGGTGAAACTTCGCCAGCATTTGAATATTTTGATGCGGGAAGTTTGTCGGTAATTGGCAGACATTCAGCGGTAGCTGATTTCGGTTCGGTGAAAATGTCGGGCTTTTTTGCCTGGTTGATTTGGGTATTTGTCCATATTTATTATCTGATTGAATTTGATAATAAATTAGTGGTATTTATTCAGTGGACTTGGAGTTATTTTACGCGCAAACGCGGTGCGCGGTTAATTACAGGTGATGAATCTTTGGGACAAATTGGTGTTGATGACAAAGGCGATTATTTTATCGCACCCAAAATCAAAGTTAGTGTGAAAGCTTAAATACTGTCTGAACTATGATTAGAATGATTTAATGATGGACTGTGATTAAGAAAGAGTGATGTATTTAAATCTCTTACTAGATAGCAACTTTTAAGATATGTCTAGTAGGCAATCATAGTCCATCTATCAATCATTCTAATCATAGTTCAGACAACAGGTTAAAGCATCCCAAATGCTTCTACATATGTATCATAATCAGCATCACTAAAACAGACAAAACTCACCCCTAGAATAGACGGCGATTGGCATAACACACCATACACCGTCTCTAGGGCAACTTTAGCAGCTAGCTCGATCGGATAACCATAAGCACCACAACTAATTGCCGGAAACGCGATCGTTTTAATATCATACATCTTCGCTAAAGCGAGACTCTCACGATAGCAACTAGCTAATAATTCGGGTTCGCCAGCTTTACCCTCGCGCCAAGTTGGACCGACAGCATGAATAATATACTTAGCTGGAAGTAGATATCCATCAGTTATCTTCGCTTGTCCCGTCGGACAACCATTGAGCTGCTGACATTCTGATAATAAATCTTCACCAGCAGCATGATGAATTGCGCCATCCACACCACCGCCACCAAGCAGAGAACTTTTTGCCGCATTAACGATCGCATCTACTGTTAATTTGGTAATATCACCCTGAATAATCCCCATTCGTTCCTGAGGTGTTGCGATTGATTCGGTTGTCATTTAGATTTTAGATTTTAAATTGCTCTCAATTTTATTCTACTTTGCCAGCATTCAAATATAGTGACTCCATCAGCAGTTGGGTATTTTTCCGAACTAATTACCCCAACGCAAAAACCCCCTCACTAGTAATAGTGAGGGGGTTTTTAAATCTCTCAAATCAAGTCGGAATTAACCGTTGATGGAAGGAGCAGTTAAAGCAACAGGAGTAGCTTCACCAGCAGCTAAATCGAGAGGGAAGTTGTGAGCGTTACGCTCGTGCATTACTTCCATACCGAGGTTAGCACGGTTGATGATGTCAGCCCAGGTGTTGAT
>JANYIT010000305.1 GCA_025358725.1 Chamaesiphon sp. GL140_3_metabinner_129_sub
GATGCTTAAAGGCTCAAAACCCTTGTACTCGATCGCTTGAATCCCTCGATCGAGCGAAAATCTTTGCAACAGAACCATCCTTTAGCAAGGATTTCAGCCTTTAGAGCAACACCATGGACTAATTCAGCAAGCCCTAAGTAGCGAGTGAAGAATGATTCATCAATTTGTTGAACATCTAATTCACCTAGTTTAACTCTTTCGGCAATTGATTTACAAGCTTGAAGGATCTCATTACGACTGCCATAGTTAATCGCAATATTGAAAGTAACTGCTCGATTGTGAGCAGTTTTTTCGATACATTTATCCATCATTTTTTGTAAACTAGCTGGAACTTGAAATCGATTGCCGAGAAATCTGATTCGCACTCCTTCATCGTGAAGTTGAGCTAATTCACTATCCAATAAACCTTCAAATAATCGCATCAAAAAATCAACTTCAAATGCTGGTCTTCCCCAGTTTTCAGTAGAAAAAGCATAGACAGTAAAATTAGCAATTCCCCAATCTTTACAACAATGCAGTAGCGATTTAACTGTATTCGCACCTTGTTGATGTCCAGCAATGCGTGGCAATCCCTGTTGTTTTGCCCATCTACCATTACCATCCATAATTGCGGCAACATGTTGAGGTATTTTAGTCGGATCTAAAATTGCTGGCAGTTTCGTAATTAATTGAGTATTCATCTAATTTGACTCACTTACCGATATTTGTGTGTTAGTTCAACTATAAACTTCCGCATAAATACTGTCAGTCGGATCTCGTCGGCAATCTTATACTGATCAAAAGTCTGAAAAAGTCGGGAATACTTAGTTGGTAATAAGTAGTTATTATTTGTTACTATTCCCTATTCGCTATTCCCTATCCCTAATTAGATGAATGTTGATACTGCCATAGATTGGATCGATCGATTGCTTGTACTAGAGACAGGTAAACATCTCAACGATCTCCAAATATTTATGATTAGGCAGATGTGGCTGGGGCGGAAGTATATCGAGATCGCCGCTGACTATCATTGCACCGAAGGACATGTGAAGGATATCGCCGCAGCCTTGTGGCAACTGCTGTCTCAACGATTAGGAGAGCGGGTAACTAAGACTAATCTCAAGTCAATTTTGCAACGTCATGCAACTCCGATGACATCCCCGCCGACAAAGATCGCTAATTATCAGTTTATCGGGAGAGAGGTGGCGATCGCCAAATTGGATCAATTAATCCAGCAGGGGCAACGTACAATCGCGATCTTGGGTGAGGGTGGCGTAGGCAAGACGACTCTAGCACAGCAGTATTTAAAAACCTGTGACTGCGATCTGATTTTAGAGCTATCGATGGCGAAGGAATCTTCTCAAATTACCCCAGCGGAAATTGTCGTTGAGGAGTGGTTGTGGCAAGATTTACAGATCGAGCCAGGGCGAGAGTTTGGTGTTTCATTATTACGATTAAAACGTCAGTTAATTACGCGCAAGATTGGAATTTTAATTGATAATTTTGAACCAGCACTGGATCGAGAGGGTAGGATTATTTCAGCTCAACGTGGTTATGTTGAATTGCTCAGAGTTTTAACCGATCGACAGTTGTTAGGAGTTACCTTAATTACTAGTCGCGATCGATTGTGCGAAATCGATCTCAATCTCACTCATTATCGCTTATCAGGTTTAGATTTAACCACATGGCAAACTTATTTTAATTATCGTCAAATTGAAGCGACAACAACAGCCATTCTTCCGCTGCATCAAATCTATGGTGGCAATGCTAAAGCAATGGAAATTATTGCTGGTAATATTTGTGCCGACTTTGATAGCGATCTAGCTACATATTTACAAACTGATCGAGATCATCAGTCAGTATAAACTGGACTAAAACAGTTGATTTCCAATCAGTTCGATCGATTGCAAATACTCGATCCTGATGCTTATCAATTACTCTGTCGAGCTGGATGTTATCGCTACCAAGATTTAAGTCGGGTTAATCCAGATGCCTTATATTCTCTATTGTGGGATATCGAACCCGAATATCGGTCGAATGTATTAACTTCACTTAGGAATCGCTCTCTAATTGAATTTCATCGTGGGCAGTATTGGCTGCATCCTGCGATTAGAGCTGAATCAATTACTAGATTACGCAATACTGATGACTGGACTCTATCTCATCAGCAAGCCGCTAAATACTGGAGTGATTCCATCACTAAAATCACAGTTATTACCACCGTTATTACTGCATTAGAAGCATACTATCACTATCTAGAAATTGGCGATTTTGTTAAGGCAGCACAGGTATTACTGCAACCAAGGGACAATCAATGGGGACAATTTTTGCCATTGGCAAGTAATCTATATCGAATGGGATTAATTCAACCAGCATTAACCGCAATTACCCAGATTGTTCCTGCTTTATCACCAGAGCGCAGCACGGCTGAATTACATAATATTCTTGGCGATTTATATTGGATTGTCGGTCGAGTGCATGAAGCGATCGAAACTCAACAATATGCAATTGATTATGCGACTAAAGCTCTGAAAACAACAGCTCTAGTCGATCTCTCTCATGATACTCATTGTCTGAGTATATTGAATATTGATTCACTATTGAGTCTCGGACTATATCATATCGATCTCTGGGAATTAACAGCCGCTGGCAATCTATTTGAAAGAGTAATTGAAATCTCTACAAGTACAGTAAATGATCGCTGGGCACAAAAGGCAATTGTCTGTTTGGCATTGGTTCAATCTTATCTAAATAATGTTGAAGAAGCACAGCAACTATTGACCAAAATTGAACCGCTGATTACTGAACATAAATGGACTGGTAGTAGTGCTTATTTCCTGCAAATGGTTGGACAAACTTACAGTAACTTGGGTGAATATGATCGCGCTCACACAATTTATCAGCAAACATTGACATTTTGTCAGACGGGAAACTATCTTCAAACTCAAGGTAGAACCTTAACTGGTTTAGGCCAACTTTATCGATCTCAAGGTGACTTCCAACTTGCTCAAACAACTCATTTACAAGCGATCGAAATTCTCGATCAGCTAGGTGCTAAATGCGATCTTGCTGAGGCTTATTATCAAGCCGGATTGACATGGCAACAAGCGGGAGTTTTAATCAAAGCGACATCTACTGCGATCTGCACGCTCATAAACTATTTACTGAAATTGCCGCTCCACAGCAATTAGCTAAGATAAAAGCTAGAATTTGAAAGATTATCTCTTAACTGATAAAAAAGAACAGTTTCTAATCTTTCTATGTTGACAAATCGTCCTTATACAGTAGCTTTGATCGTTCCCACAGGTATCGGTGCTGCGATGGGCGGCTACGCTGGGGATGCGCTACCCATCGCCAAAGCAGTTGCAGCAAGTTGCGATCGCTTAATTACCCATCCGAATGTGATGAATGGGGCGCAGCTATACTGGAGTATGCCGAACGCGCTCTATGTTGAGGGTTACGCCTTGGACAAGTTTGCCGCAGGTACGTGGGGATTGCAACCAGTGCGGCGCAATCGAATTGGGATCGTATTCGATCGATCAATCTCGGATGAGTTGCGCGTTCGTCATCTTCAAGCCGCAGATGCCGCTAGAGCGACGTTAGGACTAGATCTAACCGATTATGTCGTTACAGATCTGCCCTTGGGTGTAGAGCTACGTACAGCCTCTTCTGGAGCCTCTTGGGGGACGATTCAACAGCCGGATAGTCTCTTGCGGGCGGTGGATAAACTGATTAATGTCGCTGGAGCAGAAGCAATTGCCGTAATTGCCAGATTTCCTGACGATCCTGGGGCGACTATTCTCCATGATTATCGACACGGAACTGGCGTAGATCCATTGGCTGGAGCGGAAGCGGTGATCAGCCATCTAATCGTGCGTACCTTCAAAGTACCTTGCGCTCACGCCCCAGCTCTATCGCCACTACTGATCGATCCTGAGATTTCGCCACGTTCAGCGGCGGAAGAATTGGGTTATACTTTCTTACCCTGTGTCTTGGTTGGATTGAGTCGCGCACCCCAATTTATCACTACATCTCAATTGTCAGCTCAAGGCATCTGGCACGATCAAGTTGATGCAGTAATTATCCCTGAATCTGCCTGTGGCGGAAGTGGCGTAATTAGTTTTGCACGTTCGTTGCACACCAAAATTATTACTGTGGCAGAAAACCAGACACGCATGGCAGTACCACCGAAAATGTTGGGGGTTCGATCGATCACGGTAAACTCATATCTAGAAGCAATCGGCGTAATTACAGTCGATCAAGCCGGAATGAGTCTAGATAGTTTTTATCCCCAGATCGATCGACTCAAAGAGTGTCAATAACAATATTATTAGACGACACTGTTAATTGTAGCGACCTGCAATACTAAATCCTTGAGACTGCAATCATCGCGATTTCGAGACCGAATTAACTGCAACTATAAATCTAGTGGTTGAAATCGGCTCACTAACTCAGATCCATAGATCGATCGCTCAGAAAAGTAAATAAACTGGCTGGTATCAGTCAAATCTTGACTTAGATAAAATTACCGAGTTGTTTGTCCTACAAAATGGCGGTTGAATGCTTTGCATCAACTCAACCATACGGCAGTAAAAAAAACAAACGTTTTCTTTACTGCTAACCGCACCAATTTATAGTTGCAGTTAATGTGGTCTCAAAATTAGTATTGCGGGCTGGTTGCATTTAATTCGGTCTCAGTTGCAGTTAATTCGGTCTCAAGCGACCGGATAGTTGCAGTTAATGTGGTCTCAAAATCGCGATGATTGCAGTCCTGAGCGATTACTATTGCAGGTCGCTACAGCTACCTGTAGCTCCAGCGGTTTCAATCGTAGGCGTTTTATGGGTAGCAAATTGGGTTATGTAACTCGTTGCGTAGCCTCTGCTTTGCAGAATCGTGAACCAGGCTATTTTAGTGCCTTACGAAAAACGATCTTGTCAAC
>JANYIT010000338.1 GCA_025358725.1 Chamaesiphon sp. GL140_3_metabinner_129_sub
AGACTGTTATGCTTCCTCAACATCGCTGGCAAATAGCACCGAGTCATCCATTACAGGCGACGACACTAGCGGCGGGAATTACGCTCACGCCTTTCGATGCGACATCGCCATTGCTTGCACAGGTGTTGATGAATCGGGGGATTGAGACTCTCGAGCAAGCCGAGTTATTTATTCATCCAGAGACGGCGGAATTGCCCTCGCCGTTAACAGAGTTTCCCGATTTGGAGATTAGTCTAGATCTATTGGTGGAGGCGATCGAGCATAAGTCTAAGATTGCGATCTGTGGCGACTATGATGCGGATGGAATGACTAGTACTGCAGTATTACTAAGGGCATTATCAGCCTTGGGTGCAGATGTAGATTATGCGATTCCTAGTCGGATGTCGGATGGTTATGGCATCAATCGCCGGATAGTGGAAGAATTTTACGCTGAGGGTGTGAAGCTGATTATCACTGTGGATAATGGCATCTCTGCGGTTGACGCGATCACTAGAGCGATCGAATTGGGCTTAAAGGTTATTATTACAGATCACCATGACTTACCACAGGTATTGCCACCAGCAACTGCGATTTTAAATCCAAAACTGATTGCAGAGTCTTCTGTTTATCGGGCAATTGCTGGTGTGGGGGTGGCTTATCTTTTGGCTCTAGAATTATCAGCAAGATTGAATAAACCATCTTTGAGCGATGAGTTATTGGAATTATTTACCCTGGGCACGATCGCCGATTTAGCACCATTAACGGGGATTAACCGTCGCTTAGTCAAGCAGGGATTGCAGCTATTACCAAATTCGCAGGTAATCGGGATTCAAGCATTAATTGAAATGTCTGGTACCAAAGGTGGCACTGCGGCGAAAAATACGGCGATGAAGCCTGAAGATATTGGGTTTAGATTAGGGCCACGAATTAATGCGATCGGGAGAATTGATGATCCTCAGATTATCATTAATTTGCTGACAACTAACGATATGGGAGTTGCATTAGCTAGAGCGATTCAATGCGAACAGGTGAATAAACAACGTCAAGATATGTGTGCATCGATCGAACAAGAAGCGATCAATCTAATCGAGCATGGTAATTATAATATTCGGCAAAATCGGGTATTAGTTATCGTTCATCCTGGTTGGCATCATGGGGTAATTGGGATTGTCGCTTCACGGTTAGTCGAACGCTATGGTGTTCCGGTATTTATCGGTACCAATGAAGACGAACATCACATCCGAGGCTCGGCGCGGAGTATTCCTGAGTTTGATGTATTTCACGCTTTGCAATATTGTCACGAGCTATTAGGTAAATACGGCGGACATCGGGCAGCGGGTGGCTTTTCATTACCTACTGAAAATCTGGAGAAATTTCAACAGCAGCTTAGTGAATTTGCCCATAAATGCTTAGAAATCGAGCATCTCAAGTATTTAGTCAAAATTGATGCTGAGGCAAATTTAGCCGCAATTGACATGTCGCTATATCAACAAATTGATGCAATTCATCCCTGTGGAATGGAGAATCCCGATCCAGTATTTTGGACGGCAAATGTCCGGGTGCTAGAGCAAAAGATAGTTGGGAAAGGACATCTTAAATTCACTGTTGATACGCCAGAATTTCCGAAAGGGATGAAAGCGATCGCGTGGCGATTTGGTGACTATTTCCCGTTACCTAAATATCTGGATATTGCTTATAAACTCAAAGAGAATAACTGGAAGGATTCGAGATCGATCGAGCTGGAAGTGATCAGCGTTCGCTTACCATCATCAGCACCAACTTATAATTTTAATTATCAAGAACGAGATTATACTTGCAGTATTTCTGCTGATAAACAGCGGCTATCGATCGTCAATTCACAAGAGCAAACTATTGTGGTTAATAAGGGTCAAAAAATAGCAGAATTAGTCAGTGAATCGGCACCAATTAAAATGATAGATATTACCCAATCTCATTATTTCGATTTAATCAAAACTGCGATGCAAATATTAAAAATTAATTGAGATGAGGTAGTGGCAATTCAGGAATTACCACTACCTTAAATTTCAGGAATTTTCGCTACAGTAAATCAGCCTTAAGTTGAACAACGCTCTTGAATACTCAAAGCCACCGCCTCGGCTACCTTAATCCCATCTACCCCCGCTGAGAGAATACCTCCCGCATAACCAGCTCCTTCCCCCGCCGGATATAAACCCTTCGTATTCAAACTTTGATAATCACTTCCCCGCTTGATACAAATCGGCGACGATGTGCGAGTTTCTACCCCTGTTAGCACTGCATCGTGCATCGCAAAACCGTCGAGCTGTTTATCAAAAGCAGGGATAGCTTCCCGAATCGCCTCGATCGCGTAATCTGGTAAACTCGAACTCAAATCGCACAGGTGAACCCCTGGCTTATATGACGGTTTAACCGTCCCCAATTGCGTTGAGGCTTGAGCAGTCAAAAAGTCACCTACTAACTGTCCTGGAGCCTCGTAAGTGCCACCACCTAACTCAAATGCCTTCTCCTCTAATCGCCGTTGAAATTCAATGCCAGCGATCGGACTACCAGGATAATCTGCGGGGGTAATCCCGACGACGATACCACTATTGGCATTCTTCCCGCTGCGCTCGTATTGGCTCATCCCATTCGTCACCACCCGCCCGACTTCTGACGTAGCCGCCACAACTTGCCCACCAGGGCACATGCAGAAGCTATAAACTGATCGACCATTAGCGCAATGATGGACTAGACTATAATCAGCGGCACCGAGCATCGGATGTCCGATTTGAGATCCGAGCCGACATTTATCGATCAGGGTTTGGGGATGTTCGACGCGAAAGCCGATCGAGAATGGTTTGGGTTCGATGTATACTCCAGCCTGATGGATCATCTCAAAGGTATCGCGGGCACTATGTCCGACGGCTAAAATGACATGGTTGCTAGGGATATATTCACCACTAGCGAGGGTAACGCCGCAGACTTGCCCATTTTCGATGTTAATGTTTTCTACCCGACTTTGAAAGCGAATTTCACCGCCTAAGGATTCGATCGTGTTGCGGATATTTTCGACAATTTTTACGAGCCGATAGGTGCCGATGTGGGGCTTATTAATATACAGAATTTCCGGCGCAGCACCTGCATTTACCAGCTCTGCCAATACTTTGCGCCCATGATGTTGGGCATCTTTAATTCGACTATACAGCTTACCATCCGAAAATGTCCCCGCGCCACCTTCGCCAAATTGAGCATTGGACTCTGGGTTGAATTTTGCCTTGCTCCAGAAGCCGAAAGTATCGACGGATCGATCGTGTACCGCCTTGCCACGCTCTAAAATAATGGGACAAAAACCCATCTGCGCCAATAATAACCCAGCAAACCTCCCACATGGTCCACAACCAATCACGATCGGACGTTGTTCTATTTTAGCGGCTGCTTGGGCGACATAGCGATAACTAGTATCGGGAGTCGGTATGATGTGCGGATCTTTCTTGAATCGCTGAAGTAACTGTTTCTCCCGCGTCGTCTCGACATCGATGACATAGACAAACGAAACCGCGCCACGCTTACGCGCATCATAGCTTCGCTTGAAAATAGTGTAGCGAATCAGATCCTGAGGTGCGATCGATAGCTTTTTGAGAATAGCAGACTGAATATCCGCTTCAGTTCGATCGAGTGAGAGTTTGACTTCGGAGAGGCGGAGCATGAACGATTATCCAAAAGACAGTTGAGGCAAAATCTACTTTTATTCTGCCACAATGGTTATAGATTGTTAGAGATATTTGAAATTAGGGAGCAAGAGGATCGATGCAAACTATTTTTTGGACAATGGAAGAAGTTGCGGCTAGAGCAAAACAGTTCTACGAACATGGTATTCGCCAAGAAGTCGAACATGGCAAAAATATCGGTCAGATGATTGTAATTGATGCCGAAACAGGTGAATATGGTATCGATCTAAGTAGTGTAGAGACAGCTTTGAAGTTAAAGGCTAAAAATCCATTGGCTCAACTGTTTACAATTCGCATTGGTTATGATGTGTCCGTAGTTTTTGGTGGAGCCAATGGATGATAATATTGCGAGTTCGATCGCTAATAGAACTGATAAATTATTACAAGTGACAATTGAGACTATCAAAAAGTTTAAAGTTGAACATAAAGGGGAAAAACTTTATTCCTTCACTTTTGTAGCTCCATCTGAAGGAACTTCTGTTTGCTGTGCTTTTGCGACAGAAGAAGGATTGACAGATATTGCAACAGATTATGTGAATAATTCAGTCAGCGCAAGAGGTAATACCATCGATAGGCAAAGAATGTCATTACGATGGTTGAACCCTGATGAAGGTTGGCATTATTATTTTTTTAACGATTCTTTTTGTGAGTTTTGGCTAGATCCGTTCACAAACAAAGAATTATTACTATTTGATGGATCCACTGAAACTATTTGTCTCGAAGTACTCAAACAGTTAGATATGATGAATATTTTTGGAAGTGGAACCGAAAGAGACTCAGTTGTAATTGGATTAACATATGGTTCCGATCCAGATGACTTTTTGAAGTTTGCAGAAAATTTAAATTCTCCAGTTGCTTACAGGAAAATGTGTGATGAAATTCGAGAGGCTTGTGAAATTAATGGTCTAGATTCACCAATTTAAAATCTGATAAATATCCGAAAAGATATCGGGAAGTGAAATATGACTAAATCTAGAAATCGCCTGTATGAATTATCTGCTGCTGCCTATGCTAATGGCGATTATACTGGCTGGTTTGAAACTCTGTATGCCGAAGCTCAAGGAAATTCTGATGCAATTCCCTGGGCAGATAGAGGAGTGAATGGATGGCTGATCGACTGGATTGAAACATCCAAATTCAATCTGCAAAATTTGCGGGTTCTAGTTGTCGGTTGTGGATTGGGCGATGATGCTGAGTATCTAGCCAAACTCGGTGCTAAAGTAACAGCATTCGATCTATCTCAAACTGCGATCAATTGGTGCCATCAAAGATTTCCCACATCCCAAGTAAATTATCAAGCTGTCGATTTATTCACCGCTCCAAGCGAATGGAAATTTGGTTTCGATCTCGTAATTGAGATTTATACAATCCAAGCATTGCCTGCAAATATACGTCCAAATGCGATCGAGTGTATCGGTAATTTTGTCGGACCTAAAGGCAAGTTATTCGTCGTCTGTCGCGGACGCGATCCTGAAGATGCTTGCGATAATTTACCCTTCCCACTCACCAAAGCTGAATTAA
Source organism: Chamaesiphon sp. GL140_3_metabinner_129_sub (assembly GCA_025358725.1). Classification (GTDB taxonomy): domain Bacteria; phylum Cyanobacteriota; class Cyanobacteriia; order Cyanobacteriales; family Chamaesiphonaceae; genus Chamaesiphon. Next base: position 5,208 of record JANYIT010000338.1, read on the forward strand.
ATAAATTTATCGACACTGGCTTGACACAGATATCTTTTGAAGATTCGATCGACACATTAGATACAAACCCAGCCAGAAGATTTCGGATCGTCTATGAGCGAAAGAATTAAAAGTTTTCTAGCAATATCTAATAATGAAATTACCCCATCTTCAAATTAGAAGACAGGGTAATTAGGATCGCCTTGGTATCGCTGAGGAGCGATCGAGTATAAATTAAGTATTTTCTGTGCCTAGTGACTAAGGATCGAAAAACTACTTAAAACAGGTACATTAGCTAATAATAAATAACCAAAAGCAGCTCCGCCAACGCCACCAATTAAGAAACCAGAAGTAAATTCGTTCCAGCCTTTTTGGTCGTTGAGATCAGCAGGTGGCTTGGGTACAGTCACACTAGCCAGAGGTGGTGCGGGATTGGTACTAGCATAGATAGATAGGCAGATGGTCAAAATTACCACCAATCCAACTGTGCCCAATAATCCAGCTAAATGGGCTTGATCGGCACCGCGAAGGGGACCTAAGAGCGTGAAGGGGCCAATTAGGAGATAGCCATGAGCCATTCCGATTTCTAAACCCCGTCGTTGGGCAGACAAACCACCACGATAAACAGGTAAGTTACCGATGAAAGCTTTGATGATGTCCGAAGAGTTGACTGGAGTAGCTAAATTGCTAACTTCAGGACTAGGACTACTGATAGCTTGAGTACGATTAGGCATGGAAAACCTCTCAAAAAATAAAGGGGATAGGGGATAGGGAATAGGGAATAGGGGATAGGAATTAAGAATTAACTAATCACTAACAACTATGACCTATTACCTAACGCTAAACATTACAAAGGATGAAATAATAAGTCAGGGAAAAAGCGATTGAACTCAATCAAAATACCCGCAGTAAATGTCATCCAAACTGCTGCCAAGACTGGTGCAGTAGATAAAAATCTGACGAAATGTGGCATGGAATATCTCCAGAATCTAAAATCGATATGACTCGGTTGCTGCGATAAGGCAAGTCGTTCGGTGCAGATGGGGATTTGGTGAGCAATTATTTAGTTAGCAGTTACATTGCTGTCAACTATTAATTTCAAGTCATGCCCATAAATCAACCAAATTTACCGAGGAGAAACAGTAATTTCATTATCTTTGGCAACTAATTTACCAGAGGTGAATTCACCTAAGGCAGCAGCAGGCCAAGCAAATCCGCCTAACATACAGCTAATTGCTAGAGGTAAATCGATAATGATTTCTTTTTCTTCAGTGTTGTCGCCTTTTTTGATGGCGATCATGTAGGCACGACCTACCCAACCAATCCAACCAGCGATGTAGAGGAACAGGACACTAGGAATCAAGAAGTCGCCTGCTCGATCGAGTCGTCCGTCTACAATCAAGTGTGGTAGTCCTTCAGGACCACACAAAGCTTGTGAATAAAGCGCGAAGCGTTTCTTGCCAGATTCGGGGTCGCTAGTCGTATTTCGCGCTGATGCTGCACGTTGTTGGAAGGCTTGAGAATCGCTACAACGAACGAGTCCAGCTACTTCTGACGCGGATGCGATCGGGGCAAAGTTAAACCAGAGACAGATGGCAAAGACAAAAGCCAACAGTTTTTGCATGGTGATTGTTTCCTTCTGTAACAAAACAAATAGTTTTATTTGCAAAATACATAATCATGTTTTTGATATGCTTTAGCAAAAAAACTATAATGGTCTTCTGAGCATGTTTAGTAACATTTCGCGATCGACACGAAACATCACCGATCTTGTAGAGGTTGGAGATAATTTCGCTGATAGCGATTGCTGAAGCAATCTCACTATTCGATTTGGTGTATTACCTGAATTAACAGCTACACCTTGACGATCGCTAGATTATTTACCTCTATTTTCATATTTAAAATTAGCAGCTAATGACAACAGTTTTATCAATTGAAACAAGTTGTGACGAAACTGCGGTGGCAATTGTTAACAATCGTAAAGTTCTCAGTAGTGTCATCGCCTCTCAAATCGCGATTCATACCCAATATGGGGGTGTTGTTCCAGAGGTGGCATCACGGCAACATTTATTAATAATCACTGACTTAATTGCTCAGGCAATTAGTGAAGCACAGCTCAATTGGACAGACATTGACGGGATTGCCGCAACGGTTGCGCCTGGATTGGTGGGTGCGCTGATGATTGGCATGACTGCGGCGAAAACTCTGGCGATTTTGCACAACAAACCATTTTTGGGTGTGCATCATCTGGAGGGACATATTTACGCATCCTATCTGAGTTCGCCAGAACTGAAGCCGCCATTTCTATGTTTGTTGGTATCGGGCGGACATACCAGCCTGATTCATGTGAAAGAATGTGGGGTGTATACCGAACTCGGAGCCACTCGCGATGATGCGGCGGGAGAAGCCTTTGATAAAGTAGCCCGATTATTGCATCTCGGCTATCCAGGCGGGCCAGCAATCGATCGATTAGCAAGTCAAGGCAATCCAACTCTTTATCCCCTGCCAGAGGGCAATATCTCGCTCCCAGGCGGTGGTTTCCATCCCTATGATTCGAGTTTCAGTGGTGTCAAGACGGCAGTGCTAAGGTTGGTGCAAAAATTGCAAGCAGAAGGTCAGGAATTACCAGTTGCAGATATTGCGGCGAGTTTCCAACATAGTGTGGCTCGATCTCTCACAAAACGAGCGATTCGCTGTGCGATCGACCACAACTTAGATACGATTGTCCTTGGCGGTGGTGTTGCTGCCAATCGGGGCTTGAGAGCTACATTACAAGCTGCCGCAAATAAACACAACATTAAGGTATTATTTCCACCAATGGAGTATTGTACTGATAATGCTGCGATGATCGGTTGCGCTGCCGCCGAACACTTGAGTCGCGGCCATATTTCATCACTAGATCTTGGTGTGCAGTCGCGGTTATCGATGATGGACGTGATGAGTTTATATAGTTTAAAACCCGTCCTGACATAACTTTCAACTATCAACTTTCAACTTTCAACTAAATTATGGATGCTAGAGAACTGTTTGAGAAAGGTGGTCCAACGATGTGGCCGTTGTTTGGGCTATCAATTTTATCCTTAGCGACTATTTTGGAACGGCTGTGGTTTTGGTTTAAAACAACTAGGAAAGAAGAAGAATTGGTCGAGCGGGTATTAGAAGCCAGTGCCAATGAAGAATGGGACACCGCCGCTCAAATCGCCAAACAGGAACGGAATCGTAAACCAATTGGTCGATTTCTCTACGCGCCACTCAAGCGGACAAATCCCGATCCAGAGACATTTAAACTCGCCCTCGAAGCCTCAGCGGAGGAAGAGCTAGCGACGATGCGGAAGGGGGATAAAACCCTAGAGTCGATCATTGCGCTTGCGCCGTTGTTAGGATTATTAGGCACGGTACTAGGCTTGATTCGTGCGCTGAGTGGAATCAAATTAGGCGATTTGGGTACCTCGGCTGGTTCGACGGTTACGCTGGGAATCAGTGAATCATTGATTGCTACTGCGACAGGCATGATTGTCGCGATCGTCAGTCTCGGTTTTTATCGGCTGTTTCAAGGGCTAATTTTTGGGCAAATCAAGTTATTTCGAGGCGCGGGAAATCAGCTAGAATTACTCTACCGAGAGCATTGGCTCAATACTAAGGGTTAGGTTTTCGGTTTGGCAATGCCCACGCGGTAGGTTACTTAAGATAAATATATCGATCGCTGATCGGCGATCGATAGATGATAGAAAATTAACTAATCCCCAGTGGTGACTTAGTGTAAAAAATCTGCAATTTATTGGCGATCTCTAAAAAGCTCTAAACGATCGAACCGATTTCAGTAAATAAAAAAAATATATTTAACTCTAAAACTTACGAGGTTTATTTGTGGTCTCTCAACGTGTGATTGAAATAGCAACTACCCAGCCATCGCCAATCGTTTCGGCGATCGCTCAATCCCAGACTGGTGCTTACGCGCTCCTAGATAGCCTCCATCGTCATGGCGTAAAGCATATCTTTGGCTACCCTGGTGGGGCAATCCTCCCGATCTACGACGAAATTTATCGATTTGAAGCCGCAGGTAAAATCAAACATATCCTCGTGCGGCACGAACAGGGTGCCGCACATGCTGCTGATGGCTATGCCCGCTCAACCGGGCAGGTAGGGGTCTGTTTTGCTACTTCCGGCCCCGGAGCTACAAATCTCGTTACAGGTATCGCCACCGCCCAAATGGACTCGATTCCAATGGTCGTTGTCACTGGACAAGTCCCCAGCTATGTGATCGGTACTGATGCATTTCAGGAAACAGATATTTACGGGATTACCCTACCCATCGTTAAACATTCCTATGTAGTCCGTAACCCCGCAGACATGGCGCGAATCGTGGCAGAAGCATTCTACATCGCCGCTTCCGGTCGTCCTGGTGTCGTCTTGATCGATATCCCCAAGGACGTAGGTGCAATGTTGTGCGACTATACCCCTGTCTCACCTGGAAGTGTAAAGTTACCTGGATATAAGCCGACAGTACGCGGCAATCCGCGCCAAATCAATCAAGCAGTCCAACTGATTGCCAAAAGTCGTCAACCACTACTCTATGTTGGTGGTGGGGCAATTTCCGCCAGTGCCCATGAGGAAGTCAAACAACTAGCCGAATTATTTCAAATCCCCATCACCACTACCCTAATGGGGAAAGGTGCCTTTAATGAAATTCATCCACTATCAGTCGGGATGCTGGGAATGCATGGTACCGCCTATGCAAACTGGGCCGTAACTGATTGTGATCTATTAATTGCTGTCGGCGCAAGATTTGACGATCGAGTCACAGGTAAATTAGAAGAATTTGCTTCCGATGCCAAGGTCATCCATATCGACATCGATCCCGCCGAAGTCGGTAAAAATCGCACCCCGGAAGTACCGATCGTCGGCGATATCAAACAAGTCTTAATTCAACTGCTCCAGCGCGTGCAAGAACTAGGTTTAGGTGGTAATGCCGAACAAACTAGATCTTGGCTGGAAACGATCGATGGTTGGCGCGTAGACAATCCGCTCGTGGCACCCAGCTACGAGGGTTTATTAGCACCCCAAGAAGTGATCGTCGAATGTCGTCGTCAAGCCCCAGATGCTTACTATACAACCGATGTCGGTCAACATCAGATGTGGGCGGCTCAATTCCTCAATAACTTACCCCGTCACTGGATTTCTAGTGCTGGATTAGGGACGATGGGATTTGGCGTACCCGCAGCAATGGGCGTACAGATGGCACTACCCAAAGAGCAAGTAATTTGTATCAGTGGCGATGCCAGTTTCCAAATGAATCTTCAGGAACTTGGCACCCTGAAACAATACAGCTTGAACGTCAAAATCGTCATCATCAATAATGGCTGGCAAGGCATGGTCAGACAGTGGCAAGAAGCCTTTTATGAGGAAAACTACTCTTCCTCCGAAATGGCACCCTCTATGCCCGATTTCATGCTGTTAGCGCAGGCTTATGGGATTAAAGGGATGACAGTCGATAGTCGGGAAGAATTACCAGCAGCGATCGCCGCGATGTTAGCTCACGATGGCCCCGTGCTACTCAATGCCCAAGTCAAGCGCAATGAAAACTGTTACCCAATGGTAGCTGCGGGTAAATCCAATGCGGAAATGTTGGGATTGGCAAAACCAAAACGATCGAGTTCGGGAGCCTTGTCGATTCATTGTGGTAATTGTGGGACAATTCATACGGTAAGTCATAAATTCTGTCCTGAGTGTGGTCATCAACAGTAAGTAAAGGGTAAGGACAATTTCTTGAATTGTCCTTACAAAAAGATGAGCGGAAAGCCCCCTGATTTATCAGTGGGGATGAACTCTGTGTAAACTTTAGTCGTTCAAAAGCTTTTGCACGGCTGATACCAAATTAATTTTAGTAACCGACAGATTAGCTCCTCCCCTTTCCAAGGGGAGGTTGGGTGGGGTAAACATCTGTCGCGTTAATTCTTTAAATTGGTATGACTTCCGCACATCTAGTCTAGTGAAACTGTGAAAATCGAGATTATTGATGATTCGATCGATAAATTTATGAATGAAAATAAATATTCTTAGAGTATCAAACTCAAGCTTTTCATGAAGAGAAATCAGAAAATTAGTACCCTGAGATATCAAATTTATGTATTTATTTCCCTTGGACTGCTAGGTCTATACCCTCTTGTCAAAACTTTGCTTGATGCAAATATATTGTTGACTACTGGTCGTGTAGTTGGGGCAGACGACTGGTTGAATTTAACTATTGCAAAAAAAGAGAAAATCGCATTAGATTCACAACCCGATCGAAAGAGAATTTTGATCGTAGCAGGTAGCAATGGCTTATTTGGAATTTCAGCAGAAAAAATCGCCCAGAAAACTGGGATAGAAACAATCAATCTATCATCTCATGCTGGACTCGGTGGAGAATATATTCTAAATCGAGCAGTAAAAATCATTAGGAAAGGCGACATTATCCTTCTGCCAATTGAGTACCCATTCTACTATTCATCAGGCATATCAGATGATTTTCAAGAAAAGACACTTAATACTTTTATGATATCTTACGATCGAGAATCTCTTTACAAGATATCACCAATGGCATTGCTACGTTTCTCGCTCAATAATGTCTTTAAAGATCTAAGTTCGCCAGAATATAGAAGTTATTTTGATGGACACTTGTCAAAAAAAGATATTTCAGATAGACTTCATCAACAAAGAGATAGAGTAGAGAATAATTGTTATAGTGGGCTAACTCTAAATAAATTTGGAGATGAAACTTGTAATATCGGAAGAGAAAAATTACCAGTTAATCCTCGAATTTTAGAACCTGTCTGTGATCAACCTGATCGTGATAAGGTTGATCCAAATGGATATATTAAAAAATTTGCAGACTTTTCAGAGAGAATAGGTGCAAAGATTATTCCCCTTTATCCAATCACAACTTATACAAAATACTCTGATACGATCGGTTTCAAAAACTGTGCCGAAGAAGTAAAAAAATTCTGGGAAAATCAGGGAATCAAGTTTTACGATGCACTTGAAGACTCCTTACTATCTCCAAGTCTGATGCTTGACACTCCTTATCATGCCAAAGATGCTGGGAGACAAAAAAGAACAAAAAAAATTATTGACCTCATCAAACAAAATATTGGAGTAATCTAAAGCCAGTATTCTAATATTTTAATTACATTGTTAATTCTGTAAGTATATCGGTTACAATGCTGTTTAATTCATATGAATTCATCTTTCTATTTCTACCAATAGCTTTAATTGGTTTTTGGTTATTAAGCACCTGCCAAAAGTACTCTTTGGTAACAAATTGGTTGATTCTAATCTCACTATCTTTCTACCTGATCTGGAATTTAAAATTTTTACTTCTACTACTAGTTAGCATTGGGATCAATTGGTGGATCGGCGAATCTTTGGCACGACAGTGCGAAAATATGCTAGCTAATCAAAAGACTATCAAACGAATAACCATGATTGGGATTGGTTTTAATTTGATACTACTTGGCTATTTTAAGTATATTAATTTCTTTGTTGATAATATCAATGGGCTTGGGGTAAATATAGGACGTGTCAATGGTTTGGTGCTGCCATTGGGCATTTCTTTTTATACTTTTGAACAGATTAGCTATCTGGTCGGTATTGCAAGTGGCAAGAGCAAAAACTATAGTTTTCGGGGCTTTCTCCTCTTTGTTACTTTTTTCCCTCATCTAATTGCGGGGCCAATTCTTAGTGCCGATGAACTAATTCCACAATTTCGGCGGCTCAATTACCGCTTTGATTTTCGTAATCTTGCGATCGGTTTTACAATTTTTGTAATTGGACTATTTAAGAAGACGGTGATCGCTGATGCTGTTGCTGGTTACTCGACACCAGGCTTTGCCATCGCTAATAGCGGAGAGTTAGTCAGCTTTTTTGTTGCTTGGCAAACAGCAATTGCTTATACACTTCAGCTCTACTTTGACTTTTCCGGTTATAGCGATATGGCGATCGGGCTATCAAAAATGTTTAATATCAAGTTGCCAATCAACTTCTACTCCCCCTATCAAGCGATCGGGATTGGTGACTTTTGGCGGCGTTGGCATATTAGTCTTGGTCGGTTCCTGCGCGACTATATCTATATCCCAATCGGTGGCAGTCGGAAAGGTGAGGTACTTTGCTATCGCAATCTAGTGATTACAATGCTTTTGGGTGGTTTTTGGCATGGGGCTAGCTGGACGTTTATCGTTTGGGGGGCATTGCATGGTATCTATCTCTGTATCGATCGTGCGTGGAAAAAGTTGCTTGAGCAGCGGCAGCTTTCACTTGATGCTTGGTATCACTCGCTGGCTGCCCGTCTACTAACTTTCATGGCAGTTGTGGTTTCTTGGGTAATATTTCGTGCTGAGACTTTAAGTGATGCTGGGCGGATTCTGCTGGGAATGCTTGGTTATAGTGGGTTTATTTTGCCGGAAAGTTTGGCTAGTCAGTTTGGTTTTCTGAGTAGCTTTGGTGTTAAATTTCAACCGCTGAATAACTACAGTCTCGAAGGAGTACAGTTATTAATGGTTGTCCTCGGCTGTACACTTTTTTTACCAAATCTGTACCAGTTTATGATCAGAGAACCAGTGGCTCTAGATGTCTATAGTCATCTCAATGGACAACAGCCCGCTTGGTATGCTTGGCGACCAACCGTTGGCTACGCCTGCGGTACAGCGATCGTCTTTATTATTGCGCTGATTTCCTGTAACCACAAAAGCGAATTTTTGTACTTCCAGTTTTAAGCTACCTATAGAAATGCCTACGATTGAAATCGCGGCTAATATTGCAAAGTCCGCCTTCGCGGACTAAGATACTAG
>JANYIT010000344.1 GCA_025358725.1 Chamaesiphon sp. GL140_3_metabinner_129_sub
CGAGCTGATTTTGGAATAAATCGGTGACTTCGCGGACTAAGCCATCGACGTAGACGGGGACGTTGACGCTGTGGAATAGGGCACTGGTTCGGATGGCGAGGATGATTTCCTGGGCACGTCCGAGAGCGAAGGCTGGTATTAGTACGTTACCACCTGCGGCGACAACTTCGACGATCGCTTTAATCAAATCGCTCTCTTGGCTGCGGCGGGAGGGGTGGGTATCTGCACCGTAAGTAGATTCGGTGATTAAGATGTCCGCTTCGGGTAAGTCGGCGAGTTTCAGCCCCTCTGCGGTGCGGCTGCTGGTGGTATTGTAGTCGCCTGTATAGAGGATCGATCGATTGCCGTATTTCATGTAGATACAGGCTGCGCCGACGATATGCCCAGCATGAATGAAGCGAACTGTCAAGCCTGGGAGGGGTGAGAAGTCCACGCCGACGGGTTGAGTTTGGAGCGTGAATAGGGTTCGATCGAGATCGTCAGCCGAAAATACCTGTCCGAAGTCTTCATTTCCCTCTTTCTGTTGGGCTGTCTGCACCTTCAAACCATCTGTCAGCATCACATGGGCAATTGCGCGGGTACCGTGGGTACAAATCATCGGTACGTCAGGAAAATCCCGATGAAAAATCGGCAACGCCCCAATATGATCGAGGTGAGCGTGGGTAATTATCATCAAATTCGGACGCTCTAACAGTTCAAACGCAGGTAAAGGATCGCTCCCTTTGGGGCGAGTTCCCGCATCCATCACGATCTCATACGGCCCAATTTGCACCCGAAAACAAGACGCACCAATCCCTCTAGCTGCACCTAATGGGGTGACAATTAACCTGTCTAAATATTTATCACCCTCATCTACAGTTAATTCTCCCTCCTCAGTCGGAATGGTAGATTTAGCACAAACATATTTAGTCTGATGAGGATACGCATACACTCGCGCTACCTTAGTCCGCGCATGTACCTGGACTCGCGCTCGTAATTCTGTCGGGACTAGGCTTTGAGCCTCCCATTCCCAGATTGGCTCCTTGACTCTGGTAAGGGACAATTCCCAATTTCGCTCAGTTAGCTCCAAATTTAGGGCTGAAAGGGCGAAAGGAGTCATTTCAGTCTTCCGATCGTCATCCAGGTTTCGAGGGTTGTAAACAGTCTTAGGGGCAACGCTGGTGAGAGATTTAACTGTCGATTCCTCACCTTCTTTGGGGTCGAGATGTGTCGCCTTGAGCATCTCTAATGTCTTCCCCACCCGTTGGGCGACAATTTGCCACAATTGCCCTGTCTTCATTGCTTCCGGCGGATTGAGGAAGGTGGGACGAATAGTTTGTTCGCCATGTTTGTCGATCTTCGCAGTGACCATGTTATGCTTGCTGCTGACTTGGCAAATTCTCGCAACACAGACAAATTTATCAGGTTCAAGCGCAGTTTCAGTATAGGCTTCAACGATCTGCAAACGGGTAATCTGCCCATCGGTTTGCATAATCGGAATCACCAGCCATTGCTTATCACCCTCAATCAGAGTGATATCTCCCAACGGCGCGGCGCGAAACTGAAGTCCATCGGGGGTAGTTAATACTAGTTTAGTCGGTTCTCGATAATCGGGTGCGATCATGCCACTAACTGTCATTTCACAATAGTGTTCGAGTGAAACTTCAACGGTGTTAGTGGACATGATGATGCAAGGTGTGGGATGGTGGGGCGTTGGATCGATCCCAACTACTCACTTATTGTATCTCACAGCGATTTAGTCAACCAAGCTGTCAGATCGTCGGCTGTATTGAAGTCTAATAACGCATCGCCTAGGGACTCGATCGATCGTCACACTATGACCCTGTAGCTGAATTAGAATAGCTTGAGCTGCGAGAATTACATCTCCATCAATTGCTTCTGAATGAGCAGTGGGATAACCTTCGATCCTTGCTTGTGCCCATAATTCGGCTGCTTTGAGCATAACTTGAGTGGTAATGGGCAAATAAATAATTAATGCTTTTAATTCATTAAGTTGACGAATACCCCTCAGTTTATTTGCGCGAATTAATTCTCTCCTTAGTTCATAATCGGTGATTTCAGGTAGAGCAACAAGATAGTTTCTAGAACTAAGTGAATTTAGCCATTGTTTGCATTCTTGACACTATGAATTAGCTTTGGGATTTGTCACCATTCCCAAGATTCCAGTATCTAATAAGATAATATGACTCATGAGAATAGATGACGATTGCTAATCCGATCTGCATCCAAAGCTTTGTGAAGAAATTCCCAAGTTTCTAGATGTTCTTGCGAGTCTCCTTCATCTTCCCATGATTGCAGCAATCGATCGAGTGATGGCGGCTGGTTAGCTTCAATTTGTTGCGATGATTGTCATTATCCATCAGATTGGTTGTCTAAGTTGCCTATTCTTGGTGAAATAGAGCAACTATCCGAAATCAAACCGTTATCATTTAAGCCCCAGTCACTAACTACGATTTACCAAAGAATAATAGATGCTGCTGAGGTAAAACACTCTCATTCTTTAGTAACTTCAGTCCCACATCTTTCATCTCATACTGGATCTGTTTCTGAGTAGTTTTGTGGTGAGGCTTGATAAAAACTTGAGGATCTTCACCGCGATATTCTGCTAATACAACTCGTCCATCTGGTTTAAGTGCAGCAACAATACCTGCCATCATTTCATGGGGATAACTGAACTCATGATAGGCATCTACCATGATGGCGAGATCGATACTTGCTGCGGGTAATTCTGGACTTTGTTCTGTGCCTAATTGTGTTTGAATATTCGTAATCTTGCTTTTCTTGATTCGTTGTTGTAACAGTGAGATCATTTCTGGTTGAATATCTACGGAAAGTACTTTCCCTTCAGGTACTTGTTGTGCTAGAAGCTGGGAAATATAGCCTGTACCTGCGCCAATATCGGCTACAACATCTGTAGATTTTAATCCCAGTGCTGCGATCATTTTCTGAGGTTGCTCTTCTGTGGCTCGATCAGGACGCTCTAGCCAGTCTGCGCCTTGATGTCCCATTACCTGGGCGATTTCTCTACCCATGTAATATTTACCAGTACCATCGAAACTAGGCTGTCGATAGCTGTAATATTTTGATTGAATGAGTGCAGTACTGGGTTGTACGACGATTTGCCAACAGATCAGGCAGCAGATGAGAGTTTTTAAAAAGGTTTTAATGGACATGGCATCTGAAAATACTTACCTGAAGTACAGCTTGTTTAGATATTTTAATCATATTCACTATGATGGAACGTTGACAAGCTTTGTTGTTTTAATTAATTGTAAATAAGTAGCTAGGTGTAAATATTCATTAGACAAAGATTGCCTGTACTCTAACTGGTAAGTAGTGTCTATCCTACAGCGCATTTTATATTTAATTACTTCCAGCTACTTATTTATCGTCCAATCGAATATTATCTACCTAGCTATTTAGTTGTTAAAATAGTGGGACAATGGTGGGTCAAGATCTTAAGCTAATATCTGGTTACAGGTTTTGAACTTTGGCGGGAAACTGAGATAGGAAAACCTACGGAAATTGCCAATCGATCGACTGAGGATTGCCAATCATAATTATGGAAGAGCTAAATCTAAAACTCCAGGGGATGAGTTGCGCCTCCTGTGCTAGCAATATCGAGCGAGCGATCTTGAATGTGCCAGGGGTTGTGAATTGCAATGTCAATTTTAGTATCGATAGCGCAAGTGTCAGCTACGATGCTCAAAAAACTAATAGCAACATTATTTGCAAAGCGGTTACTGACATTGGCTATGAGGCACAAATAATCTCAGCAGATCTCACCCCTGAAGATGATCTCGAAACTAGGAAAGAGCAACTCCAATCGCGAAATCTTCAGCAGCGAGTGTTCATCGGTGCCATGCTCAGTTTCCTGCTGGTGCTGGGAAGTTTGAGCCATTTTCAGCTCAAACTTCCTTCATTTCTATCTTGGCTCGAACATTCCTGGGTACAGCTAGCTCTAGCATCCCCCGTACAGTTTTGGGTGGGTAGAGAATTTCATCAATCGGCATGGAAAGCCTTTCGCCATCGTACCGCCGATATGAACACACTGATCTCGATCGGTACGAATATCGCTTTTTTCTATTCGCTGTGGGTAACGATCAATCCTCGGTATTTCACTACACAGGGATTATCAGCAGAGGTTTATTACGAAGCTGCTGCAATGATTATCACGCTGACACTGTTAGGGCGGTGGTTAGAAAATCGTGCCAAGGGAGCTACTTCAACG
>JANYIT010000394.1 GCA_025358725.1 Chamaesiphon sp. GL140_3_metabinner_129_sub
AAAATAGATAGGAGAGGGGGGAGATGGGAGATGGGAGATGGGAGGGGGGAGATGAGGAGATGGGAGGAGGGAGATGAGGTAATTTTGTTGCAACAATGGCCAACAATAGCTCAAATCAGCACCGCCAAAAATGTAGGATGACTGACATCAGACCGCAAAATCTAGGGCGGTATGCGCTGTTGCTGGTAAAGTTGGTAGCTTAAAGATTTGAATATTTTCCAGTAAATCTGTGGAGAGAATATTTAATTGGTCGCCCAAGTTTTGGGCATCTTGAGACTGATGCGAAATTTCCTGACTGAGCGAGGAGATTGATTCGATCGCGACAGTAGTGGAATCCGCTGCCGTTACAATTCGCTGGCTAGCTGTTGATACGAGATTTCCTGACTCGACGGCTTGCTCTGTGACTGCTTGAACTGTCGCAAAGACATCACTTGCTTGTTTGACACCTTGAGTAAAGGTATTTACCAAACCGCCCAATTTCTGGACATCTACGTCTACTGATGACACCACCTGGTGAATTTGAGAACTCCGTTGCTCCAGACTAGTCAATCCTTCACTAGTTTGTTGTGCTAGTTGACTAACCTGAGTCGCAATTAATTCAAACTCCCGCGCCACGGCAGCAAACTGTTTGGGGTCACGCTGTTCGGCGGCTCTAGCGGCAACTAGAGAAGCGTTGAGTGCCAAAATCTGAGTCTGAATCACGATTTCACCTTGATCCTGCACAAACCTGTCGGCCAGACCGACGAATTCACCTAGGGTTTTAATTTCTTGAACGATTCGATCGCTACCTGCTTGTAATACATCAATTTCTCGATCGAGACTGGAAATCGTCCCTTGACCTTCGGCTACTGAGGATTGGAGTGTCACCAGCGATCGATTGGTCACTACCAACTGTTGCATGGTATTTTGGGCTGATTGACGGACATTCCGCGTCAACACCAACATTTGACTGACTTCTGCGGTCTGTTTGCCAGTATTCTGAGCTACTTTCGCCGCCATCTCCTCATCTCCCCCCTCCCATCTCCCATCTCCCATCTCCCCCCTCTCCTATCTATTTTTCATACCCAAATTCAGCAACGCCAGATTTATGAATTCCGAAACATCGCCAATCTCAGTTGTGTCCCCACAATTAGAGCAAATTAGCACCAAAGCTCCCAATCGTCTCCAATCATTGCTCCAACAGCATCTGGTCAGTACAATTATCATCTCAACTTGTATCAACTTGGGATTAATCGGCTCTGCAACTTGGAATGTTTGGAATACTACTCAACAGTTGGCAGCCACCGTCGCCACAAGTAGCTCTACTGTCCAAAATGAAATTCGGAACGATGCACCAGCGGAGCGGCTGCGCCAACGACAAGCACTATCAGATGCCATCCTGTTAGAACTGATCGGTTTGGGTGTCTTGGTGGTGACTGGTTCATTGGTGGTGATTACCGTTAGAAGTTATATTCTCGATCGAGATCAAGCTCAAATATCCCTTCAGACAGTCCAATCCGGCCTGATTGAGCTAAACGAACAACTCAAACAGCAGGATCAATTGCGATCTGTACAACAAGAGCAAGTTGTCCGAGAAAGTGCCACTCTCCAAACAGATATCAGCCATATTCTCGATGTTGTCAGTTTTCTCGAAGATGGCGATCTGACCGTTCAGGCGGATGTAAACGGACGATCGACTGGACTGATTTCTGACACTCTCAATCGCCTGATTGAATCGCTGCACCAAGTTATTACCGTAGTAGTATCCAGTGCTGATCGAGTCGTCGGTAGTGCCGATGGACTGGAGAAATTGGCAATAGAAACTGCTAGTCAAGCCCAGAAACAAACTCGATCGATCCAACAAATCGAGATGTTGATTGCCGAAGTTAATAGCCTCAGTGCCGATTCCAACGCTCAAGCATTGGCAACGACTGATGCTGTGGAATTGGCCAAAGCCGCCGTGGGGAATGGACAACAGGAAATGAGCGAGATGGCCGATGGGATTGAATCGCTCCAACAGGGTACAGAGCAGATTGTCAGACGGGTAGAACGTCTCAATGAATTCGTAGCATTAGCCACACAGTTTTCCAAAGATCAAAAACGGGTAACTGCACTAACTAGGGTGCTAGCCTTGAATGCTTCTTTACTTTCGAGTCGGGCATTGAAAGAACAAGATCCCACCCAGTTTGCTAGTCTGGCACATGAATTTGAAACTATTGCCGATCGAGTCAATGAATTAGCTGAAGAAAACAATAATAGTCTGATTTCGCTCCAACATCGCACCAACCAGATCCAAACGGTAACTTCTGGTCTGAATCAAGATGTTGCTGACATCAATCAGCTCGTCAAAAAATTCACAGACGAAATGGGCAAGTCCCGTCAAGCTTTTACCAATATTCAACTGGTAACCGACGAGGTGGCGATCGTCGGCGAACAAGTAAGTATTTCCAGTCAAAACATCATGCGGGTGGTGAGCGATACACTGACAGCGATTCAATCGATCGGCATCATCGCTCAAAGTACCGAGCAGAAGGCAACAGTCACCCGCGAGCAGGTTCACACAATGGGTACTCTGGCACAGAATCTACTTCAGCGAGTAGAGTTTTTCCGACTGAATGATCAAACTCCGGCTGTGAACTTTTTAGCTCCCACCGATTCTACCGTCGTTAACAATCCTGAGTCGGTAGAGGCGGTATACGCTCTATTGTCAGCTCAGGTGATTAGCCAAAGCTAACACTTCCCCGCAAAGCAAGACTGACTTCAGCGGAGACTTTACCCCACCCCAGCCCTCCCCTTGTAAAGGGGAGGGGGCAGGAGCAACTCTTTTCCAAGCTACCCTGTATACACAAGTTATTTGAGTTGATGCTTAGGTTGTTTACCCCACCCCAACCCTCCCCTTATAAAGGGGAGGGAGTAAAGCCCCACCTTTCCAAGGGGGGGTTGGGGGGGTAAAGATCTCCGCGACAAATCAAACCAGCAATCATTTACTAATTCACCCTAGATTTGTCCATCAAACTCTGTGCCCCAAAACATCATGATGACACCCGACAATTCAGCCGAAGCGCGATTACAGCAAGAGTTGCGGGAGATGTTTCTCATCGATACCCAGCAACAGCTAGAGACTTATTTTGACATTATCCAAGGATTGACATCAGAGTCTTGGACTGTCAATATTCAATCGATCTACCGTGCTATTCACACGATCAAAGGTGGTGCGGTAACGGTTGAAGCGAATAGCATGTTGTCTGGGGCGATGGTTTTAGAAGATTTACTTTCGGATTTGCGTTATCTGGAAGTAGCACCACCTTTGAATGATGGCAATTTGAGCCAACTGCTATTGGAAGCTGGAGAGTTACTGGCTAGTTGTTTAGAAATTTCTACTCCTGGCATCCATCCAGGCAGCTATCCCAAGGTTGAGGATGGGAATCGAGTTCAGCTCACAATCCAGCGACTTCAAACTCTTCACGCGCAGGTAAAAGAGCAGTACTTGCCCGATTGGAATGAAATGAAGCAAGTTCACCAAGAATTTGCCGAACAGGGATTCGATCTAGTGATTTTGGATCTGGAGATGGAGCTAGCAAATATGCCAGTTCAAGGTGCAGTACCCTCGAATATTCTTGAGACAGCTCAGGCTACTATTACCCAGCTTACTCAAATTGGGATCGAACTCGAATTGACAGCAGGCTGGATGCTATTAATCGAACGTTGCGATCGATTAATTAGTCATCCCGATAGTCAATTATGGCGATCGTTATGGTTGCCATATTTTGAGGTGTTAAAAAATTGTGTCAAAAATAGTGGCGAGATTAGTACTGCTGAAATCGCACGATTAGATGCACTGGAAAGTGCCGCAAAGATGGTGAATTCTAGTGCGTTGGCAGAGCCTTTGATCGGCATCATCGATCCCAGTGTGGAGTTTGATCGGGACATATTAGCCCCAAGTCTTGGCGTAATAAATCAAGCCAGTCCTAAGGTAGATGAAGATTTATCGGGTTTACTAAATGATTTTTACCTGGATGAGGAGATCTTGTCAGTCAGTAAAATGACGACCGCAGCTAATTCTAGTAATAATTTCAGCGCAGCAAGTATTGTACCAGTCGATCTAGATTTATCAGGTTTACTAGATGATTTCTTTGTGGATGAGGAGATCTTACCAGTCAGTAAAATGACGACTGAATCTAACTCTAGTAATAATTTCACCAGCGCAGAAAGTATTTTATTAGTCGATCGAGATTTACCAGATTTACTCGATAATTTCTACTTGGATCAGGAAATTGCAGCTCAATCGATCTCGGCTGATAAAATCGACTTATTGACCAGTTTCGGAAGTGAAGAATTTGATGATTTTACCGAACTAGCCCAACTAGATGAATTTGAATTAATTGGCTTAATTGAAAATGATCTCCTGGTGGCTACAGAGTCAGTAACGACTGATGCAGCCATCTCCGCAACAGCTCTCGGACAACCGATCGCCACGACAGTAGCAGTCAAACGAAGTATTTCTATTCCTGTGCCACTAGAACGACTAGATCGATCGGCACAACAGGTTGTAGACACTCTCTTGACAGCACGAGCGGTGAGAAACATATCCAACCAACTCCAATTCCAACTCAGCCAACTAAATGTACTGACTCAAGAGAGTTCGCAATTTGTCACCAGACTGCGCCAACTCCAGGATGATTACGCACTGCTCCGCAGCCTCAGCGATGAGCAGGACTCTAGTAATAATGTCACCACCGAACGATATCGCCAGGGTTATACGACGATCGTCAGGCTGCTCGAAAATACGCTGCGGATGTCAGAACTAGGTCAAGAAATCGAGACAGCAACTTATCAAAACCATCACCATCTCGACGATCTCGATCGAAGTATCATGCGGCTCAAAGATGGCATCGAAACTAGTCGTCTGATCCCATTTCGGAACCTCACCTTACGGGCTAAAGCGATCCTTCGCGATCTCACCAACCGTTATGGTAAACCAGCAGAACTGATCGTTCACAACGAGCAAGTAGAATTAGATGCAGGGATTGTCCAACAATTAGAACCCGCCCTACTCCATCTGTTGCGAAATGCCTACGATCATGGCTTGGAATCTAGAGCACAACGATTGGCTGCTGGTAAACCCGAACGCGGCACAATCGATGTTTCACTCTATCGACGCGGAAATATCTATCAATTAGAAGTTGGCGATGATGGCGGCGGCATTGATGCTGCTGCGATTGCCAAAATTGCCAAATCAAAAGGTTTCTCGATCGAGAGTACGCTCTCAACTAGCGAACTCTTGGCGGTGCTTTGTCAACCAGGATTTAGCTCTAGCAGCACCATTAACGAGGTATCTGGACGCGGCGTGGGTTTAGATGTCGTCGTCGCCCAGATTGCCACGATTGGCGGTAAATTAAGCCTCGAAACTGTCATTGGTCATGGCACCAAGTTTACGATCGAAGTACCCGCACCTCAACTACTAGTGCCCTGCGTGCTATTCCAAGTTGGTGAGCGCACAGTTGCCTTCCCCACTGAAGAAGTCCTCGAAACCACTCTATTGAGTTCGATCGCTGCCAAAATGTCAGCAGATGATCAAGTTGGGATGTGTGCCTGGACGCTGACAACTGATCGCGGCGATGTCTCCGGTTTCGATCTAGCCAACTATTGGCAGTTTGGCCATCGATCGCTCCCCGATACCGCCGTCTGTATTCGGACTCGTCAAGATACCGATGGTGGCGAAATTTGGTCGATCGCTGACGATTTATTGGGACAATCCGAACTGTTAATTAAACCCCTCCCCAGTCCGCTGATTGCTCCCGCTGGATTACTCGGAGTCAGTCTCCAATCTGATGGTCGATTGATTTCGGTGCTCGACCCGATCGCCCTCACCAGGAAGCTTTCAACTAGTCTCGATCGAGATCGAGATCATGATTATAGTTTCACCACATTGGCGGTAGAACAGACCAAACCGTCTGCCCCAAGCATCTTGATCGTCGATGATGCCGCTCTGATGCGGCGACGGTTTGAAGCTAGTCTTACTACGTGTGGATTTGTCACTTATACCTGTAATGATGGCCTGGAAGCCCTGAACTGGTTGCTCTCCAACCCCCTGCCCGATCTGATGATTACTGACGTGGAAATGCCAAATATGGATGGTTTCACGTTGATCGATCGCACTCGTCAATCAAATATTAATATCCCGATCCTGGTTGTCTCATCTCGACTGTCCGAGGAATGGGGCAAAGAAGCTCGACGATTGGGAGCTACTGACTATCTCAATAAAGGTTTCTCTACCCCTGAGCTACTCCAAAAAGTCAATTCACTCTTAGAGAGTGTTTGAAAAGTATAAGATAGTCTCGTAAAAGAAGATCCCCCCTAGCCCCCCTTTTTTAAGGAGGTTGGGAGATTAAATCTATACTTTCAAAACATTCTCTTAGTTGATTGGCAATAATTGAGCAATGTTTTTATTTCTCTCAAAACTTATTCCCCTATTTTTTTATCCAATGGTTGCAGTTTGTTTATTACTAACTATCGCCCTCATCTTGTGGTGGGTAAATTCAAAGTGGACTCCAGTAACTATTAGTGCCGCACTCATAATTTTATTCCTCAGTGGTAATAATTGGATTAGTCATTGGCTGGCTCAATCATTAGAATGGCAAAACATTGTTAAAACTGAATTGCCAACAGCAGATGCAATCGTGGTATTAGGCGGCGGAACTAGATCCCAAGCTTATCCACGTCCTGATGTAGATTTTACAGATGCAGGCGATCGAGTCTGGTACGGTGCTAATTTATATCATGCAAAAAAAGCACCAAAAATTATCGTCAGTGGTGGGAGAATTTCATGGCAAGGTAATGGTACTCCTGAAGCTGATGATTTAACTAAATTATTAGTTAAAATGGGTGTGCCCAATCTAGATATTATTCCCGAAGCTAATTCTTTGAATACTCGCGATAATGCGGTAAATGTCCAAAAGATTTTACAGGAGCAGAATTTCAAAACTATCTTACTCGTTACTTCAGCGATGCATATGCCTAGATCGATGGAAATCTTCCAACATCTAGGCATCAAAGCGATCGCTGCACCAACTGATTATCGAGTCTCTCAGTTAGAAATAGACCAACCAAATCTTCAAACCGAAGCTACTATTTTGAGCTTTTTCCCTAATGAAGATTGCTTCTCCCTAACGACACAAGCTATCCGCGAATATGTCGGCATATTAGTATATAAATTGCGCGGTTGGTTATAAGTAATTGAGTATGAAGCTAAGTTGAATAATGGGGAAAGATTAATGGGAAAAGAAGATTCACTTTCTGTCTTGACGTGTTCAATCTGGAGGGAACCTCCAGAACACACGTCGCAACTTTCAACTTTCAACTCTCAACTTTCTCACTCCCCATCAACTCGTTCCAATTGCCATAAAATCTGATTACCTTCGCGGCGGACTCTCGAAACGATCCAGTTGCGCCATGCCCAACTATCGCCGCGACTAGTGACAGCACTGGCATTGATATCCATGAGATCGGCGAGTTCGGAGCTAGCAATTAGATAACCATTCTTGGCAATTTCATCAGTGATCCGCAACGTATCGATCAGGTGGTGAAGATGTGCAACTCGGACTTCGCGGGGAATGTGTTCGTTGCTATCAGCATGAACAGTCTGTTCTTCTAACATGGGGACAATTTGCAATGCAGGGGGAGAGGGGATAGGTGCTACAGGATTTTTTGAAGAGTGTGCTGCAACAGGAGCTAGCTCCGATGCTTCCATTGTAGAGCGTTGCCGCAGTTGTGGTGGTTGACCACTAGAAAAGCCTCTGGCGATCGTGTCACAACGTTCGTTGCCGACATTCCCAGAATGACCGCGAACATGTTGCCAGGAGACGGGGACTTTGGTGTGAGATTGGACTTCTCGATCGAGTATGTCGAGGCTTTCCCACAAGTCTTGATTGAGGACAGGTTTACCAGCAGCGGTTTTCCAGCCTTTCTTCTTCCAACCTTTCACCCACTGAGTGATCCCTTTGATCAGGTATTCACTATCGGTATACAGTACACACTGTTGGGTTTGATTGGTACTGGCAAAAAATTGCAGTGCCGATATTGCTGCTTGCATCTCCATCCGATTATTGGTTGTCGCGCCATCGCGCCCACCAAATTCGTGACAACTACCATCATCAAAGTAAGCAACTGTACCCCAACCACCAGGGCCAGGATTGCCCGAACAAGCCCCGTCTGTGTATAAATTGGTAATTTTCGTCATTGACAATTAGACTCCTCGATCAGGCGTGTTAGCTGTCTCTGGAAGTACATCTTCGGTATTGCTCAGCAGATTATTACTCCAAGGATCTTCCGGCTTGTATTCTAGTTTTGGTAATGGTGGTGGTGGCGGTGGGATCGGTTGGGAGTTGGAAGTTGGTGGTGGAGTTATTACTTCTAATGGTGTTGGGGGGGTTGTTGATTCGGTGGAGATCGGCGTTAGATCGCCACTAACTTGTTGTACTTGCTGCTGCATTTGAGCGATCACGATGTTGACGATCTCTTGTGGATCGGTCGTTTCCACCCCCAATTGTTCAGCTAGTTCAGCTACTAAATTTGGATCCTTGTGCAGCATTGCTGAAAATTCTTCGAGCGTAATTTCACGAGTGTCTGAATTGGGATCTTCTTCTTCCGGTTGGGATGTAAACGATCGTGGTGGTGGGGATGGAGTTGGATCCTGATCGATCAATAGTTCTAGCGGTACTTCAGCAAATTGTCTATCTGTCGTTAGCAGATCCTCGCCTGATGATTCCAAAGAATCAAACTCCATAATGGGCAGAAAGTCCCCAGCGAATTCTTCGGATTGGCGATTGAGCAATCTCACCCCATATTCTCCAGCTAGATCGCCAATTTCACCGCAGTCAAGTTGACCTAATTGCACCATCCGCCCAGCTAGTTCATAATTGGGTACAGGTGATTCGATCAAATTATGCCCAAATCGATCGAGCCATTCTAGCCATTCTGATTTGCGGACTCGTTGCCTAATTTTGTTAAAAAAGCCGATTGCCCGTGGTTGCTGCCAGCCATGAGCCACTCCTTCGAGCAATTGCATGAATAGATACTCCCGATCAGTATCATCAAGAGGTGGTAATTCAGCGACAGAGACAAGTCGATTTTCTCGCGGTGAGGCTCCGCCAACAATCGATCGATTCGTCCCTCGTCCGAATAATTTGCGAAACCACCTCACGCATGATTGCCAGATTTTTTTTAACATTTACTGATTCCTTGATGCACAATTTAGGTACATTTGATCTAGAGTATCCTAGAGATTAGTGCTGGGTAAATAACCTCTGGTTTAGAGATGTTACTTTCAGCTCGATCTCCTCTTAATTTTCCCGCAGATGGCATATATACCTCTACATCATAAATATAGACCGCAAACTTTCGCCGATCTGGTCGGGCAAGAGGCGATCGCGACTACATTAATTAATGCACTACGACTGGAGAAGATTGCTCCAGCATACCTGTTTACTGGGCCACGCGGGACAGGCAAAACTTCCAGCGCGAGAATATTAGCCAAGTCTCTTAATTGTATGGCGAGTCAGGTACCGACAGCGCAACCTTGTGGCAAATGCGCTGTCTGTAGTTCGATCGCCCTCGGTGCTGCTCTAGATATTATCGAAATTGATGCTGCCAGTAATACAGGAGTAGACAATATTCGCGAAATCATCGAGCGTGCCCAATATGCGCCTGTTCAGTGTCGCTATAAGGTTTATATAATTGACGAGTGTTTGACTGGTGATAGTCTAATTTTGACCCATAATGGTTGGATGCGGATTGATGATCGAGCATTAGTCGGTCAAAAGGTTTTAAGCTATAACGATAGTAATTCTACGTGGGAGTGGAAGCAGGTACTTAGATGGCTCGAACGAGGGGAAAAGCAGACTTTTACCATCAAAACTACCCATCAAGAAATTAGCTGTACTGGCAATCATTTAATCAGGACGGATCGTGGATGGATCAAGGCTCAATCATTGAAACCAGGGATGAAAATTCTCGCCCCTCTGTCTCAATCCAGCAACAAGCAGAAGCAATTAGACCAATCTGTGCTTGTGGGTGCGGTGAAAAATTACCTATTCCCACCTATCTACAATCAGGCTGCTCTCTGCATCGCATCCAATCCTACTGGCAAAAACACCTTTATGTTAAAGGACATGGTATCTGGGAGCGGCGTAAGGCAAAATTCATTGCCGATTCCCCAATTCTCTCCACAGAACAACAAGGAAGTCCCACCATCCATCTCCATACAGAAGGATACTCTGTGGCAGAAAACCAACTTATTGCTGATTGGCTTACCGAACTCGGCTATCCAGCCAGTGTTAAGTCATACAAAAAAGGCGAGCAACAGCGTCTCTACTACTACATCGGATTTAACGCCAAGACAAGTCGCCAATGGTTGGGAGACTTACAACTTTATGCCATCCCATCAATGGTGTACAAGTTTGGAAACGGTCGAATCTGTCAACCTCGCTGGAGTTCAACGAGTCTATGATCTTGAAGTTGAGGATAATCATAACTTTGTAGCTAACGGACTATTAGTTCATAATTGCCACATGCTCACGACGGCGGCATTCAATTCTTTGCTGAAGACGCTCGAAGAGCCACCCCCACATGTAGTATTCGTGCTGGCAACTACCGATCCGCAACGAGTTTTGCCGACGATTATTTCTCGCTGTCAGCGGTTTGACTATCGACGGATTCCCGTTGAGGCGATGGTGGGACATCTGACTTATATTGCCAAAACCGAACAGATTGAGATTCCGACTGGCTCGGTGACGCTGATTGCCCAAATTGCGCAAGGTGGTTTACGCGATGCGGAGAGTTTGCTCGATCAACTGAGTTTACTCGATGGTGAGATTACACCCGATCGAGTCTGGGATTTGATTGGTTCTGTACCAGAACAAGATTTACTGGGCATCTTACAATCGATCGCCAGTAATGACCCCGAAAGTTTACTCGATCGAACTCGCAATATCCTCGAACGTGGCAAAGAGCCGCTCACTGTCCTCCAAAACCTCGCAGGCTGTTATCGCGATCTCCTGATCGCCAAAACAGCACCCAAACGTCCCGATCTAGTCGCTCTCACCACTGAAACTTGGACAGAACTGATTAAAATTTCCCAAACTTGGCAACTAAGCTGGATTCTCGCTGGACAAAAACATCTCAAAGATAGTGAGATTCAACTCAAGCACACTACTCAACCTCAACTGTGGTTGGAGATCGCCATCTTGGGGCTGCTGACAGTCAGCAATCAGCCAGCTCCAGCGATCGCCAACATCGCACCCACACCCCTGACATCTGTTACCCGACAAATTTCGCCACCACTCCCGATCGTGCAGAGTGTAGCGATCTCTACGCCCCTGCCAGTAGCCTCTGTAGACCCCATCATACCGATCGATACTAATAACCTCGATCACACATGGGAACAGGTCTTGCAGCAGCTTCTACCTGCCAGTAGAGATTTATTCAAACCATTTGGGAAGTTGATCGCGATTTCGGAAGCCCAAGCGGTGGTAGCGATGAAATCTGAGACGATGCAGCGGATTTCTGCTAGCAAAGTGCCCGAACTGGCTAAAGTATTTAGTAAAATGTTTGGTCGATCGATCGCTGTGAAACTGGAGGTCATGGGTAAAAGTCAACCCCAACCGAGCCTTTCACAACCCTCAAAATCTGCCGAACCAATACCAACAATATCTATACCTACACCAGCCACACCGCCGGCAATTCCAGCACCAGTAGAATATCTAACTGATGATCAAGAGTTGGCAGATCTTGCTGCACCTCCTCTTCAAAGCTCACCAGTACCAATTGTCGATCTACTTCCAAAATTAGATCCAATTCCCCAGCCGATGGTGCCAGTGCAGTCAGCACCATTAGCTCCAGTCGAAAATTTATTTGAACTTGATCCCCCAGCCGATTTTGCCGAACCACCCGAATCAATGGATATCGATCGAGCAGCAAATACTTCATTCTTTGAGTCAGAAGATCCCGAAATCGATCCTGAGCTACAAATTGCGACGGATCATCTCGTCAAAATATTTAATGGCGAAATTATCGATCGCAGTCACGAGATGTTTGACACAATTGTTGGTAATTAGATCCGATCAAAATTACTTTCGAGCAACTAATTTCATTTTGACAACCAAATTTTCGATCCGAGTTTTTCCGCAAGGTTCATTACTTTGACAATCATTTACCTTGCTACGCTTGTAAGTTAGTTGTACCTGCTGATTCAAAAACTTAGTTTGGTCACAGATTGCAAAATCAGCACCAAGATTGTATTTTTTGCCACGGCGATCGATTAAATCTAGATAGCACATCAAATCTCCATTTGTTAGCTTTAAGACTTTTCCGGTGGTGGGGAATGAATTAGCTTTTACTAGTTTACGGGCATCACTAGGGCAAGCATAAAGAAGACTAGTTGTCGCAAACGAGATAGCACAGGTAATAGTGGCAAGACGATATGACATAAGCTATTGCAGATAGTGTAATTAGGGCTTGCTGAATTAGTCCATGGTGTTGCTCTAAAGGCTGAAATCCTTGCTAAAGGATGGTTCTGTTGCAAAGATTTTCGCTCGATCGAGGGATTTAAGCGATCGAGTACAAGGGTTTTGAGCCTTTAAGCATCAAAACCTTGCACTTGATTCGCAAAAAAAGGCTCAAAACCCCTGCAGTGAATGCCTTGCTGAGATCTTCAGCAAGCCCTAATTAAAGATTCTAACAGTTGATCGGAATTTAAAATCTTCTTGTCAGTAAATTGGTAGGGGCAAGTCATGACTTGCCCCTACCAATTTGCTAATACCAGAGACTATTTTCCTGATATATATTTTTCGAGATAAGCAGTAAATTCCTCGATCGATCTTGGGGCTGGTACTTGGGGCATTTTTTCAGCTAGACTCGACCACATCTGCCATAATGTCGGCATTCCCAATTCAAAATCTGGCATAGATTGGAGCTGCTCAAAGACTCTGAGTGTTTCACCTTCCGCAATTAGCCGCCCTTCGTCCATTACCAATACCCAGTCTGCCCATTGATACACAAAATCTAGATCGTGGGTGGCAATCAATAAGGTTGTGCCTAACTCGGCAATCGATGCTAGCTCGGTTAGCAAGTTACGAGTTTGAACCGGATCGAGATAAGCAGTTGGTTCATCTAGTAGTAGTAACTCTGGTTGCAAAGCCATCACTCCCGCGATACTTACGCGCTTTTTTTGACCTAAACTCAGGTGTTGAAGCGGAGACATCGCTAGATTTTCTAAGTTAAAATCAGCCAGAGTTTTAGTTACTTTGATTGCTACTGCTGAGTCGGACAAACCTTGATTACACAGCCCATAAGAAATATCTGCGGCAACAGTCGGCGCGACGAGTTGCTGTTCGGGATCTTGAAATACCAATCCTACTCGTTGTCGCCACCGATTGAGTGCGGCTCGATCGAATGTTAATGGTAAATTATCTAAAGTAACTATCCCTCGATCGGGTTGACACAAGCCATCAGCAATCAGAAACATGGTGGATTTACCACAACCATTTTGACCGATCAGAGCAGTTTTTTTATGTTTGGGCAAACGAAAGCTCAACCCCTGTAAAGTGGGAATCTCTGCCATCGGATAACTGTAATAAATATCCCGGAACTCTAGTAAATACTCAGACATTAGTAGTTATTGAGATAGGGAGTTGAGAGTTGGTTTAAAGCCGATATAGTACTTCTCCAAGTATCAGCACTAAACACCCAACAATGGACTCTCTGGCATAACGTTGAGAATATTGATAAGACTGTGGTTGCCAAAATCGGAATTCTTGTTGAAAGCCCCGTGAGTTGACTCCTAGTGTTAACTGTTGGTAGCGACTAGCCGTGCGCTGAATCAACTGCCGCACCAGTAGATTCAAGCTATTCAGTCTGAGCCGATGAGTCCGATAACCCCCCCGCGAGACTTGGGCGGTAATGATTTTTTGGGCTGTGTCTGCCAATAAAAAAATAAAGCGGTAAACCAATAGTGCTAGCTCAATTAGAATCGGCGGACAGCCGATGTTCTTGCAGGTAGTCGCTAAATCGATCGCGGGAATAGTCAGCACAATAAAAAATAGCGTGGAAGTACTAGCGAGAGAGCGAATCAACACCTCGATCGCTTGGATCGAACCTTGACGGCTAAGATAGATCTGCCCGCCCCATACACCCATTTGCCACAAGGAATCAGCCTGGATAGCTGGTGAGATTGATCGAGTATATTCGATCGCCAAAGCTGGCATACTCGTCACGAGAAATGTCATCACTCCCAGGATCATCGAGCAATAAATTTGGTGCGGAATCCCCGCATAAACCACGATCCAGACGCTCATCCACCCAAATATCCAAATTTGGATCGGATAGTGAGTGATCAGGGCAAGCAGCAGCACCGCCAGCGCAAACCAGAGCTTTTGAGCTGGGGGTAAATGGCGCAGTCGATTGCTATAAGCGAGCGTATCAATATGAATATGCACTAATCGCGATATTCGACTGGTGTGGCGATTTCATCTGTTTTCCGGCGTTCGGTGCGACCTTTGTATAAGCCTAAAATATAACAAGTTACCCCCGATCCGATCGCGGCTTGAGTGGCAAACAAGAAGGTTTCTATTTCTCCACCAGATGGCTTGATCACAGGCTCAAACCAAGGTTTGTATCCAGGTTTGACAGATTCGATCGCCGTGATATTGATACTATCAGTCGCCTTAAATTCTTTACCTTGGAATATTAAGACTGGAGCCATCGATAAGATGACTGCACCACTTAATAACCAGACATTAATTGAGGATTTTTGCATCTAAATTATTTCCCTTTTGAAATAGGCCGAGTATTTTCAATTCCTGTTGACCGTAATCTTGGAGCCAGTTCCATACTAGCAAGGTTAGTAAACCCTCACTGATTGCCAAGGGGATTTGGGTCACTGCAAATACACCCACAAATTTGATGAAAGCTGCCATGAATCCGCCCTGCGCTGCTGGAAAAGCCAAAGCTAATTGCACCGCAGTGACTAGATAAGTACACAAATCTTCTAACATCGATGCCAAAAATACCGCGATTTTCTGATGTCCGGTTTTAGCGATCGCATTGTAAACGACATAAGCGACTATCGGGCCAACAATCGCCATTGAAAATGCATTTGCGCCCAAGGTTGTCAGTCCGCCATGTGCCAATAGGATCGCTTGGAATAGCAAAACTAACCCGCCCATCACTGACATTGCCAGAGGTCCGAATAAGATTGTGCCTAAACCTGTTCCTGTGGGGTGAGAGCTACTGCCATTGACTGATGGGATCTTGAGTGCAGAGAGAACGAATGTAAAGGCTCCAGCCAATGCTAGGAGTAGTTTGAGTTCTGGGTGTGCTTGGGTAATCCGGTTGATAGAGCGTAAACCCAATAGAAAGAAGGGGATAGCAGCTAACCACCAAAATATCGCCCACTGAACGGGCAAATAGCCTTCCGCAATGTGCATGGCATGAGCTGGAGTCGGCGAACCAACTACTAAATAACCGCTCAAGCTAACCATTGCTAGCAATGTAGCAACTTTTCGATATCGATATTTTGTCACCTTGAACCTCGCAGATGAACGTGATTTACTTCAAGCAACGGGTGTTCTGACTCAGTCAATTCACGACTCAATCCGATCTGGATATCAAGTTATGACATTTTTAAAGACATTACAGTTGCGGGACAGCGTTGGACTTACACCAATCTTTCCCCGTTGCTTTCCGTGGCTACTATTAGGACTGATTTTTTCAGAGCTGTGTTGCCAACGACTGGCTACATCCTAACACCTAAAATGCGCTGTCGATCGAAGCTATTGAGAATTAATTGCGGGAGATGGGAGTTGGGAGATGGGAGATGTTTCAACAAACAAAGAAGGATATGCTGTTTTCACCAACATATCCTTCATAACTTTCAACTTTCAACTTTCAACTTTCAACTCTCAACTACTGTGCGCCTAATTGTTCCAACTGTTGAATGATCTGAGCATGTTGGAGATCGTCTCGATCGAATTGATACAGACCCATTTGGGCGTATTCTAGAGCGGAATAACGCTGAGATCCAATCGCTGGAGCCTGAATATCTGCACCTGCATCAATCAATAGTTGGACGATTTCCCCATATCCCGCATAAGCAGCACTAGCAATCGGTGTAAACCCTAATTTATCCCGTAAATTGACATTAGCTCCAGCCCGAATTAATAGCTCGACAATCTTGGTATGTCCTGCTGCCGCGGCATTACTAATTGCTGCACCTCGATCGAGATCCAGGTTAACCTTATTTAGCAATAGCGACTTAACACGCTCGACATTCCCAGCACCCGCAGCTTGGATCAGTTGGATTGATTCTAGTCCTACTGTTGAGGCACCTGCTTGCATCAGTAAGTTCAACATTGGGTAATTTTCGGTTGCGGCTACAGAGGTTAGCACTGTATGTCCACGATCGTCATGGATGTCCAGATCTGCATCAGCAGCAATCAGTATCTCTACACACTCTGGATAGCCAGAACCAGCTAGAGCGGCATACATAATCGCTGTCTTGCCGCCAACACCTCGTTGATCGACATCTGCACCGCCAGCAATCAATAGTTGTGCAACATGCTGACGATTGCTAGCAAAGAAACTTCCCGCAGTCAGCATCAATGCTGTCATGCCAGCACCTAAACCATCATCGTCGCTGAGCAGATTGGGATCGGCACCAGCCGCTAACAGAATATTGACGATCGATCGATGTCCATAATAAGCCGCAGCCATTAGTGCTGTATGTCCTTTGGCACCGAGTTCATCGATTTCGATCCCAATCTCAATTGCCCGATTAATCTCATCGATATTCCCCACTGTCGCCATTTCGATGAATTTCTCGATCGGCCGATTTTGCTCGCGAATGCGGCGTTTTTGGGTCGCTTGGAGCAGATGTTCGCCATCTCGATCAGCACACAATCGAATCGCGGTATTCACCAGGGGATATAAGTATTGATAAATCTCCCGCTCTTCACACTTAGCCGCGAGGAGAATTGGTGTCTCGCCTCGACTCCAGATATTGACATTTGCTCCAGCAGTTACCAATAATTGAACGACCGAGCGATGTCCATTTTTGATGGCAGATAGTAAGGCTGTCCAATCCTCTTGGCCGACAGGTGCATTGACATCAACTCCCCGTGGCAACAGCATTTGAATAATTTCGACCTCACCACGTTCTGCGGCTAAACCTAGTGCGGTAGTAGAAATACTTCCACAGTGAGGATTTGCCCCTGCGGTTAGCAGGCAACCGACGAGATCGAGATGTCCTCGATCGATTGCCATTCCCAGCGGCGAATAACCCATATTCCAATCATAGCGATCGAGACTAGCTCCCGCCGCAATCGCTTGTTGCGCTAAATCCAGATCGCCATCAATTACCGCCGCCATCAGTGAAGTATTAGTGGCATTTTCCCCATAAGCTGCAACCAGATCGACTTCATCATCCTGTTTCGCCTTAATCTGTCCAAAAATATCAGTACTAGTCTGGGTATCGGGATCGTAGTCAGGCTCGTCGTCATCGCTGTGAGTGGCACCACTCTCCTGTAGCAGCTCTGGAAATAAATTCACTTCGAGATCGGAGAATAAGTGTCGTGTCTCCATTGGTGAGTCCACGCCAAAGGGGTTGGTAGCCGGAGCTGTTCCCAGCATTGAGTCGTATGAACTGAGATCGTCGAGATCGATCGCATATGTTTCACCCTCCTCCCAAGTCTCGGTTGGCACAAACCGATCTTCATTCATTCCCAGTAAATTATCTGCCCTCGTTAGATCTATTTCTGGGACTAGTTGAGCAAAACTATCCAAAACGTAAGTTTCATTGTCCTCCCATTCCCCCATCGGGACGGATAAGTAATCTGGCTCTTTTTGTGCTTCAGTGGTAAGTCGATCGAGATCGGGGCTGAGGTCAAATACATACGTTTCACCCGATTCAAATTCGACCTCATGAGATGGACGATTGAGCGAAGTCATGGTAAGTTCGCTATCGACAAACATTTCGATGGTATTAGGCATCGCCAGACTTTCAGCGATTTCATTGGCAGCAAAGACTTCTTCGAGATCGAAGGTATAAGTCGCTTCAGCATCTGAGCTAAGATCTTGCCAATTAGCGGCAATTCTATTCAAATCTGTATTCTGTGTTGGATGAGCCTCTTTCCCCGCAAACCGAACTTCAGATACTAACTGTTTGTGTTCAATTGGAATAAATTGCTCGATTTCCGGAGTAGCTTTATTGCTAGTAGGCTGATGAATCAGCTCGATTAAATTTTCAAAGGGGATCTCCAGATCGCCGACTGGTGGTTCGGGAATTTCAGTATTGTCAGGAATTGGCAGGACCGATACGCCACTGCTGGTAAAGGTAAAACGTCCGGGTTGTGACTGGCGAATTTGCTCACTCTGCGCTTGCATTTGGGCACCAGCAGCTACCAATAGATCGACAATCTCCAAATTACCTTGACGACAAGCGACTGTCAAAGGTGTTTGGCCGCGATCGTTGGGGCTATTTATGTCTATACCTGAGTCGATCGCGAGCTTGACTCGATCATAATTAACTGTCTCGATCGCGTCAAATAAGCTCTGAGTTTTGGGATCTACACTCATGATTGCTGTGTCCAAATTTGCTGAGTAACCTGATGTGCTCAAGGCACCTTAACTATATATTTCCCAAATTACGATCCAAAATCTCTATGTTTTTTATTTTCTGTGCTACCCCCTACCTTCTACCCTCTACCCTCTAAGTTAGTTGATAATAAAAGGACTCCAGTCTTTCATTCGATCGATATGTTTCGTCAAATTCCTCTCAGTCTAGTTCTCATCAATCTTGGCGGTTTACTCGCACTTGTCGGCTTTTTTGCATACGCGATCGACGATCCTACCTTCAATTTGATTGGTTTTTTCTACGGTGTCCCCTTACTGTTAGGCGGGTTGGCTCTCAAATCCGCAGAACTTGAACCAGTTCCCTTTACCGAAGTCACTTCTGCCAGCCTAATTAAACTCCGTGAACAACAAGCAACATCTACACTCAATCAAATTCGCAAAGATGTTACCCGCTTTCGGTATGGACAAGAAGCTCATTTGGATCTTGCTTTAGAAAAACTTGGACTGGCTCCCAGTGATGACGATCGACCAGTTCTCAAAGGTCTTCAAGAATCTGAAATCGATGGTGCTTACGCCCTAACTTTAGAGTTTTATTCTCCTTTTATTAATATCGATACTTGGCAAGAAAAGCACGATAAAATTACTAAGTTTTTTGGCCCAGGTATTAAAGTAAAAATTGAGCCAAATCTAGAGAAGGAAGAAATTAATATTTCATTAATTGTCGATTCAGCACCCACGCCGATTACTTCTCCAGCCTAATTACATACCATTGGAAATACTCTCCTGGGGCTAAATCCAACTCACAGCTAGTATCCAACAAATATTGAACTCGCTCATCGATGCCAGTAATTTGCTGAACATCGATCGGTAAATCATCAGCAAATTTAATCACAACCTCTTTGAGCTTTGCAAACATTTCTGCTGGAGTGAGTATTTCCTCCGGCCGATTTGTCTCTAACACAACATAAGCATCATTATTAAACATCAAAGAATCGGACATGTTTTTAGGTATTAGGTGTTAGGTTTTAGAGGATGTTTGAAAAGTTATTTTTAATACTCGCAATTGGTTCGATCCCCCTGTCTTGTCTCCCTAAACCGTCGGGGAACAAAGGCGTGCGGGGGCCGCTAAATCTCCCTTTTCAAGGGGGACTAAGATTCCGAATCCCCCCTTTTTTAGGGGGCCAGGGGGGATCTTCTAGGGTTTACAAGTTAAAAAATTGACTTTTCAAACAACCTCTTCGGGACTTTAAATCACAATTATTCACTTTCAACTTTCAACTTTCAACTTTCAACTTTCAACTTTCAACTAAATTATGAATCCAATTCTCGCACTTAATTATGAACCTGCCTTAGAATCTCTGAGTGCTGACTACTATGATGACGTAGTAGCAGCAGAGTTTCCTCAACAGATTTTACGCTTTCGCAATGACGATTTATTAATTCAATTGGGACTAGATCCCACCCAAGTTAGTGACGCACATTTTACTGAAGCTTTCGGTAAATTTGATAATCCAGCTCATCCATTCCTCGCTCTACGCTACCACGGTTATCAATTTGGTGAATACAATCCTGGTTTAGGCGACGGAAGAGGATTTCTCTACGGACAAGTCCGAGGCATCGATGGAGAGCTGTATGATTTTGGTACCAAGGGTTCGGGGAGGACTCCCTATTCTCGCGGTGGTGATGGGATGTTGACGCTCAAGGGTGGCGTACGTGAGGTTTTAGCCGCAGAAGCCTTACATCAGATGGGAGTGAGAACTTCTCGCTGTTTTAGCATGGTTGAGACAGGCTTAGATCTATGGCGAGGAGATGAACCTTCGCCGACGCGATCCTCGGTTATGGTAAGGTTTAGTCGATCGCATATTCGGTTTGGTACTTTCGAGCGGTTAAATTATCTCAAACGCAAGGATTTAATTCAAAAGTTATTAGACCATGTAATTGAATATTATTATAGTCATCTCAGTACAGTTGCAAGTGTAGATCGCTATGTTCAATTTTACACTGAATTAGTCCAACGGGTCGCCGAATTAGTCGCCCAATGGATGGCGGCGGGTTTTTGTCATGCGGTACTAAATACCGACAATATGTCAATTACTGGCGAAAGTTTTGATTATGGCCCTTTTGCCTTTCTCCCTACTTATAATCCTGACTTTACTGCTGCCTATTTTGACCACTACGGACGCTATAGTTATGGCAATCAACCTGGAATCTGCAAACTCAATTTAGAACTGCTTCAGCAGCCTTTAAGTGCGGTAATAGACCCCGCAGAGATGACAACGGCTCTAGCGAAATTCGAGGGATATTATTTCCCTGCTTACAAAAAGTTGATGTTGCAAAAGTTAGGTTGGGCGGGAGAAACTACACCAGTATGGGATGAGTTGTTAGTTGCGACGCTTCAACTTTTGGCTGGTACTCAGGTGGGATATCATCAATTTTTCTTTGAGGTAAGTCAAGCATTTAAGCTGCGATGGGTAAAGGATCTCAATTCGATTTTAAACGAGACGGAATTAATGCCGGAAGTGGTGGGAACTTCTGGTTATCATCAGTGGTTACAACTCTATCATCAAGCATTGAGTAATATATCTGAGTCTGAGTTTAACTCGGTTGGAAATATGATGAGCAAGTCGAATCCTCAAACTATTTTATTACGTCCACAGATCGAAGCGATTTGGGAACCAATTGCACAAGAAAATAATTGGGAGCCTTTTTATACGTTGTTAGCTAAAATTCGATCGGGTGAATAGTTACTTTTGGGAGGCCAGATCCCCGACTTCTTGGAGAAGCGGTATCTCCTAGCGGAGAGGCTTCGCCAACGCGCTCCTCGGGTTTCCCGAGGGTTTAGCGAGACAAGACAGGGGAAACCCCAAAACCGCACTTTTCGCTAAACCCTCGGGAAACCCGAGGAGCGCGTTGGCGAAGCCTCTCCGCTAGGAGATACCGCTTCTCCAAGAAGTCGGGGATCTGGCCTCCCAAAAGTAACTATTCACCCGATCGAAT
>JANYIT010000013.1 GCA_025358725.1 Chamaesiphon sp. GL140_3_metabinner_129_sub
CAATGAGCGCGATCGAGGATTGAGGATATCGATAATGGCATCGGCAAGCCGTTCGTCAGTACCCATAAAGAAACTCTGCCAATTCAGGACAGTGGGATGGACATAGCCATCGATGTAACAGGCAGCAGATTTGACTTTATCGCCGACAGATTTGCGAATGATAATCGGCTGAAAGATGCACAGGGCATTGAAAACTTCGTTCTTAGGACGAAATAAAGTCTTGTTTGCTTCAGCCTGACAGCGAGCCACTGAGGTACAAAACTTCTGCCACTCGATCGATAGAGTCGCTTGGTGGGAACCTTTGGCGAACAGTCGGAGTGGAATATCGTGGAGCGGCTGCTTGTTAGCGTCCATAAACATCACCAAGAAGATTTGGAAGTTACCAGCGTTAGGATCGTTACTGTGCTTGGCGCGATCCCATTCGCCCAGTACGACTAGAGTTTCCTCTGTTTGACTGGCTTGGCGATCGAATGCCCCCAGTTGACAGATGGGAGTAAGGATCATCCGAGGCTGCTGGAGCAAGATCCCCACCTCCGTTTTGCCACTGTTATAGGCGTACTCAGTCATTTCGGTACCTTCGAGGTTTTTCCAGCCAGCTTTCTCAGCTTGACTCAGCGGCACGAAATAACCGCACTGGGTTGGATTCTCGCCGCGCAACGCTTGGGCGTAAGGATAGGAGAAATCGGTGGCTGGTAATGCGTCGGTGAGGTATCGACTTGTAGTAGTGGTCATGAATTTTCAAAAGAAGATAAAGAACAAAAAAAGCACCAATGAGATTGGTGCCGCACAAACAATAAAAAAGCACTAATAAAGATTAGTACTAGGGATTTTAGACAGATGCTAATGTTTGACGATTGGATGCTAATAGATCGATCGCAAATTTAGCCGCAGCCGCAGTAATTCGGCCTTCAGGGATTCGAGCAAAAATATCTTGAATTTGAATGGGAGTAATCGCTTTTAACCGCTGTTGCCAAACAATTTGGGGATAAAGCCTGACCGCAATCTCGAACCCTTGGATCGGATCGACCCGTTCTGTATTATTCCAGAAAGCTGATTTCATCAGATTAGGCGCAAAACCACTTGCAGCGATCGTCGCCCTCGTTGATTCGCTGAGATTGCCACCAAGACTAGAGCCGTGATCGAAGCTGGGAAAGAGATCTAATCTGCCATCAACAACCATTACTTCCCAATTATTTGGATGTCTATCGACTCCGCCACAAACTGCATCCAGAGCCAGATAGCCCACGAATAAATCGGTAGCTCGATCTATCCCTGCGATTCCCACCCAATTTTGGGGACAGCCTACTTCATTTTGGGCGAGAGCCTTGAGGACATTCTCAACGCTATAGCTCAATGGATAACCTGCTTCATAATTAGGCAGTGTATTAGCAAGCAAGTCTCCACCAGGAATCGATTCAGCCCCTGGAGGCAAGCAATTAACTGATAGCGAGCCTAGAACAAAGCTCTGTCTTTCTTCGTTCCAAGCAAGAGCAAATTCGTAACGAGCAGTGGGTAAATCTAATAGCTTCGAGATTTCATAAACCACCTTTTCTACCCAATCATTCCGCACATTAGGGATAGGAACTCGTGGTGAAGTTGCTGCCTTAAACAAACATAAACCTAGCTCTGGATGTTTATACCAACTTTTGGTCAATACACCCTTTAATTGAATGGGAATTTGCTCGACTACTCTCATCTGTTCGGTTAGTTGATAAGTTGGAAACAAATTACTCATGCAGATAAAACACTTGCCAAAACCTGTTGATATTTTGCTTCGGTAAATGATTTAGATTTAACAGTAGCATGACAAAGAAGATGATAGTAACGCCAGCCAATCTGTGAATTAATCTTAGCAACTTCAATTTGAATAGAGCGATTGTGTCCCACCACGTCAACTAAATATCCTGGCAGTTTACCTAAAACAGTATTGTGATGAATGAGATATCCAGTCCGATCGAATTCTAAGATCGTACCTACTGATAGGTTGTCGATATATTCATGAATCGAAGCCCCTACGTCTGGCAGATTTCGGGAAAGAAAGTAGAAGCGATAGTCGCCATTGGCATCCGCAGTTACTTCTGGAAAAATATCATAGCCATCTGTAATTGAATATCCACCACTTCTCGATACATAAGCAATGGGATCGATAGGATGTTTTGGTAAATTGAGGAACTGCAACTCTTTGACGGCATCTTCAGGACGTGCTATCGGCATCCGTTGAGCAAAAACAGAAGGGATTTCCTTGGTGATTTTAACCTCCGACGGTTTAATTAATCCTTTTTTAAATAGCAATTGCATATTAGGACTAGCATCGATCGCATCAAATACTCCATTCACATAACAAGTCCGATAGCCATCAGCATTTTTCGACATCTTTTGGATTGGGTACCACGCTTTACTAATGGGATCTGTCCAACCCATAAATAATCCAGTAATCATAATATTTTTCCTAAAATCTTGTTGATTGATGATGAATAAGATTTAATCCAAACTAGGCTATTTACCAAAAGATTTTTATACCTCTGCTAGTTCAAAAGAACAGAGGTATTTATATTCTAAGCTGATTTAAGGATTCTAGATGTCGTCATCTCCTCATAAGCAGCCGCTTCTAGCTCCATCTGTCGCATGTGAACTAAAAAGTCTAATCCATACTGCTCCGACTCGCTTAAATAGTCGAGATCGAATACAGTGGGAGCGGAATATCGCTGCATTCCACGAATCTTAATCTCATACCAGTAGCCTGAAACTCGCTTGGCAGCACGATACATAATTTCTGTATCGATCTTCCATACCCCCCGAAGTCGAGCAATCCACTCATCTCTTTCCTGTGGGATGTTATATCCCAAATAGACTAGGAATGCGGGTTTATTTGCTTCAGCATTACCCCAACTGTGAGGATCTTTGGGTGATGCTTCACAAATTACTAAGCCTGGGAGCAATTCTATGAACATGAAATCTTGTTGAACTAGAGGAATTGACTGGGCTAACACGGGATTGATGATGGTTTTAATTGTTTACGCGACCTTTCTTATTGCAAAAAAAATAACACTCAGTAGCCAAAGCTATTGAGTGTTCTCCAACTCAGCAGAGCAGCAAAGTTAGATACCCACTAGTTTTCGCCAGTGGGTAGAGCAGAAATTAGAATGAAACAAGTTCAGCCGTAGCCGCAGCTTTCTTCGCAGCAATAGTAGCAGCGCGTTTTTGGGTGGAAGTTAGAGCAGGTACAACAAATTCAATGGGTGCAGAAGTTACAACAGGTGCAGAAATAGGTTCAACCGCTAGCTCAGGCAAACTAATCAGAGCGACAGTTGAAGTAATCCAGACATTGACAGTACCAACATCACCCAACTTGAGATCGCCTGTGACAACTAGATTAGCTTCGGGGATGAAAGTAGCAGCATTGAGATCGTTATTGGCAACGGTAAAGTGAATGGCCGTATTACCATCAATCGCAGTACCAGTA
>JANYIT010000018.1 GCA_025358725.1 Chamaesiphon sp. GL140_3_metabinner_129_sub
GATGCTTAAAGGCTCAAAACCCTTGTACTCGATCGCTTGAATCCCTCGATCGAGCGAAAATCTTTGCAACAGAACCATCCTTTAGCAAGGATTTCAGCCTTTAGAGCAACACCATGGACTAATTCAGCAAGCCCTAATTACCTGTCTTGACCGAGAGCCAACAATCGAGCTGGTTGTAGAAGCGGCAGATGGAAAAACTGCTCTCGACTTAGTGATGCGACAGGCTTTTGATGTGGTTATTCTCGATCTAGGCTTCCCTCGACTAGATGGGGTTGAAACTTGCCGTCAGCTTCAAAAATTTCATCCTAATTTACCCATTCTAATTTTAACTTCCTATCCCGATCCTCATTTAGTTCTAAAACTTATTGAAACAGGGGCAAAAGGCTATTGTTTGAAGGGAATTGATGCCGAAACATTGATTTTGGCAATTCGATCGATCGCGGTCGGTGCGACGTGGTGGGATCGAATTGCTAGCCAGGAAATTCATGCGGCGATTAGTCAGATCGATCGATCGCCAGCATTAGTTAATGAGTTACAGCTAACCAAGCGGGAGTTGGAAATATTGGCTCTAATTGCGGATGGTAAAACTAATCAACAGATTTCCAAGCTGCTGTTTATTGCGGCTGGGACAGTGCGGGTTCACGTTCATGCTATTTTAAATAAGTTAAATGTGGACGATCGGACTCAGGCAGCGATTTTTGCACTCCAACAAAAGTTGATTGCTTAAATCTTAAAGCCTAAATCCGCTCCCTTGCCAGCATGTACTAGAGCTAATTGCACGTATTTTTGGGCATGGAGAATTAACCCTTCAACTTCAGTAGCTTCTAACTGTCTCAAACATTTTGCAGGTACTCCCATCATTAATGAATGAGGTGGTACATCTTTTGTCACCACGGCACCTGCACCGATAATACTGCCTTTACCCACCCGCACGCCATCTAATACTATTGCCCCAATTCCAATCAGACAGCCTGTTTCAATATAGGCAGAATGGATGACGGCTCGATGTCCGACGGTAACATAGCTCTCTAAAATCGTCGGTTGCCCAGGATCGCAGTGAATAATCGCCCCATCCTGAATATTCGTACAAATCCCAATCTCAATTCGTTCGACATCGCCCCGCACTACTGCACCATACCAGATACTTACGCCAGAGTCGTTGACCTCTGGTCTGCCTTTGGCAATCGAGACGTGTCCCATCACCACTGCATTACTCGCCACAAATGCTGCACGAGAAACATCTACAGGTGCCCAGCAAGTGGGTAAATCTATTGGATCGGGTGTGTTCGTCATTCTATGTAGTCAATAGCAACTGCAAGCTAAGTTTAAACAGAAAAATTTATGGGAGGGGCAAGTCCTGAATTGCCCCTCCCAATAAATTCCGAGAGCTACATGAGCTTATTCTTCGGTGTCAGTATCATCATCATCATCATCATTTTCCTCGGCTTGTTTAAGCGTATTCGCCGAAACTGGCGTACCATTGTTGAGTTTTTCCAATACCAGCTTTTGGACTTCTACGACAAGCTCGGCACTCTCTTCCAGATGCTTGACGGTGTTGTCGCGTCCTTGAGCAATATTGTCGCCCTTGTAGCTATACCAAGCACCACGACGAGTGATGATTCCCGTTTCCTCGGCTAGATCTACCAGACAACCGACTGTAGAAATTCCTTTACCAAAGATGATATCAAATTCAGCAATTCGGAATGGTGGAGCTACTTTGTTTTTGGCAACCTTGACTTTGACGCGATTACCATATTCACCATCATTCGCGCGTTTGAGTGTTTGAATCCGGCGAATATCCAATCTTACCGATGCGTAGAATTTTAGTGCCGTACCACCAGTCGTCGTTTCAGGGCTACCGTAAACAACACCAATTTTTTGGCGGAGTTGGTTGATGAAAATTACCGTACAGCCAGATTTGGAGATACTCCCAGTGATTTTGCGGAGTGCTTGGCTCATTAATCTCGCTTGCAATCCCATGTGAGAATCGCCCATATTACCTTCAATTTCGGCGCGAGGTACGAGTGCCGCAACCGAGTCAATCACGACGATATCGACAGCCGCAGAGCGGACTAATTGATCGACTATTTCTAAGGCGGCTTCTCCAGAATCTGGTTGGGAAACGAGCAGATTATTAATATCTACACCCAGGGCAGCAGAATAAGTTGGATCTAGAGCGTGTTCTGCGTCAACGAAGGCGGCTACTCCGCCCGATTTTTGGATTTCGGCAATCGCATGGAGGGCGAGGGTAGTCTTACCCGAACTTTCGGGGCCATAAATTTCAATAACTCTACCTTTGGGTAAACCGCCACCCAGAGCAATATCCAGCGTCATTGCACCGCTCGAAATGGTCTCTACCCGCATCCGAGTGGCATCACCAAGACGCATAATTGCCCCTTTCCCAAAAGATTTCTCGATCTGGTTGAGGACTAAGCTGAGGGCTTTCTGTCTGTCTGGGCTATTTGTGATTTGGGTTGCCATTAAATTAGGTGTTAGGGGTTAGGGGTTAGGGGTTAGGGGGTTGAAACCCTAACTCCACAACTTTCCGCATCTAGAGGGGATTCGATTGTGAAAGTTGAAATGGGACGTTAAAACCCGAAGCAGGGTCGATCCCTCTATCACAAGCTACCGTGTACATATAAGGGGGGAAGTGAAATTACTTTAGCTTTAGTTTAACTAGCAAAAGCTTGGTGCATAGGTACTATTATACCGTCGATCGAGCAAAAAAGTCAAAGTTCAGCTAGTTGTCATCTTCAGCATACCCATCAATTCCCGCTAGCGCACAATTCTAAATTTTCCGATTAAGAATTGTAAAAAACTATTAGAATAGTAATATATAAAAATCTTCTATTTACATCCTATGTCTAAATCTCAACCATCTGAGCAAGAACTGCTCCAAACTATTCTCCAACCGCTACTGGTAGACTTTGACTACTGGTTTAGTCGATCGAGCGAATTATTAGAACGTCAACAGATTCCATTTCTTAGCCCCATTGCTCAAGCTGAATTACTCGATCGAGTCAAGCAAGCACAGCAAGAGGTAAGTGTTGCTAAACTGTTGTTTCAGGCAGTTGATGGCCAAGCGGGGATCGAACCGAGCCAAATGGTTGCTTGGCATAAAATCGTTACAGAATGTTGGCAGATATCGATGCGGTTAAGACAGTCGGAACAGTCTAAAATAGAGGAGTAAAAATTGTCACGTTTGCTTTGAATTTCTCATAAAAGCTGAATTGACAGTCGCCGATCTACCCACATGTTTGTTGTGAACTAAAGTGGTGACATCGATCTGCCAAATATCCCCCAACTTTTCACTTGCTACTTCTATCCTTGCGTAGGACAGT
The DNA here is from genome assembly GCA_025358725.1 of Chamaesiphon sp. GL140_3_metabinner_129_sub. GTDB lineage: Bacteria > Cyanobacteriota > Cyanobacteriia > Cyanobacteriales > Chamaesiphonaceae > Chamaesiphon. The sequence continues at coordinate 3,342 of JANYIT010000018.1, forward strand.
GCCATGTTACAAATAATTTATCTAATTGCCTTTACTATTTTGGCATTTCTGGCGATCGGGAATCTAGTCCGCAGCTTAATCGGATTTAGCACGGAGGCATCGCAGCCAAGGGGAATGACTAATCCAAATTATCAGGGCTATAGTTATCGTGCAGGTGCAGTTCCGCACCCCGAATTGCTAGATGATCTAGGCAATGTCACCAATGAACCGTTACTAATTATGAAATCAATTAGTGTCGAAGATGCTCGTGCGCGATTGGATGCACTGTATCATAATGATTCCCCTAGTCCGACAGAAGATTAGGCTTTAGGTTTGAAGAGGGCAGCAGGGAAGTTAAAACCCAGATTGAGATTTAGATGTTGACAACTGTGCGAAAAATAGCTTATTTTCTGATATTGACGATCGCGGTTAGTTTAGTATCCTGTCGCAATCCTGGCATTCCATTAAACGGGGAAACTAAAGGTAATATCAATCTGCTGATGGGAAATCCATCTCAAGCAACTAGTTCCCCTGGCAATTCGGAAAATTACCTAATTGCTCGTCCTCAGTATGCCCTTTCCTATTCTAAAAACAAAGGGATACCCAATTGGGTGTCTTGGGAACTCAATGCCTCGTGGTTAGGGGATGCCCATCGTGTGGGCAAATTTGCGCCAGATGATGAATTGCCCGCAAATTGGGAAAGAATTAAGCCTGCTGATTATACTGGTAGCGGGTTTGATCGCGGTCACATGGCTAATTCAGAGGATCGCAGTCGCTCGCCAGAGGATAATATTCAAACCTTTTTGATGACGAATATTATCCCGCAGTCGCCAGATAATAATCAAGGCGCGTGGGTGCAGTTGGAAAATTATTCTCGTCAATTAGTAAGATCTGGCAAAGAACTGTTTATTGTTTCTGGTGGATATGGGCAAGGTGGAATTGGTAAAAATGGTCTCAGAGCAACAGTAGGACAGGGTAAAGTAGTTGTACCTGCGGTGACATGGAAAGTGATTTTAGTGCTAGATAATCCAACTGCTGGGGTGGCTGGAGTAACTAAAAATACTCGCACAATCGCAGTGATTATGCCAAATAAACAGGGGATTAAATCAGATACTTGGCAGCAATATCGCACTTCGGTTCAAGAAGTAGAGAAGTTGACTGGATACAAGTTTTTTACTAGTGTACCTGGGCCGATTCGGGATGTAATTGAGGCTAAGATCGATCAAGAGTAAAAAGTAGGGGCAATTCAGGAATTGCCCCTACTTTTTACTTAATCAACTACGCCAATGATAAATCAGAAATCTGTTGGGGTAGATCGGTAAATAACTCAGTGAAGTGGCGAATCTTATTTTCGATTTCTGCCCATTCTTCCTCCGCCTGGGAACCTTTGACAATACCAGCACCTGCAAATAATAACAATCGATCGCGATCAATTAAACCCGATCGAATGGCAACGGCGAATTCAGTATCATCATAACCCACCCAACCCACCGGAGCCGCATACCAACCCCGTTCAAAAGGTTCTAGTTCTTGAATCATTTGTAAGGCTTGAGTGCGCGGAAAACCACCAACAGCAGGGGTTGGATGAAGTTTGGGTAAGATATCCGCATCAGTAAGATCGGATTTTAAAATTCCATGACATTTTGTATATAAATGCTGAACTTTATTTAGTTTGAGAATAGTTAATTCTCGATCGATTGTCACTGAATGACAGAGTTCGGTTAAGATTCCTTGTAAGTTATTCACTACTAATTGATGCTCGTGAATATCCTTGGGTGAATTGCGCAAATCTTCACTTAATTCTCGATCGAGAATCGCCGATGCTCCGCGCTGCCGAGTTCCTGCAATAGCTTCGGTTTTTAGCAATCGATCTTGACGGTAATAAAGTTGTTCTGGCGAAGTCCCAATAAATGCCGTAGTGGGATTAATTTGAAAACAAAAATGATAACTGTGCGAATTATTTGGCTGGAGAGATAGTAAGAGTGCTTGTGGCTGTAGATCGGCTGTAAATGTCAAAATTGATTGCCGAGCTAGGACAATTTTCTCAAGCTGTCGATCGGCAAATTTTGCTAGTGCTAAACTAATATTTTGTTGCCAATCAATCCGATTTGGTTTATCTACTCGATCGCAGAGCTTTGGCAGAGCAAAATCGAGCTGTAATGGTAGACTCGCGGCAATCTCTGCTTGAGTAAAATTGAGTTGAGTTAATTCATGTAAAATTAGCTCCAACTCTAGATCTAATTTTTCCGAACTAAAATCACAGGTAAAGTTACAGGCAAAAAAAGTATTAACGCCATCTGTCCAAATTTCAAATCTCGGCACAACAAATCGATAGTTACCAAATAATTTCCAATTTGAATCGATCGATTGATGCTGACTAAACCCCATCCCACCATAATATCGAACCGTGGGAAATAGGGGTGACAAATTCTGTCTCAACCGCCCAAACACACTAGCATAGCTAATTGGCAAATCACCAGTAATTACATCTAATGTACCGACTCCAGCCATTGTAAAATGACCCTGACGATCAGACCAATAGGTTTTAATATCCGATCTTTGCTGTGCCAACCAACTTAATGGTTTTAAGGTAGAAAGTTGGACTTCTACTCGCAAAATTTTACCCTCCATTTCTGGAGGGAGATAAATTAGATCGTACTTAAAAAAGTTTTGAATCTGGGTGGCTATCTTCAGATAAAGATCCATTTTGAACTATAAATTATGAGTTGTCCTCCTGAGCGATAATGGGGGTAGGTATAGCACTAGCGATGAGGGGATCGACTACAGGTGCTGAGTCATGACTCAACGCTGCTATTGCTACATTACCAGGATTGACGATCCCACCGGAAATAACTACTTTAAAAGCATCCTCGATCGACATTGCTAGATCTAGAACATCCTGCTCTGCTACGACGGCATACCAACCAGTTGTGGGATTAGGCGTAGTCGGAATGAACAGATTTAACATCCCCTGAGGCATCTGTGACTGAATCTCACTATCGAGCGTCCCAGTCACAAAGGCAAGTGCCCAGATTCCCCGTCGCGGATATTCTACCAATACGACTCGCCGGAATTTATTTCCCGAATCCTTGAGTAGAGTTTCTAATAGTTGTTTAAGTGTTTTGTAAACTGCGCCTGCGAGGGGAATTGCCTGGAGTAGTCGTTCGCCGACATCCAGCAGCCACTTACCAGCAATATTTCGAGCCATTAACCCAATTAGCAAGATCGTCAGCAAGGGTGCCGTCAACCCCACTAATAGGTTCAGTACAGATACGAGGATGGGATGCAATCCATCAAAGGGATTGATCTGCTTGGGAATGCTCGTCAAAAAATTGACTACCCATGTCGCCACATTAATCGACAGCCAGATTGTGGTAGCAAGTGGGATCACCACCAACAACCCAGCAATTAAATCATTTTTTAAGTCTTGCTTGAAATGTTGGAACACAAATTTCCGACTTTTAGGACGATTAGTAGCGTTAGGTTCTTCTACTCATACTATACAAGCTTTGGCTAACCTGGGGAGTGATGATTCAACGATCAGAACCGTTTAGATCGAAAATCCCTGATCGAAACTAGCTGAAGATCGCCAGATTTATGTCGCAAACAGATTGACAATCGCTTGTCCAGGATCTGTCTGCCTTACTAAAGATTCGCCAATTAGCACCGCACTGGCTCCAGCATCAGCTACTATTTGCAGATCTGCTGCTGTGTGTAGTCCAGACTCACTGACAATTAAGATTTCTCGATCGAGCAATTCCTGCCGACGTGGGGCTAAGAGTGTCTGAGTGGTTTGTAAGTCTACGCTGAAATTTGTGAGATTGCGATTATTAATCCCGATTAGTTTCACCCCATTCAACTTTAATACTCGATCGAACTCTTCCTCAGTGTGTACTTCAATCAGAGCCGTCATCCCCAATACCTGAACAATCTTCAGAAAATACTGAAGATCGCTATCTTCCAAAATCGCCGCAATCAATAACACTGCATCAGCACCATGAGCGCGAGCATAGTAGATTTGGTAAGGATAAATCACAAATTCCTTACACAATAGTGGTAGATCCACCGCTTGACGTACAGCCGCCAGATTCTCAAAACTACCTTGAAAAAATTTACTATCAGTCAATACCGACAAACAACTCGCACCACCACGCTGATAAGATTTTGCAATCTCCACCGCATCAAAATCTGCCCGAATTACGCCCTTACTAGGTGAAGCCTTCTTGACTTCGGCGATTAACGCTGGATGGGTTTTTCCCTGCTTGAGGGCACCCAAAAAGTCCAACGGTGGAGCCATTGCCGTTACCTGTTTTTTCAGCTTATCTAAAGGCATTTTGTCCCGCATTGGGGGGATTTCTCGTTCCTTATACCAGACAATTTCTTCGAGGATATGTTCTGGTTGAGAATCGGGAACTACAATCTGATATTCAAGCGGACCAACATTTACGGATGAACTAGGAGGGCGACGACGGATCTTCATAAGAGAGTTAGAATTTAGGTTTTAGGAGTTGAGAGATCTGAAAAGTTCTAGTTGCTATGTCGCCAACTTAGTGGTGCAAAAAAACTCTTAAAATGCTTGCAACGGAACGACAATGAGGATCAGGTGAAAGCATAGTTCGATTGTTTTAGCAAAAAACAGAACCACTGAGATTTGTGAGTCAATACGCCCCAACTCTATCGTTAACTACTTTCGCAACTTGGTCAATCAAGCTATTGTCGCCAAACAGCACAAAAGATTTGCGACAAGTCTAAATACTATAGCAATCCTATTTGAGTTCCGTTGACGTAGCCTCTACCTCAGCAGAAGTATGTCCGTCGCAGCCTTCGCCAGATATTGTCTTGCGGCACTTCCTCCAGCTATGTTTAGCGTCGAACTCACGTCTGATTATGATAGGCTTAGGGAAGCAGAAATATCAGCGAGAGAAGGCAATCAACGATGAGCGCAGGTAGCAGCAGTACGCATCAAATTAAGTTTGGAACTGACGGTTGGCGGGGAATTATCGCCGAGGATTTTACCTTTGCGAATGTGTGTAAGGTAACGCGTGCGATCGCCGCATACCTCAGCACAGCTTACAGTCAAGATCGTCCGGTTTTAGTCGCTTACGATCCGCGATTTTTGGCAGATGAGTTTGCCCATACTGCGGCAGAAATCTTAGCAGATTTGGGATGGACGGTGAAAATTGTCGATCGAGATTGTCCGACTCCAGTAATTGCTTATAATGCTCGACATCTCAACTCTGCGGGTGCGCTGATGTTTACCGCCAGTCACAATCCTGCTGCCTATTGTGGGATTAAGTATATCCCCGACTATGCAGGGCCAGCGACTCTAGAAATTACCGATACGATCGTTGGTAATCTCGATGCTGCTAGCGATGCACCACCTGAGAAAAAGAATAGTGGGAATATTAGCACCTTCGACCCCCAACCAGAATATTTTAAATTTATCTATACCCTACTCGATGTCGAGCGGATTCGATCGGCGAAGCTAAAAGTCAAATTCGATGCGATGTATTCCACCTCGCGGGGCTATTTAGATAAAGTATTGCTCCATTGCGGCTGCGAAATCGAAACCTTCCACATGCAGCGGGATGTATTATTCGGCGGCGGAATGCCAGAACCCAAGGCGGAACTCCTGGGCGAACTCATCGCCGCAGTTCAAAAGGATAAAGCGGATCTCGGTGTCGCAACCGATGGCGATGCAGACAGATTTGGGATCGTCGATGAGCTAGGCAACATGCTCACGCCAAATACCGTCCTGCTCGTCCTTGCCAAGCACTTAATCAAGAATAAGGGTAAAACGGGCGCGATCGTTCGGACAGTAGCAACTACCCACCTCCTAGACAATTTTGCCGCTAAGCATGGTGTCTCCTTAATTGAAACCGCCGTTGGGTTCAAATATATCGGTGAACAGATGCGGGAAATCCCCGTCCTCATCGGTGGTGAAGAATCTGGTGGCTTGAGCGTGATCGGACATATTCCCGAAAAAGATGGCATCCTGGCTGATATGCTGATTGCTGAAGCGATCGCCTATGAAGGCAAACCATTGAGCCAAATGGTTGCCGAAGTCATCGCCGAAGCTGGTGGGCCGTTATTTAACCGTCGTCTGGATTTACATCTCGACAATGCTCACAAAGAAATGGTAATGAAAACTTATACCGAAAATCCGCCGACAAGCATCGCGGGGATTGACGTGAAAGAAGTTGGTCGCAAAGATGGGGTGAAATTCTATCTCGCCGATGGTGGTTGGGTGCTACTCCGCGCCTCGGGCACCGAGCCGTTGATTCGCGTTTATTTAGAGACTCATTCCGCTGAAGAGTTGAATAAACTAGCTACTACGATGGAAGCTGCGATCGAGGCTTTGAAGTAGCGAACCTATCCAGCTTTATTGGAATTGTTGTGTAGATCTCTACCCCACCACAGCCCTCCCCTGATTAAGGGGAGGGAGCAAATCCCCTTGATCAGGGGGTTTGGAGGGGTAACACCATCTCAGCAGAAATTCAGCTTCATAATTCAGATAACTATAACTAACGTGAGTTCGGGTTAAGGATATTCGCTCCGTTCTAGTCCCGCCAACGATTGAAATCGTAGCTAGTTGTACCAAGTCCGCCTACGCGGACTAATAAGCCAGTCCGCGTAGGCGGACTTTGCATCATGAGCAGAGACTTTAGTCTCTAGGCTCTTCCTATCCCGAACTCACGTTAACTATGATTAATTTAGTTATTTCGGCGATCGCCGCCACATGGATCATCATAATTGCACTATTATCAGTTCAAAATGCTAGTTTAGTCAGCCTCAAATTTGTATTCTGGAGATCGATCGAGTTACCTTGGGGACTAGTTCTAGCTGGTGCAGTTGGGGTTGGCTTTCTGATCGGTGGTTGTTTACCATTGCTTGGTAACAATGTGACTTCTGTCAAACGTAGATAACTGGCGGATTGCTTCTGCTCACGTCTGATCGATTTTTTTGCGATCGTAGGGCAAAAGTGGTGTAACTATGGTACCTATTTCTCAAGTTAGAAGCTTGGCAGGGAAAGATTATTAACGTTTGTGACAAAGATGAGGAAAAATAAACCTAATGCTCACATAACATTGTATAAACTTAATTTAATAGGTAGTATTGGTTAGTAGCTATTCGCTTAGTGCCGACTAGCGAAAACTGGTTAGCCTCTCAAATTAATACGAGAGTTTTCACAGGTATATCGAGCGATGTTGCCCAGATGTTGCAACTGAGCCAGGTAAATTTGACAGACACCAAAACTATTAAACGCATAAAGGATTAAATATTATGTTAGACGGATTTTCAAAAGTTGTTGCTCAAGCAGATGCTCAAGGTCAATACCTGAGTGCTGGACAGTTAGATGCATTATCCGCAATGGTTGCTGATGGCAACAAACGGATGGATACAGTCAACCGGATCACGAGCAACTCCTCCACCATCGTTGCTAATGCAGCACGGAGCCTGTTTGCAGAACAACCAAACCTGATTGCCCCAGGTGGAAACGCATACACTAGCCGCCGGATGGCAGCTTGTCTACGCGACATGGAAATCATTCTCCGTTATGTCACTTACGCGATCTTCGCAGGCGACGCTTCCGTCCTCGACGACCGTTGTTTGAATGGACTACGCGAAACTTACTTAGCACTGGGTACTCCAGGTGCATCTGTAGCTGCTGGCGTCTCCAAAATGAAAGATGCTGCTGTAGCAATTGCTGCTGACAAAAATGGCGTTACCAATGGCGATTGTAGCGCGTTGATGTCTGAAGTTGCTGGTTATTTCGATCGTGCGGCTGCTGCTGTAGGTTAATTTCAGTGGAAAGTGGAAAGCGAAATAGCTAACTAGTAAGGTGGGGTAATTAAATCTGCCTACTCAGTCAACTGTTCACTTTCAACTTTCAATTTTCAACTAACGTAAACCATTCACTAAGGATAAAAAATCGTGAAAACTCCATTAACCGAAGCAGTAGCTGCTGCTGATTCCCAAGGTCGCTTTTTGAGCAGTACCGAAATTCAAGTTGCATTTGGTCGTTTTCGTCAAGCTACTGCTAGCTTGTCAGCCGCTAAAGGATTGACTGCAAAAGCTGATGCTTTGGCTAGCGGTGCTGCTGATGCCGTATACAAAAAATTCCCTTACACCACTACTATGCAAGGTCCTAACTTTGCAGCTACCGCTACTGGTAAAGCTAAGTGTGTACGTGACATCGGTTACTACCTCCGCATGGTTACTTATTGCTGTGTAGTTGGTGGTACTGGCCCAATGGATGACTACCTCTTGGGTGGTTTGGCTGAAATCAACAAAACTTTTGACCTATCCCCTAGCTGGTATATTGAAGCTCTCAAGTACATCAAATCAAACCACGGTTTGTCTGGTGATGCTGCGGTAGAAGCTAATTCTTACCTGGATTATGCAATTAACTCCTTGAGCTAGTCAATTGCCCTCACCCGAAGCTATTTCCAGCCGCTTGCAATTTTGTTGGCGAGGGGAAATAGCTTCGGGTATTTTTTTGGCTGTAAGTAGTTGTAAAATATGAATGATGAATCGGCAATTCAAGCTAACGAAACGCTTACCATCGCACAGGCGATCGAGAATCTTGACGGTGAAGATTTAGGCTTGCGAGTATATGCAGCTTGGTGGTTGGGTAAATTTCGGGTCAGGGAGACTGCGGCTGTTACCGGATTGATTGCAGCTTTGAAAGATGAAGCAGATCGTACTCCTGAAGGTGGCTATCCACTCCGCCGAAATGCCGCTAGAGCGTTGGGTAAATTAACCGATCTTCAAGCTGTACCTGCGTTAATTGAGTGCTTGAATTGTTCAGATTTTTATGTGCGGGAGGCTGCGGCACAATCGCTAGAAATGTTGGGCGATCCTGCCTGTATTCCGCATTTACTGCAAATATTAACTGCCTCTGTGCGGGATGGTAAACTTTTGCCGCAGGGTGAAGATTTTTCTCAGCCTTATGATTCTGTCTTAGAAGCGTTGGGTACATTGGGCGTAACTGCCGCCGTACCATTGATTAAACCATTTCTCGAACATCCAATTCCTCGGATTCAGTATGCTGGATTGCGATCGATGTACCAGTTAACCCAGGATGATGCTTACGGAGATCGATTGGTTCAAGCCTTGTCAAATGGTGATTTACAACTGAGAAGGGCACTCCTGTCCGATTTGGGGGCAATTGGATATCTTCCCGCCGCAATACCGATCTCCCAATCCCATGCTGAAAATAGTCTGAAACTAATTGCGCTCAAAGGCATATTAGAAAACCAAATTATGCTCTCACCATTCGACAGGTTATCCGATGGTGCAGTTCAAGTAATGCAATTGATGGACGAATTACTTTAGGACTATTGCAACGCTGATTGATAAACCCGACTTCTTCAAGAAGTCGGGTTTATTGTAGTAATGCTAGTTCAATTATCGAGAATTTTTGACAGCAGTAAAAAAGAAGATGACTGTGAGCGGGATACTTGCCGCCAAAATGCTGCCTGTAACTGCCATGCCGAGTTCTGGTGTACCAGAACTAATTTCAAACACCGAGCCGACTGCGGCAATTGCCGAAATTGAGGCACCAAGTAAACAGATACCAGTGATGGGGGTGTACATGAACGATTATTTTACTCCTGGATTGATATGTTGGACATGCTGAAGTGAAAAACCTTTTTTCTTGAGTTCCTCAGTCAACGCGAGTTCATTTTCGACTCGATCGACAAATAACACACCACTGAGATGATCTAGTTCGTGTTGAATGGCGCGTGCGAGTAAGCCATCGGCTTTGAGAGTGCGCGGACGACCAGATTCGTCTTTATAAGCGACCTCAATCGTTTCTGGGCGTTCGACATCCAAATATACTCCAGGAATGCTCAAGCAACCTTCCTGGTCTTTACAGAAGGTTTTCCCGTACTTTTTGATGGTCGGGTTAATTAAAATCAGTGGTGGGATTTCTGGTTTGTCTAGCTCACAGTCGATGACAATCAATTGCTTGTGAATGCCTACTTGTGGTGCTGCTAAACCAATGCCATCGGCACTATACATAGTTTGAAGCATTGCCACAATTGTCCGCCGGATATCTTCATCTACAGTAGCAATTCTTTTTGCAGGCTGACGCAAGACCCGATCGCCCAGATAACGAATATCCAAAGGCGGTTTGGCTAATTTTTTCTTTTCAACGAGGATTGATGTTGTCATGGACGGTCTGTACGGGCGATGATGTCTGACAGATATATCTCTGCTGCATTCTTATTTTAACAGGATTTAGACTTGCAAGATCGGTACAACGTCAATCTCGATTCTGTCGGCATCGATCGAATTCCCCAATCGCTTTCAACTTTAAACTTTCAACTTTCAACTAAATTTTAGTGCCCAATTGAGATAAATTTAAAACATGACCGCCAGTGACTAAATAAACGGTACTGGAGATCGATCCAATTTGACGAGTCAACATCCCCAGTCTGTCGCGAAATAGCCGCCCACTAGCATAAGCTGGCACTACGCCCCAGCCAGTTTCTTCGGCTACCAAAATGGTTGTCGCTAAACTAGTTGTTAACTCATCTCGTAAATCTTGAGTCAAATTTTCCCACTCAGCATCCGATCGATCGAGTAAATTTGCCACCCAAGTGCCGAGAGAATCAACGAGCAGACAGTCTGAGTCAGTCGCTTGACCAATTGTACCAGCGAGGTTTTCGATCGCGACTACAGTCTGCCATGTAGCTGGGCGACGTTGTTGATGGCGCAAAATTCTGGCTTGCCATTCGGTATCGTTACTATCTATAGTTGCTGTAGCAATATAGCTGACGACTTTGCCACTCTGGATCGCCAGAGTTTCTGCCCATTCACTCTTACCACAGCGAGCTGCACCTGTAACCAAAATCAGTTGTTGATGGCCCAATCGAGTTATGCTGTTATCCATTCAAATCGGCATCTTCCAGTAATTTGCTAGTTTATTGATCGACAGCATCGATTGAAAATTTTCTCCGAACTCCCAAACTCTGTTCAATATGTCAATATCCACAGATCTTAATGCTGAATTGAGTGCTCAATTAGCTGCTGTTCAGGTGCCAAAATTTAGCAATCTCCGTCAAGATGCTAACCCGATTCTGGCAGCACATATGCTCCAAGAAATTTATAAAATGGTAACGGAGTGGCAGCAAGAATTGCAAGACATTGAGCAACGGAGTCTGAATATCACCACTAGCGGTACGATTTTGGCTGCTTGGTTAGAATCCCGCACCTCCAAGCCTGGATCTACAGGCGAAGCTATTCCCACTCCCTATACTACCGTTGATTCGATCGGTTTAACTGCTGTTGATACCCAGGCTAGTTATCGGTTGTGTGGATTGGATGAATATGGAAAACTGTGGACGCGCCCTTGTTTGATGACAGAGATTTTGAATGTGAGCCAGTCGATTGCTCGGTACCAACAGTTGAAAGATTTGACCGATCGAAAACAGCAAATCGAGCAACACATTCGCCAAGTTCTCGAAGATCTTGTGCATCTACGGCTGAAGTTGGCGGATTAGGTTCTAAGCTTAATTTATTTACTATTTTCTTTCAACTTTCAACTAATTTAGAAATATCGATACCAGCTAGTTTCCATGCTAATCCATCCCGTTTTAAAATGAGGCTGACATCTTTAGCTCGATCGACTTTATCAGTAATATGAATGACAAAGCGATCGAATGATTCATAGCCCATCTTAATGTCTGATTTGGCAATATCTCGATCGAGATGTCTGAGATCGATTTTAGCTTCAGTTATTTGATCGAGCATCAATTGTTCGAGTCCTTCAGGGGTGACTATTTTATCTACCGCTGGACTCACTATTTTCTCGACTAGCTCTGGTGTTGGCTTGGATGTGCCAGCTCCAGCTACTTGTTTGAGTACTTGAGCTTTGATATTTTCTTTGATACTAGTTCGCAGCGATGGAAAATCAATTTCTTGTGACAAGGCCTCAGCATTACGATTTGCTGTGGCATTTTTGATGTTATTGAGCGTCAGGAACGGCGAATAATAAGCTCCGACACTAGCGGTTGTTACAATTCCAGTACTTATAGCAGCACCAATGATAATTGTCTTTTTATCTATAGACTTTAGACTTTTTAATTTCTCAGAAAGAGAGTCAAACATAAATAAGTAGCTACAATTAATTTGAATATTTTAACTCGATTTCATCAAGAGGATTAATTGTCGAGAGATAATTAATCCTCTTGTTTGACAGTCGAAATACTTAACTTTCAACTAAGTTGTATATTCAGCATTAATTTTCACATAGTCATAGCTCAGATCGCAGCCCCAAGCAATTCCCTTGCCACTACCATTACCGACAGCTACAGAGATTAAAACTGTATCTGTTTTGAGGTATTCCCCTTGACTTGCGGCTTTGAGATAATTGCTGGCAGCAACTCGATCGAATGTTAGCGGTTGCCCGTTTGCCATTAGTTGAATATCACCCAATCTTACAGCCAAATTATTTTGATCGAATGGGATACCCGCTTTTCCAGCCGCCATCGCAATCCTGCCCCAGTTGGGATCGTGCCCAAAAATTGCCGCTTTCAGGAGTGAAGATCCGGCAATTTCACGAGCAATTTGGCGAGCTTCGCGATCGCTGATCGTACCCGATACTTGTACTTCAATTAGACAGGTAGCACCTTCACCATCCCGCGCGATCGATTTAGCCAGATACTGACAGACAGCGGTGAGCATAGCTTCTAATTTATCAGCTTCCGGCCCCGAGTGGACGATCGCCGGAGTCCGCGATTCACCATTTGCCAAGGCAATTAGCGTGTCATTGGTACTGGTATCACCATCGACAGTAACTTGATTGAAACTCTTGTCCGCAGCCCGACTGAGCATTTGTTGCCACAGTGTCGTCGATACTGCTGCATCACAAGTCACGAAAGCGAGGAGGGTAGCCATATTCGGATGAATCATCCCTGAACCCTTCGCCATCCCGCCAATTCTCACGGCTCGATCGCCAATTGTCGTCTCTAACGCGATCGATTTACTCACCAAATCGGTAGTCATAATTGCCTTAGCAGCGGTATCTCCACCCTCATGAGTAGCCGCCGCAACTAAGTTCGGGATACCAGCGATGAGCGCATCCATCTTGATCCGTTGACCGATCACTCCTGTCGAAGCAAGTAAGATCGCTGCTGGAGCAATGTTCAAAGTATGAGCTAGCGCATTTGCACAGGCAGTTGCATCTTCCCAACCTTGTTCGCCAGTTGCGGCATTAGCCTGTCCCGAATTGCAGAGAATGGCACGGGCACTAGGCTTGACAGCGAGTTGTTGGCGACAATACTCGACACAAGCAGCCCGAACTTGACTGGTGGTAAAGACTCCAGCCGCGATCGCATCTACATCAGACAAAATCAATGCCAAATCGGGCAATCCAGAGGCTTTCAACCCCGCAGTAATCCCCGCCGCTCTAAAGCCTCTCGGTGCCGTCACTCCCCCAGAAATCTCTTGCCAGTCCATATCAGTCATCAGTTAACAGGTACTAGTTAACAGGATACTAGAATTGCAAGAGGAAATGCCCTCAAAATTTAGGGCAGGGGCAATTGATGAATTGCCCCTTGTATCCTAAAGTTCAGGAATTGTCTCTGAGCGTAAATCATCTCTTAATTCAGCACCGCCTGCGATTTCCAGAACAGGAATACTCCCAAATCTCAAATCATTTTGCCTGAAACCCGATATACTAGCCACTAGCTATTCCTCACTCTGCACTAATATATGACTCGTTTAGCACTCCTGAGTGTATCTGACAAAACTGGATTAATTGAATTTGCCCGTCAATTAGTCGAAAAATTTGACTTTGAAATCGTCAGTAGTGGAGGTACCGCTCAAGCTCTGAAAGCAGAGGGGATTCCCGTGATGAAGGTGGCAGAGTATACAGGTGCGCCGGAAATATTGGGCGGGCGCGTGAAAACGTTGCACCCAAAAATACATGGAGGGATTCTCGCACGGCGAGATCTACCCGAACACTTAGCAGATCTCGAACAGCACCAAATTCGCCCGATCGATCTAGTTGTTGTCAATTTATATCCCTTCGCGGCGACGATTAGCAAGCCTGGAGTCAGTCTAGCAGACGCGATCGAGCAAATCGATATCGGTGGCCCCGCGATGCTTCGCGCTTCAGCCAAAAATTTCGCCCATTTGACAGTATTGTCCAATCCCGATCGATACGCTGATTATCTCGCCGAAATCACCAAAAATAACGGACAAGCCTCAATCGAGTTCCGTCAAGCTAGAGCATTGGAAACCTTCCAACATACTGCCGCTTATGACACGGCAATTTCTGGTTATTTAGCCGCTCAATCGGCAGAATCTACAACCTATCAAATTTCAGCTCAACCATTGCAATCCCT
>JANYIT010000042.1 GCA_025358725.1 Chamaesiphon sp. GL140_3_metabinner_129_sub
ATTTTGCATTGTGGCACGACTGAGCCGAATTGCGGTCACAATGCCCTGCAAGTCGCCCGAAATCAGCGTGATGTCACTTGCGGCGATCGCCACATCCGTACCCGTGCCGATCGCCATCCCGACATCAGCCTGAGCCAAAGCAGGGGCATCATTAATACCGTCTCCCACCATTGCCACAACTTTTTTCTCTTGCACTTGCAAAGTCTGAATCGTCTGCGCTTTTTGGTCGGGGCGGACTTCAGCTAAGACGCGTTTAATCCCCACTCGATCGGCGATCGCTTTAGCAGTACGCTGGTTATCACCAGTGAGCATTACGACTTCAATCCCCATTCTCTGTAAAGTCTGAATCGCCTTGGCAGAAGTAGGTTTAACGGTATCGGCAACCGCGATCGCGGATTGTAAATGGTCGTCAACAGCCACAAAAACTACCGTTTTTCCGGCATTCTCCAAGGCTTGTTGCTCGGCTTGGAATGCCGACGAATCAAGCCCCATTTCATCGAACCAGCGTTGGGTGCCGATCGATATCTGTCGCCCTTCGACGATCCCTTTTACACCACTACCCGCGATCGCTTCAAAATGTTCGACAGTCGGTAATTGGGAATCTCTACTGCGTTCGCGGGCATATTGCAACAAGGCTTCAGCTAGAGGATGTTCGGAGTTGCTTTCTAAAGCACCGATCGATCGCCATAAAGTCAGTGGGGCGACAACACCTGGACTGCTAGGAATTAGATCTAAGATCGAGGTAGTATCGGTGACAACTGGCTTACCTTGAGTAATGGTGCCTGTTTTATCTAACACGATCGTTTGGATTTTGCGGGCGATTTCTAAACTCTCTGCCCCTTTAATCAGAATGCCATGTTCTGCCCCTTTACCGATGCCCACAGTCACCGATGTGGGCGTTGCTAGACCCAAGGCGCAGGGACAAGCGATAATTAGTACGCCGACCATTGTGACGATCGATAATGTGAAATTACCAATCGCTAGAAACCAGACTACAAAGGTGGTAATCGCGATCGCAATAATTGCTGGTACGAACCAGCTCGTGATATTGTCGGCGAGTTTTTGGATTGGAGCTTTAGAATTCTGCGCTTGTTGGACTAGTTTGACGATTTGCGCCAGCACGGTATCCTTACCGATTTTGGTCGCCCGAAATTGAAAGCTCCCCATTTTATTGAGGGTTGCGCCGACAACTTCATCGCCGACTTGTTTGGCAACTGGCAAACTCTCACCAGTAAGCATCGACTCATCCACAGTAGAATATCCCGATAAAACTTCACCATCGACAGGGATTTTTTCACCAGGACGTACTATTACAATATCTGCCAGTGCGACTTCCCCGATCGGAATGTCCATTTCGACATTATCCCGGATCACCCGCGCCGTTTTCGCCTGTAGCCCCATCAGAGCTTGAATTGCCGTTGAAGTTGCGCCCTTAGCACGATTTTCCAACCACCGCCCCAATAGCGTCAAAGTGACGATCGCCGCAGACACTTCATAATAGACTTGGGCTAATAATCCTTGGGTTGTGAAGTAAGCAGGATTTATCGCGATCCACAGGGAATAGAAAAAAGCAATATTCGTACCGAGCGAAATTAGCGTATTCATATCCGCCGTGCGATGGCGAAATGCCTTCCACGCCGATTGATGAAATTCTTTGCCCACCCAAAACTGAACGGGTGTTGCCAGAACTAGCTGCACCCAGGGGTTTTCTAGCTCGGCTAGCGCACCAGGCAGTCTGAGATTGAAATGACCTAATGTGCCCAGTACCAGGAGGACAGTGAGCGTTGCCCCAATTAGCACTCTGCGCTGAAGATCTCGCTCTTGTCGTCGTTGTCTAATATTTTCTGTATCGTCTTCAGGTGCGAGATCGGATGGGATAATTTGAGCCTCATAGCCAATATCGACAACTGCCTTAGCGATCGTGTTGATATTAGTCTGTTTAGGATCGTAGCGCACGCTGGCGCGATCGCTACTAAAATTGACGTTGCCTTCGACTACCCCTGGCACGTTTAGAATTGCTTGCTCGATGCTATTGGCACAGGAGGCGCAACTCATCCCCCTAAGTTTGAGATTCAGATCTTCCATGATGCTATTATTTTCAATTTTCACCGACTGCTAACGCCATCAGTCGTGCGTCCGCTCATCTCACCTGATTCAATTCGGTAGATAGAAATTACTTCCGCACGTCCCCACGAATCAATCCAAGTTCGATTAATTGCGGGAGAAAGTGTAGCATCGCGCTGTTTGGCTAATGTCATCACGCGCTCGATTTCCGGCTGCTCGGTGACGTGGATGGCTTTTCCCATCACGATTACACTCCGCCAATGCGAGGAGCCATGTATTTCTTCAACCTGGAGGCAAATATCTGAATCTGCGTCCATGTCATGAGTCTTCATGCCCACTGTGGTGAACAGATAAATGTCCGAATCTTCGAGATAATAATGCATTGGCATCACACAGGGCTTGCCTTCGTGGATAAAGCCAAGATGACCGTAGCCTACTTTGTGGAGCAATTCATGGATCTCATCCTGTCCCATTTCATCGATATCTAACATAATTATTCTCCTGAAAATTCAGTCGTTAGTATAGTCTCTCAAGCAAGAAAATTGTTAGCAAGGATCGGGTGTATTGCTGTGACTCGTGACAGATTTTTGGGTTAATTCTGCAACAGGGCTATTGAATGTCTTTCTAAATGAGGGAAAGACGACTTTGGAGATCGGCGCATGTCCTAGAAAAAGGTATGCAGCAGGTCGCAACACACTTTCGGAATAGATCATCTTTTGAACATCTAAACTAGGCGCACGTTTGGCAGTGGCATTGTAAGTTGCGATTTCACCTTCTAAGCTAAAATTACTAGCGGTAAGGTAGTGGTCATGGTCATGCACTGCTTGAAAGATGAAGTTATAAATGGGATTAAGTCCCAAAGTTGTATCGTAATTTTCGGCAGACACCCACAGATGACTTTGCTTGATATCGGCAAACATCTCAGCGGCATTGTGATAACGCTCGTACCATGAGAATTCTAGATTGAGCGAGATACTCTCAAACTCAACCCAAAGCCATTCACACAGTTCTGCAAGCGTTGCATCGGAAATTTGGGCAGGTTCACTTTCCAGGTAAATTTTGGCGAGGGTTTCGACTTTGGATGTCGTTGAGATCGAGCGATTATTGATGTTAGCATTCGTGCCTTCTGCCGCTTCTAAATTTTCATTTAGTTGTTTTTCAAAGCTGTCGATTGTAGTAGTCATAATATTTTTAATATCTAAAATTTATTGTTTATATTGGTAGATTGCTGGCTACAAAAATTATTTTTATTAATAAACTATTTGATATCTTGCCGATCGAATCAAATAAGTCTCCAACTATTTTACGTTGCACAATTATTCCTATTAATATTATGTTTAAAATATGAGGATCTTGTGAGGTAGATATATTTCTAAAGCTCCCGTTTAGAAAACAGGAGTGAGCTTAACCCTGGACTCGATAATTTCTCATCATGCCAGCGTCTTCATGTTCCAAAGTATGACAATGGTAGGTAAATAAGCCGTTATATTTCTCAAATTTCATCAATAGCTTGACTCGCTCACCTGGCATGACCATCACAGTATCCTTGAAACCCTCATCGACATAGCCATCCTTGACTGTTTGCCATCCGGCGGCAAGTTCTGGCAGCACTTGGCGACTAATGACTTGAAATTTTACCCCATGAAAATGGATGGGGTGCGCCATACCCTTAGCATCCATCATGGCTCCAGGGTTGAGTTTGTTGATAATCTCCCACTGCTCGATCGAATTTAGCTTAACGGTTTCCTGCGGTGTGGCAGTCGTCATTTCAAAGGGCTGCCCATTCATCACCCATTTCATCCCTTGGAGTGAAAGCTCAACCGGACGTGGTTGGGCGGCATTAGTGGCATCTGCTGGACGTAATAAGGGCAGTGCTGCTAGTTTGCTAGGGAGTTTCAGAGTTTCTGTTTCTGTCCGTGCAATCTTGACGTTAAATAGGGTCATCGCAGCACCAAGTTCAGGAGCGTTATTAGAACTCATACCGCCCATGTTGCTACCGCCCACATTCTCGGCACCTGAAAAAGCCAGACTATTAAGAGCTAATTCTGTCCCAACTTTTAACTTGCTAAAATCTACCCAAACATCGATCCGCTCACCTGGAGCTAGCATCACATATTTTCTTTGTACAGGCTGAGTTAGTAAGCTCCCATCGGTGCCAATAACGGTCAATGGACTCCGATTACTCCATGCTAGCTTGTAGATGCGTGAATTAGAACCATTAAGGATGCGGAGGCGGTAAACTCGTGTTGCCGCAGCCAGGGTAAAGTTAGGTTTACCATTGACAAAGAGCTTTTCACCCAAAAAGCCCATCATACTACTCATGTCACCCATACCGTTACCAGACTGACTTGAGTTGCCCTGTGACATGCCACCCATGCCACCCATGCCGCTATTACGAGGAGTACCGATTTTGCTGCCCAAATAAAGGAGTTGATTATTGGCATCTAAGGTACGATCTTGGAGGACAATCGGCACTTCATAAGCCCCTGAAGGTAGATTGAGAGCGGTTTCTTCGGGATCTGTGACAATGAATAGCCCCGCCAGTCCAGCGTAGGCTTGCTGCCCTGTCAGCGTATCTGGATGCGGATGAAACCAATTCATCCCTGCCTGATTAATCACTTCAAATTCATAGACGTAGGTTTGCCCAGGCTCGATCGCAAAGCGAGGATGTCCATCCATCTCTTCTGGTAAAATTAAGCCATGCCAATGGACGATACTAGATTGCCCTTGGGGGAGGTTATTTTGAAAGTTGACCCGGACGCGCTGACCTGTCTGAACGCGAATAATCGGGCCTAAATAACTATCGGGAATGGCAGTCAGGCTAGTTGGGTCGCCTTTGACTAAGGTTGCTGCATACGACCAAACTTGGGTTGGTTGTCCCGCTAAGATTTGCACCGTTTTTAGTGCAGCCTGAAGGTTAATTTCCAGATCGGGAATGAATTTCGGATTCGGGGTGCGGGCTACGGTGTTCTGTGCGGGTGTCTTCGTCGGAGTAGAAGGTTGGGGCGAACAACTCGATAGTATGCTATGAATGCCACTACTAAGGATCAGTCCGCTGGCAATGCCACTCCCTCGCATGAAGCTGCGACGGGTGAAGGGATATTGATAACTGCCTTTAAGGGGCAGATCGTTCTTGTTCATGAAGGTATCCGTAAGAACATAACTTTCAGTGTGACAGCCTCAGATGAAATCTAGATGAACTTATCTAAAACTGTCAAACTATTTAT
>JANYIT010000077.1 GCA_025358725.1 Chamaesiphon sp. GL140_3_metabinner_129_sub
CGACTGGACGCACTGGACATTAAACCCTTCAAGTCAGGAAATCGAGCTTATATCACAGCAGATCAGTTGCAACTGCTAGATCGCATCCACGAACATCTAATTCAGGGCGGAACGATGGCTGATTTTCAGTCATCGCAGAGAGCGACAAGTCAACTGGACACACTGGACTCGTCCAGTGGACTACTGGACAATAACTTAGAGGTGTTGGTGAAGCTGATTGCTGGGGCGGCATCCCAGACGATCGCCAGTACCATACCGACCCGCAGCCCGCTCTGGTACATGAGCGAGTTGGAAAAAGCAGAAGCCCAAAGTTGGTTGTTAACTACGTCGGAAGTTCAGCAGTTGATTGGTGTTAAGCCAACAGCAGCAAAAGGGACATCGACTTACCAGCGGGGGTGTTTTATTTTTGTCAAAGTGGGAAAAATTGGAGCTAAAACTGCTTGGCGAGTCACCAAAAATCTTCCCTCAGAGATTGACGGATAACGTCTCATTCCCGCACCCAGTAATAAATGGCATCACCATGCTAAATCAGTATGAGTAAAAGTAAAAGTAAGCAGGAAACTATCGATCACGACCAACTGTTCAAGCAACTATTGACGACCTTCTTTCTGGAGTTTCTAGAACTATTCACCCCCGAATTCTTTGCAGCCATCGACCCATCTAGCCTAGAAATTCTGCCGCTAGAATACTTCACCGACATCGATGCTGGAGAGCGCAAAGCGATGGATGTAATCGTCAGAATCAACCTGCTGGGTCGTCCCAATGCTCCAGCTAGCAGTCGGGTATCGGTGGTGGTCAACTGCGAACATCAATCCAGTACCGAACCCGACTTCCAGCGACGGCTATTTTTCTACTTTGCCCAACTGCATCGGAAATACCTCCAACCCGTTTACCCGATCGCCCTGTTCTCCTTCGAGCGACCATTCAGACCAGAAAAGAATGCTTATCAAGTCCGCGTTCCTGGCTTCACAGTAATGGATTTTAACTTCTTGACGATTCAACTTAACCAACTGGATTGGAGAGCTTTTTTAACCCAACGCAATCCAGTCGCGGCGGCATTAATGTCCAAAATGAAGATCGACCCAGCCGACCGCCCCAAGGTGAAGGTTGAATGTTTGCGGATGATTGCCAATCTGAAGTTAGATAAAGCGAGAACCTTTCAGTTATCGGGCTTCATCGATAATTACCTGCGGCTAAACCCCGTTGAAAAAGAACAGTTCCAGGTCGAAGTTGATAAAATTAAATTACCTAAAGAGCGGGAGGAAGTGATGGAAATTACGACTAGTTGGAAGGAAGAGGGAATTATCGAAGGAGAACGCTCGTTAGTGGTCAAACAACTAACTCGGAAACTGGGCAACCTATCGCCCGAACTCCTAGCGCGGGTAAGTAGCTTGAATCTGGAACGGGTAGAAGCCTTGGCAGAAGACTTGTTAGATTTTACGAGCGTGGGGGATTTAGAGGGGTGGATGGGGGTTAGCTTCGGGATACACCGATTTATCGAAGTCACCCCAATAGCCACCGCTCTAAATCCCCCACCTGTTTAAAATCTAAGCTGATTCAATCGGTTCAATCCCAATCCACTCGGCAGGTGGGGCAAAGTTCGTCTGCGGGATTGTCATTATCGGCTAGGCAGTAGTAACACAGATGAAATTGCTGGGCTACCCCTTCTAAAATCTCCCCCTGGTTGCAGTCATACTCATTTTTTGCCATTTCCACAATTTCTCTCATCACTGCCCTCAGCGCGGTCTCGTCCATTCCTGCAAACGCTTGATGTCGATCGAGAATGGTAATTACCTCATTCAACATGTAGCTGCCAGCGTGATTAGACATGAAGGTTGCTCCCGATCTACTTTTCCTAAATATTCGCTCTATTATAGTACAAATTAACCATGAAATTTCCTAGCAATCGTGTTGAAGGATGACATCTAATCATTTCTTTGCCGTTTTATTCAGATCGTTCGATTTCGGCTTCTAGTTCTTGAATTAGTTGATTGCATTTAGTCCAATCTCTACTTGATTTTGCTACTGCTTTATATCGCTCGATTATTGTTGTCAGTTGTGATATTCTATTGTCATCGCTATAATCGGTTTTAGCTAATTCTAGATCGCCAGAGCGAAACCTTTCAACTATTTCATCGATCTGCGGCTTGACATCTACAGGGATGCGGATGGTCATCGTTTGGTACGGGGCTTTACAACCTCTACCACCAAGGGGCTTGGGCATATATTTAAACTTGTTACTGGTTTATCAGTCATTCAATCAAACTTGTTACTAGTTAAAACTAAACTTGTTACTAGTTTTATTTATCAGCTTCAATAAACCTGTTACTAGTTATACAAAAGCTGCAACAGGTTTATTGTTATCAATCTCAGTTGTAGCGTTTAGGCTGTAGATAATGCTCATTTCCGCAGACTTGAAGCTTACTCTGCAATTTAGCACTCTAGACGCAAAAACCCAACCTGATAGATAATGATGATTAGTTTTTGATGCCAAAATTAGCATGAGTGATGTAAAATTAATAATGAAGCCACTCGAATGGATCGCCAGTTCCAAAAAAGACCTCAAAGCCATGCCCGATCAGGTACAAGATAACGTCGGTTATGCTTTACTTCTGGCTCAACTAGGTCAAAAGCATGATGACACTAAGCCCTTGAAAGGTTTTAAAGGTGCTGGGGTACTGGAAGTTGTCGATGACTTTGATGGGGATACTTATCGTGCGGTCTACACTGTCCGGTTTGAATCTGCCGTTTACGTCCTCCATGTCTTCCAGAAGAAGTCTAAAAGCGGCATAGCGACCCCCAAACAAGAGATCGAGTTGGTCGAGCAAAGGCTCAAAGCGGCTCAAGAGCATCATCAGACTAATTATGACAACCAACCACGATCTGACTGAAGATTTAGAAAACACTGTAACTCCTAGCAGTGGCAATGTTTACGCCGATCTAGGCTATGAGAATCCAGAGGAGATGTTGCTCAAAGCACATTTGGTAATGCGATTGAGTCAGGCGATTAAAGCCAAAGGTTTAAATCAGTATCAAGCGGCAGAAGTCTTGGGGATAGATCAGCCCAAGATATCGGCTTTGGTCAGAGGTCAATTTCGGGGGTATTCGTTAGAAAGGTTGTTTAAGTTCCTGAATGCTTTCGATCTTGATGTAGAAGTTAATGTTAAATCTAAACCAGAGGATCGAGAGCGCAGCTACACCACAGTAGGCAGCGCAAGTAACTAGTCTATCGGCTACTTTCATTAAACTTGTTACGGGTTTACAAAACTTGTTACAGGTTTAATGAATCAGGTTGATTGAACAATGTAGCAAGCGGATTTTAGCGCAGTGGTGACAGCAAGAGGCGGACACTCAAACATCCAGCGAAGTAGTTAACTTGCGTCCGCTTCTGACGAGCAAAAACCGCAGCCTCTTCGGACAGAAGTAAGGATCTATATTCTTCACATACTCATCCCATAATCTGAACTTCGATCTCTTTTTCTAGATTCAGATTTAGGCTCGACATTGATAGTTACAGGGATGTGAACTTCCAACAGTTCAGCATCGATCCATACATCGGGATGTTTGAAATCATCCGGTGCTTTCTCTCGATCTGGATGAGTTTGTTGATAAACTCGATTGAGTTCTATCCCTACTTTTTCGATTTCATCCAATCCCATCTTATCGCCAAAGGTTGATTTTCTGCGATAAGTTTCTCTCAATTCTCCCGCTGTCAGCACCACATCGCGATCTGTTCTCTGACGAATCGTAAGCTGAGGGCGTTTTATCGGTTTGACTTTTTGCGATTCTGTTTTTTGAGTTTTGCTTCTTCCGCCGCTTCCTCCTTCAGTTGAGTTTGATATTGCTGGATCGATGCTGGCATCTGTTGGATTTGTTCGTTGAGGGTGTCTCTGGTGCTGGCTGCCGTCCACATTGTGACTCCCCCGATCAGTAGTGTGCCGAATGCGACTAACGCCAGGAGGATGTTCTCCTTCTGGCGAATGCTCTGCGTCAGCTCTTGAATCTCGGACTTGGTTGCTAAGTTCGATAAGTCCGGCTTGGATGGCGGCGAAGTCGGGGTAAGAGCGAGATAGGCGCAAAATTTATCATGGGCACGAATTTTTGTAACAACATGACATTAAGCTGTCGAACAGAAAATCTTAAAATCATCGCATAGCAAGGCTTCTGGCATAAAGTCATCTATTTCTAGACTGGTTGATCTCAAAGATTTCCCCACTTTTAATTTCCACCAGTCTCTATCGATCAAGGATGGCTAGAGATAAAACAAAAATAGACTTTGCCGAAAAGGGACTTGAGATAACTTGATCGGTACGACCGAAAGCCTTGCCAGCTAACTGTTTGTGAATCAAACATTGCCTACATTGAGACAAACTCGGCAATGTTTAGTCAGTCTCAATTTCTGCTTACTTTACAAAACTTTACACTAGTGATAACTTTTGCGCGTATCTCGTCTTTACCCCCCATAGAACCAATCCAAAATTTCTAGATAGATATTTAGACCCGTGCCCCTGTCCGGGGAGGCTGCGGTTTTTGACAGCCGAAACCTCCGACATCGATCGGCTCCGTTTTTGAACAGATAGCGATCGGACCCGCGCTGTCAAAAATCCGCTTAAAGTGAGTTTCTAAAATGGCGATCTTTTACTTCAATGCCCAAGCCATATCGCGCAGCTCTGGTAAAAACGCCTGTAGAGCGGCTGCGTATAATGCCCGCACGAAGATCGTCGATGAAAAGACGCAAAAATCCTACGACTATTCAGATCGTACCGATCTCGCCCATTCCCTAGTCATGACCCCCCAGATCGCCGATCGCACTTTCAAGATCGATCGCGCCACACTTTGGAACCTAGTCGAAGCTGGCGAAAAAAGACCCGACGCACAACTTGCCCGATCGCTCGTCCTCGCTCTCCCTACTGAAATCGATAACCAAGCCAAATGGCTCCTGACCCAAAAGTTCGTGCGCGACAACTTCACCAGCCAGGGAATGATCGCCGATGTCAATATTCACGATATTAACTCCCACAATCCCCACGTTCATATCTTGCTAACCATGCGAGACATTAACGAAGTCGCCCCCAGCGGTGAAATCATGTTCGGATTGAAGAACCGCACCTGGAACGATAAAAAATTACTCGAACAGCAAAAAGAGAGCTGGGCAAACTCAGTTAACTATTACCTCGAACTCGCCCAAGTGCCAGATCGGATCGACCATCGCACCCCAACAGATCGGGTACCGCAGATTCACATCGGGACGACCGCTTGGGAAATGGAGCAGCGGGGCATCCAAACCGAACGCGGCGATCTGCATCGTCAGATTGCCAAAATTAACCGTAACATCGAACTACTTCGCAAAGCAGCAGTGGACACTCAACAGAGTTTAGAGATCGAGCTGCGCTTGGAGGTAGAACGCCGCGAGGCAGCACAGCGGGAAGAAGAAAAGTACAAAGCCCTTCGAGAGCGGATCGAGCGGTTAAAGACGACTCTCACCACAAATCCAGCAGAACAGATCGCACAACCAGTAAAACAGCAGGCTACAGCCCAGGGGCAGCCACTCGACGATCTGGTAAGCCCAGCGGTAGAGAAAGTGTCTTCACCTCCGAGTATGGATCGAGAGATATATGTACCAACCAGACTAGAAATCGTCAATTGGTACCATCAGACCAACTCAGATCGGGACAGAGAAGAGATCGCAGCTTTGGGACAGCAGCTTAAAGATACTTATATGGCTCAAGCATCCATGCAGGGTCAACCAGTCCCAGCGAAGCTCCCGAACGACTACAAAAGTGACAAGGTGACGATCTCGATCACAGATAAGCAGCGATTCAACGAACGAAAAGAACAAACTCCACTCGGAAAATTCATTGCTGGTTGTAAAGAGGTAGTGATTCATTATGAAACAGATAAAAACCTAACGACTAAACCATCATTTGAGATCGACCAAACAATAAAATCTCTTGAAAAAATTGCCAAGGAAGATCCAATTAATCGGATTGGAATCGAACGACTAAATAGAACACTAAAAGACTTTGCTTCAGAAAATCGAGTAGGAACCGGAAAACTGAGTAAATTGATCGTCGAATTGGAAAAAGTTCGCGATAATCCAGAGCAGTATCGAGATAGTTTGCAAGAGAGATTAAATCGGGAAGTGAATGCAAATTACCACCAAAAAAATGCCCAAACGGAACAGCAATCTCGTCCCAAAAAAAGTCGAGGTTTTGAGAGATGAGCCTAACAGCCAGAAAATTAGCAAACCCGCGCTCCGAGAAGATCGTGTTCGCTAATCGCTCACTTTTTTTTTTGAAGATCCCAATGCGTAAATTACTAGTAAAAGCTTTGAAACCCTTGCTCTGCCGAGGGCGGCTGGTTTTTGACTGTTGACGCGGACAGAGGCTCTAGCTCCGCCGAAAATCGCTAGTGTCCGCCTCAATCAGTCACCGCTCCGCTAAAACCAGCTAGTGGCGTAGCTTTAGGGGGTCGGTACAGATTTTTTTTAGCTCGAACAGTAAAAAAAAACAATCTCGATCTCACTCAAACATTCCCGATAAGGCATCTAGAATCGATTCTAAGCAGCTTTACCCCCCAATTGCGATATCTGGGCATTGACTACTTTTTCAAACCTGTTACAGGCGATTTTTGAGGGAGGTGGGTGAGAATTTTTTTAAGCTGAGGCTCGATCTGAAAAAAAAAGCTCTCAAACCTACTCTCCAGAACAGTTTGAATGAGTTTAATTCTTTCCCTTTTGGCTAAAAAACGGTTTTTCGAGTTCGAGCGTTTCCCCCAAGCGGGTTTTAGCGTAGCGGTGACAGCAAGAGGCGGACACTAGAAACCTAGATGCGGAGCCGATCACAGTCGTCCGCGTCTGCTGGCAAAAATCCCGCCGCCCTCGGCAGGAGTCTTGGGTCTTTAAACTCTCACTGAATAATTTTAGCGAGAAGCTGAGTTTGTGTGACAAAAATTTGTGTTGTCGTATGACAGTTAAATACTCAGTAATATGCGAACTGCGTTCTGACGAGAAATGACCGTTTCAGCGTATAGCAAATGTCTAGTTTTCCCCCCATACCCCACAGTAACAGGAGGGAAATTTTCAGAAGTGGCTTGTAGCAATCGTTTCAAAGATCGATAGTTATCACAGGTGATAACTAAGTTATCACCTGTGATAACTATATTTGGGGTAAAGCTTACAAGTCAAAAATTTGCTAACTAGTTATCACAGGTGATAATATACAAATCGGATTCGACAATAATACAGGTCAGAGGTGCAAAATGCCGAGGCATAAAATCAGACCAGCAACGATCAACCTCGATACCGGAGAGATTACAAATGGCATCTTTATCTATTGCCCGAAAAAGCAGCATAGTTCGTTTAGCAGAGGTGGTTTCATGGTGATGTCGCAGGAAAGATCAGATATGTTGGCAAATTCTGACTTGGAAAAGACAGACTTCCGAGTCTTGCTTAAACTAATAGGCATCTTAGATATGGATAATTTAATTGCCATAAATCAAAGTGAAATAGCTGCAAGCATGGGATTACAAAGTTCAAACTTTAGTCGTTCGATTAAAAAACTTTTAGCTGAAGAGATTCTGATTGAAGGTGCCAAGCTTGGTCAGCATAAAAGCTATCGATTGAATGCTCATTACGGTTGGAAAGGATCGACGGAAAATCATAATGTGGCACTAGAAGCAGACCCGATTCCATTAAGCGATCGGATGAAGCAATCAGGAATTGAGGGGGTTGTGGATGGTGGCAAAAAATCAAAGTAAAGAGGAAAGCATCAAGCGCGACAGTTATTCAGGGCACGCTGACAAAGTGATCTTGTAAAGATCGTACAAATATATGATGGACACCTACCAAATCAACCTTCTTGGCACTACTCAGGTAATCTACTTATCAGTAGCAACACAAGAGGATATTAAGGCTGTCAGCTCGATACTCACATGCGACTGGTTACATTTCTGGTCGCGACTAGATCCAGATTGTGAGGCGATCGTCAAGCTGGAAGCTGACGGGAACGTCCAAGGCTTGATCCACATCGCTCTTTACCCTTATCCGCTCCAAGCCGCTCGACCTGAGTACCTAGAGATCATCCACATCGAAACCATCCAGTCACCCAGCCGCTCTGTAAATCCCGTCGGATTGTACCTGATTTGGTATGCTGCTAAGACCAGCCTAGATTTTGACTGTACTGGGAATGACAGCGGTTCTATCGTTGAGCTTGACGCTTTAGAATCAGCGATTGACTATTACAGAGACAAAGTTATGATGGAAGGACGAGGGTGGATATCCATTGCCCCAGGAGAGGAAGGTTATGCTTTCAGGTTTTCTCAAGCACAAGCAATCGAGTTCTGTACCAGAATCGAGCAACAATACGGAGTCCCCAGTCCAATTGGAAAAATTGGATGATCGAGCTTATACGGAAAGCTTTGATGATGTCATGACACTCTGTTCGTATCCTAAGATGACACATCAAGAGCGTTATGAGTTTCGCAGACAGAATAAGC
>JANYIT010000131.1 GCA_025358725.1 Chamaesiphon sp. GL140_3_metabinner_129_sub
CCATCTGCTTTTCTAAATCTGTTGTGATGCACGATATTGTGATTGGTTTGTTTATCAATCGGTTTGAATTTGGGTGTGCCATTTAACCTCCTCTCCACAGATCTAGAACATTACCAAAGTGATCATTACTTCAGCAATCAGCGGCGAAAATTGAGACCATCTGGGCATAGTGGCGAGATTGATCGATTACAAATTTGACGGAACTCGGTTTATTCATTTAGATTCGCCGCAAGTTGCAGATTTTCGGCTGGCTGAAGTTGCGGTTGATGAATTGCTAAATCGAACCAGAAAGTAGTTCCTACGCCAACGGCACTGGTAATATGAACTTGAGTATGGTGTTTCTCGATGATATTTTGGACGATCGAGAGTCCTAATCCAGTTCCTTCTAGAGTGTGGACGCGGTTTTCAACTCTGAAGAATCGATCGAATATCGCCCGTTGATCCTCAGGATCGATCCCAATTCCAGTATCGACAATTTCGACTCTGACGACAGTATGATTGCTCTCATCTCCAGCATCTAGCGGTAATGACACGCGATGAGCGCGGATTGTGACCTTTCCATCCGCTTTGGTGAATTTGAGGGCATTCCCGACCAGATTTGCTAGCACCTGGAGGATCAAATCGTAGTTGCCAGAGATATCTGGGAGTTCGGGTTCGATATCCTGACAAAGTTCGATGCCTTTGTCTTTGGCATTGAGTTGGTAGGTACGTAGGGTTTGTTCGATCGATCGAGCCAATTCAACTGCACCGAATGAATATGTGTGGGAAGACTCTAACTTCGACAAATCTAAGACATCATTAACTAGTCTTGTCAGCCGATCTGTTTCTCGATTAGCCGTATCGAGAAATTCACTTCTTTCTTCCTTCGTTAATTCATCGCCATACTCATGGAGAGTTTCGATAAATGACTTAATATTAAATAATGGCGTTCTCAGTTCGTGCGAGACATTACTGATAAATTGACTTTTTGCTTCGTTTAATTCTACTTCGCGAGTGATATCTTGAACCGTCATCGCGATCGCTCGCACATTCTCCTTGATAGGATCGAGAACGCTAGTAATTAAAATTCTCACCGTTCGATGAGCGGGTTGGTTGAGCGTAATCCGAAACTCTTCCCCTTCCAGCTTTCCAGCCGCCACTTGATAGAGCGGACGAGTTAATTCTGCCGAAACACTGCCAGGTAAAACATGCAGGACATTCGTCTTGTCTAAGTCCAGATGATCCCACCCAAAAAAGCGACGAGCATTAGGATTTGCCAATACTATATGGAGATTATTATCGATTAATACGGCCCCATCGGCGATCGTCGTCACCAGAGTTTCCAGCTTCGCTTTCTCAGCAGTCAATTCGTCGATATTTTGCTCCTCAAATATCTCCAACTTCTCAGCCATCTCATTAAAACTTTCGATCAACTCGCCCAATTCACCACCCAAAGGTAAATCGATTCGTTGTTTAAAATTACCCGAAGCAATATTTTGCACCCCAGACAGCAATTCCTTGATCGGTTTGGTAATTTGCAGCGCATTAAATACCGCTCCCAAAAGTACCATTACCCAAATCGACACAAATACCGCGATCGTCACATCCCTAGTCAACCCAGTAGACGCAACCACGGTAGGATTAGGGTTAATTCCGATCGCCAGCGTACCAAGAAACTTGCCATCATGCTCGATCGACACAAATACATCCGTCACTACCCCTTCAGGAGTCTGGTGCTGACGTACTAATGGTAAATCCTTATTTCCATTACTCTCCGGTAAATGAATCCGCCGCTCGATCATCAGCGAGTTTTGCACCTCTGACTCCGAGAAAGGAATACCCAGCCGAATATTACCAGAATCATCAGCGTAGAGAATATACCGCAGACTCGACGTACTATGATAAAACCGATTGGAGAACCGCGCGACACTAGTTAGATCGTTCTCAGCTAACTGCGGAGCCATATTAGCCGCCAACAACAAGCCTAAATCTCGTCCAAATCGGGTGTCATTAATTCGCGCATCCGCTTGAATGGTATTTACCGCCCAAAAGGTGCAGCCACTGA
This sequence comes from Chamaesiphon sp. GL140_3_metabinner_129_sub, assembly GCA_025358725.1. GTDB lineage: Bacteria > Cyanobacteriota > Cyanobacteriia > Cyanobacteriales > Chamaesiphonaceae > Chamaesiphon. Next base: position 2,045 of record JANYIT010000131.1, read on the forward strand.
CAATCAACGACACCACCAAAGTGGCTGCTCCCATCAGTTTGGTTTGAAGTGTGAACTCCATCCACCAATGGCGAATGATGTCACGCAATTTGTCGAACATGGCTAGCATGAAGTGGGAAGGGGATAGGGGATGGTGAATGAATTATTTGCTAGCAATATTTTCCAGGTGCTGGCATCTAGTCTCTGTCTTTACGCACTTACAGATGTCCGGCTGTATCTCCTCCCACTATAACAGCGATCGCTCTGATGACTGGAAGATTCAACACTGTCTCTATAAATCAGCATTAATTCAACAACAGTACTGACTCGATCGGATCTTCTGCCGACATTTTATAATGATGGTGGCGATTCTCTTGCTCCAGAGGCTACGCCAACGATTTCAAGGGAAATGTTGAGTTGTTCCGCTGATAAAATATCATGACCGAAAATTTACATTTTCTTTTTCGCCCTCAAGAAATTGTCTATATCGAGGATAACGGAATTCGGCTATTTGCTGAAGTAATTCAGACAATCCCAGATCGAAATCGCTGTTGGGTAAAACCTTTGGCATTAGCAAAATACACAGATTTTCAATTTAGATTGCTATATGATTTGCAAGAATGTGCCCAACTTATTTTGCCAGTCAGCCTATTTCGATCGGCTTTAGATACGGAGGTAGTACCCGTGATGATGCACTTATTTCAGTTAGAAAAGATGCCCGATCGAATCCCAAAGGCTACTTCGATCGATCGTCAAGCATTACACCATTTTATTAACAATCTATTGATCGAGTAATCACGGTAATAACTAAATTAATGCCTGACATAGTTCTCGGAAATCATCACCACGATGCTCGAAACTATTATATTGGTCGAAACTGGCACAAGCAGGGGATAATAGGACAACTTTAGCTTGATGTTGTTTGGCTAATTCGATCGATCTCATGACAGCATTTGACATTGTTTCGACGATCTCAAAGTTAGTATACCCAACTGACTTTAATCGATCGGCAAATTGAGTTCCAGCATTGCCAATTAATAATACTGCGGCTGCTTTTTGTTGAATTGTATTCAACCAAGCTAGATCATCACCTTCTTTCGCTTCACCGCCAGCAATCAAAATTACTGGTGCTTTTACCGCAGTCAATCCGACATCGGCAGCATCATAATTTGTTGCTTTACTATCATTAATATAATCTACTCCTTCGTAGGTGCAGATATATTCTAAGCGATGGGCAACACCTGGGAAACTAGCTACAGCAGATGCGATCGAATCATTCTCAATTCCGGCTAGTTTGGCGATAGCTACAGCCATTAATAAATTTTGGAGGTTATGATCTCCAGGCATTTTGAGCGAGTCAGCTTGGAGTACTTTTTCACCCCGAAATATTACCCAATTATCTTCAATCCAGATTCCCAGTTCGGGATTGCCTTGTAAATGTTGTTTACCTTCTACGCTCGTCCAAGTAGCATCTTGCCAATCAGATTCACCTAGATTGTGTAAATATCGATCGTCACCATTGAAGATTTGGTATCGTGAATTGCGGAGTAATTTAGCTTTAATTGTCGCGTAATTTTCGACAGTTTTGTGACGAGCTAAGTGATCGGGTGTTAATGTTGTAAACACTCCAATTCGTGGAGATAAAGTCTGAGAAGATTCGATTTGATAACTACTCAGTTCAGCAATAATCCAAGCTGGTTTGGTTTCTAATAAGGCTAGTTCACAAGCAGCAAAACCGATATTACCACAGCCGATCGTTTCTAATCCTGCGGCTTTAAAAATGGCATCAGTTAAGGCTGTCGTGGTGGTTTTACCATTGGTTCCAGTAATTGCTACCCAGGGAATATCTGAAAGATATCGCCATGCTAATTCCATTTCGCCGATCGTGTCTATGCCCATTTTCCTGGCTTTGACGAGGGGGGAAATATCCCAGGGGACTCCAGGGCTGACGATGATGATATCTTCGGTGGTGGGGGTAAATTTATCGCCGAGTTTGACGTTAATTCCAAGGGTTTCTAATTCTTGTTTTTGGGTTTCGAGGTTTGGGTTATGATTACTATCGCTGAGGGTGACGGTATAGTCATGTTTGATTAATAGTTTAGCAGCGGCGATACCCGATCGACCTAATCCGATTACTGTGGCTTGTTTCATGTATAGTGTTTGTTGTTTGCTGCGAGGATGGTGCTTTTTTAAACCGCAGCGATTCGCGCTCGTCGGGTTCCCCGACGGTTTAGCGAATCAAGACGGAGGCGCAGAGGACGCGGAGGTTAGATTTGAGATAAAGAGATATATTTGATTAAGGTTATGATGACATTTTTTAATTAGGATTACTCTAGTTTCCAGACAAGATGAGATTTCTTTGCTAATAATCCTGCCAGTCTTTCCGCTTCAGCTAGGTTGTCTTCTCGATCGGGTAAACCAACAATATTCGCATGATTCTTTGAGTCTTGTTTTACATTTAAGCCGATTTCTCGCACATCGCTAACTTCAAGACTGGCAACGCCATAACATTTACGAAATAAATTAGCACACTGTTGCGGAGAACATTCACTGGCTAAATTCACCGAAAGTCCCGGTTCATTGGCTCGTAGAAAATAAGCATCTGCTTTGACTTTTCCGGTATCTTCATTAATCCACTGTTTTCGGAGTAATGACCTATATACAATTGCATCTTCTGGTAATGCTTCAAACTGGCTCATGCTTGGTTAAACCACTCCAACCATTGGTTTAAGTTAGATACCTCTCGTTCTACTGCGGATATGCTGCCTAATTCATGATACAGGTAAGCGGCTTTGTCGATTTGAGCGGGGCAAATCAGTCGAACTTCGCAATCTGACTCTGGCTTGCTCCATGTCAGTCGAATACTACCTTCCTCATCTGTTGAGGCAGATGCTTTGGGAAAATCATCACCCATTGCATCATAGGCTTCTACTACAAATCGCATTGCCAACTTAAATGCGACTTGACTCGGTTGTAAAATTCCATACTCGTCTGCCTCGTCCTCTTCTAAGAGATCGATAAGGCGTTTTAACGTCACTGTAATAGGGCTGCTGGCTGGTCTTGCCGATTGCGCAACTGTCATAAAACTCAGGGAAATTCAAGAGGAAAGCTATTATTCAGCCTAGCATAAACATCGATTCTCCTTTGGAGAGGCTCTCGGGAACGACACAGTTTTCAGAGCGTCTCAACCGCGCCGAGGGTTTTCAATGAGCCGATGGTGGCGGGGGTTAATCCGGTGGCTCCGGTGATATTTAAGCCGGAATATGGGGGGAGAGGTTTCCAGGTGGCGGTGCATTCACCTGTGGTGAGATCCCAAAGTTTGATGGTTTCGTCACCGCTGCTACTGACTAGTAGTCTACCATCGGGGCTATAGTTGAGGCAATACTTCTCGGTTAAGCTCTAAGCAGTGCTAGCAATAGAGAAACTAAGGTGTGGGTGCTGAGTTCCCGTACCAGGATGAAAAGGTTTTTTCGCTGGAAATTTTGAACGGGTCTTTTTAACAACGCGCGGGTTACTT
>JANYIT010000154.1 GCA_025358725.1 Chamaesiphon sp. GL140_3_metabinner_129_sub
TGGAGGAGCTGTTCCGCTCGAGCGCTATCCGGGTGCTGGTGGCCACCAGCACGGTGGCCGCGGGGGTGAACCTCCCCGCGCGGGAGGTGATAGTGCGCGACCTGACCCTTGGCATGGAGCCGATCGGGGCCAGCGCGCTGCTGCAGATGGCAGGACGAGCCGGCCGACCCGGTCTGGAGCTCGAGGGGCGCTGCCGGGTGATCGCGCCGGCAACGGAGGTGGCGCGGGTGACTGCGCTGTTGGCCGGGCAGCCGGTACGGAGCAGGTTGGCCGCGGATCTCGGCACCTTCATCAATGCCGAGATCGCGGCGGGTGGCGTGCGCAGCCGTACCGAGCTGGATACCTGGTACGCTCATACCCTGCACGGGCGACTCTCCCCCGCACCGCTGCGGCTGCCGCGCGAGGTGGAGTGGCTGCGGCACCGCGGCTTCATCGCGGTGACCGAGGATCGCTTCGAGCCGACCTCGCTCGGCCACACCACCAGCTCGCAGATGCTCGGCGTCTCCACGGCGGCGGCGCTGGACGCGTACCTGGAGCAGCACGCCACCTGGATCTGCGATGCCGATGCGCTGGAGGAGTCGCTGCTGATCGCCTGCTGCGGCCGCAGCGCCGAGGGCGGTGACGAGCTGCTCCGCCCCGATGGCTCCACGCTGGCTCCGGCGGTGCGCGAGTACGATGTGGATCTGGCGGAGTGGGAGCCGGGCCGGCTGATGGCGCTGGGGATCGCGGCCTGCCTGCTCGGCGGTACTTCGCTGGAGCGCTTCAAGCTGGAGGATCAGTGGGCTGCCCGACACCGGGTGCAGACCGACCTGGCGCGGCTGCTCCGCTTCCTGGCCCGGCGGGCGCTGGATCGCAGGCCGGCGGTGCCGCACATCGCGCTCGCGGCCGCGGATATGGCTGCCGCCCTGGAGTATGAGGTGCTCGATCGCGGTGCCGGCGCGTGGCTGGAGGCGATCCGCCGGCGCTACCCCGCCGATGAGGCACGCCGAAGGCGGGTGGGAATCCGGTACGCGGCGCTCAGGGCGGGTGCCGTGCTCGATGGGACTGGGCAGGGGACGACTGATGGGTTGGTGGAGGGTGAGGCCCGTTTCCTGGACGCCCGCCCGCCGCTGACGGGACGCGTGCGGCGGCTCGGCACGGTGGTGGCCGTCCATGTCGGTCCGCTCGGGGCCGGCACGACGCTGCACGCGCGCCTCCGCGCCCCAGGTCAGAGCAGCGACTGGTCGGGGCCGCTCCCTGCAGGCGGCATCTTCGTGGTGGCCGGGCAGGGCGCGTCAACGCCACCCTGGTGCGAGATCGAGTTGGCGGCCGTCGCCCGGCACCCGCTGCTCTGGCGCTACGCCCGGATCGCCCTGCCCGCGATCGGGGCGACCGAGGAGCCCGCGCCGCGTCGCGGCCTCTGGCAGGCGGTGGAGCGATACGAGACACTAAAGCCTCGCCGGCTGCCGCTGGCCAGCCATCTGGCGCGCTGGATACCCCGAGTCGTGGGCTGCCCTGCCTGCGGGGCACCGATGCGCGAACGCTCCGGGGTGCGCGGCACATTCATGGGCTGCAGCCGCTATCCGGACTGCACGGGCACGCAGCCGCTGGAGTGAATACGACCTTGCTCGCGCGGACGTTCCGCACTCCTGCGCCTACACGTTTGGGACGGCACATGCAGAGCGCATGCCTCCCGCTCCTGCTGCGGTAGGTGCAGGAGCGGAAGGCATGCGCTCTGGCGGGCTCTGGCGGGCGCGCTACTTGTCGGAACGCCGCAGCGTTCGTACCCTGCCATGACACCGCAGCGTCAGGCCCCTGGGATTACGGATCGCGGTTCGTTCAACTCCCTACGCAACCGTGGATCCGCAAGGTGCAGGGGATGCCATGTACCCTGTCCCTAGCTACCCTGCTCCGCCTCGTCAAGCCTTGCATGGTCGGTGACTCCGGTCAGGCGGTTCCAGAGCACGTAGTCGACTTCCTTCTTCATTACATAGTCGGTGCCGGGGGCAGCCTCCATATCGCCGCGTGCGGTGAACTCTCCCCGGCCGAGATGGCGAAGATCGATGTATACGGCTCCCTGCTGCAGGCGGCTGCCCGAGGGCACGACCTCCAGCCGGCGCAACTCGTCGTTGGCCAGATTGGGGAGCAGTACGTGCAGATCCTTGATGTCGGCGGCGGTGCGGCCGGTCTTCTCGGGATGGGCGCCATCCATGCCGTGATTCAGG
>JANYIT010000156.1 GCA_025358725.1 Chamaesiphon sp. GL140_3_metabinner_129_sub
AGTATGTGAGTCCGCGTAGGCGGACTTTGCATCATGAGTAGAGACTTCAGTCGCTGGGTGATTCCTCACCCGAACTCACATTGATTAGAAAACGCCTAGCAGCACTGCTGTCGTAAATATTGAAAATACCCCAATTATTGCTAATATAATTCCAAAATAGGGGGCGCGATTAGTTGTGTCTAGATATTTGTTGACCTTTTGATCTTTTTCTTCTGGATGCCAAATCATCGGTTTCATATCATTCACCTCTATTTTCAAACTTAGCTATACAATTTCAATATAGCAATCGCTCATCAAGGTGAAATCCACCAAAAGATAGATTTTTCCAGGTTTTAATTTATTTCAGCAACTGATCACTTAATCCTTGCTGTCAGTAACAGGTAATTTTTTCATCAGGGTAGCCATTTCGATCGCATTCAAAGCATAACCCCAACCATGATTGCCTTTAATCCCTGCTCGTTCTAAGGCTTGAGTCATGGTATCGACAGTCAGGACTCCAAATATAACGGGAGTACCGCTCTGAAATCCAACCGCCGCAATCCCTTTAGCGACTTCCGAAGACACATAATCAAAGTGAGGTGTATCGCCACGAATTACTGCACCCAAACAGATAATCGCATCATATCGATCGGTATTCGCCAGTTTTTTGGCCACCAGTGGCACCTCAAAGCACCCTGGCACCCACACATAGTCTACTTGAGTCCCATTGGGGTCAACATCAATTCCATGACGTTTCAGGCAATCCTGACAGCTTTCTAAGAGTTTATTCGTAACGAGGTCATTGAATCGACCGATAACGATCGCAAACCGCAGAGAACTATCACAGACAAGAGTACCTTCAAAAACTGCCATTGGAATTAGGTGTTAGGTGTGAGAAATTAGGTGTTAGGAAGGATATAGAAGGATTGGGATCGGCTGCAATTGGGACAGTATAGTCATCCTAGCAACCGATCGAGGAGATCGGCAATCTAAACTACTAGGTAGTTTAAGACCCCAACGACAACTACTAGCAGTGTCCAAGCTCCCGAACCGACGAACAGAAGTTGTTTCGATCGATCCCAGTTTTGTGGTGCTGCATAAGCAACAGGCACACCGACGATCATCACGAAAGATAGTAGCACTAGGGCAAATAATGCCAGGTTGAAAATTACAATCATTATATTACGCTCCCAAAACAGCAATATTTTAACTCAGCTATATAAAAATTTAGCACCTCTTTGGCTTGGTTGTTGGTTATTTTTCGGTTCTTAATGTATGGGAATGCAATGTTCGCGCAGCGGTATGGGCAATTCATGCATCGATCATACTGATGGCTTAGTAATTAAACTGTTCGAGGATCGAGGCGATTTCACTCAACTCGTAGATAGTTGCATCTGCTGCTTTTGATTCCAACCACTGCGAACTACGTTTCCAAATTGTCCGCATCCCTGCATTCTTGGCTCCCAGAATATCCGCTTCAGGATGATCGCCCACAAATACACTATCTCGTGCTAACACTCCCAATCGAGTCATCGCGCTCTGGAAGATTTCCGGTTCTAGTTTTCTGATTCCCTCTATTTCAGAAATGAGAATGACATCAAAATAGTCTTGAATTCCCAATCCTGAGATCGCTTTAGTTTGAAATTCCCCTCGCCCATTTGAGATGATGCCTAATAAGTAGCCTTGCTGTTTTAACGTATTTAGCATTTCAACAAGATCGGGAAATGGCACACAATGAAACTCAAACTGTGTCTCATAGTCGTTTAGTAATGCTTTCCAAGTAATGGTTTCGATCTCAAATTGGGTAATTAGATCTTGATAAACTTTGTCTTTCCAGACATACCCATGACAGTCTAATTCGATGAATCTAGTTGTGTAATCTGTTTTGGGAATATGGCTCAAGTGAGTATGGAGTCGATCGTATTGCACCGCGATAAATTGTTCGACAGATGCATCTCGATCGAGCAATGTTCCATCTAAATCGAAAAGAACCGATTTTTTCATAACATCTCTAAATTAGTTTTAGATAAGCTTGTATTTTGTGCCAATGCTTAGATATTATGACCGCAACCAATGCCACTAGGGGCAACCTCCTATAGGTTAATTGTATTTAGGGTCAAATCAAACTGGATTCAATTGAATATACTGGCACCTGAAGAAAGTAATTGCGGTTAAATTGTTCTTCTTCGATCGCCGCAAAGAATTTCTGTACTATCGCTAACGAGTAAAGATCGACATCCCGTGGACTTAGCGACTGAGGCAAAGCAATCTTCAGCAAATTAGTTTCTTCCTGTAAAGATACCTGAAAACCAATTTCAATTAGCGCATCTAATCCTAGTCTTAATGTTCGATCACTGATGTTTAATCTCGATTTCAATCGATCTAATTCTACTTGTTTACTTGCACTTGCCAAGTATTTTGCAATGCTAACTAGCTGCTGAAATATTTCTCGACTAGTATCTAGATTAGTAGACTGGTAATCTAGGGCTAATCTACTATTTGGCTGAATTGATTGTTGACAATAAGATTGTAATGTACTCCAATCACTGGGACATTCTTTAATCCAGATAATTGGCTCTGAATTAGTTGGTTTTGGATCGATTACCTCGTGGCGAAAATCGAGTATGATTAGATGATTTTGGCGATTGGTAAAATTAGACTGATCATCTACTATCGCCGGACGTACTTCAATCAGTCTAATTTCAAATCTCTTGTCATAAGAATTAAAATCTAATTCAACGATCGCATCACAATTTACTTGAGGAATCTCATGCTCGTAATGACCCCACCAAATTCCTGAAAATCCTTGTACACTTGTATTGTCTATCAGCTCGAATTTAGTCCGAATATATTGGACAGTGTTTCCTTTAAAGTCTTGAATATTTTTGTTTTTAATATCTTTAAATTTACAATTTCTAATTAAAAGCTTAGGAACTGGATTGCCCATCCCATAAGGTTCCAGCAATAGTAAATCTTCAAATAGTTCTCGTCCACTATTTGCATGTAGCTCGGCACAAGTAATAATTAAATCCGTCGCGATCGGGGGTGGTGGTATTTTACCAATAGTCGTCTGTAGCTGTTGATTAATTGCTTCGGTAAATACTGGAATATTTTCGACGTTAATACTCATCCCCGCCGCAAACGGATGTCCACCGAAACTATTGAGTAAATGAGACTGAGAATTAACTAATTGATAGAGATCAATATTTTGAGTCGATCGAGCCGAACCTCTGGCAACTTGAGACTGTCCTTTAGCAATAACTTCATCGCTATTCGTACTCAATAAAATCGTCGGTTTGCCATGCTCCTGAGCAATTTGTCCAGCGACTAAGCCTAATACTCCTGGCGACCAATTATTGTCTGATAGCACAATTACTGAAGTCGTCGATAAATCCAAATCGTCTAACTTATTTTGAATTTTAGCAGTCGTATTCTTCTGCAATTCCTTCCGGCGAGTATTTGCTAATTCAGTCTCAGCAGCTAATTCATGACAACGTTTTACATCCTTGCTAGTTAATAGTTCTACCCCAAAACTAGCATCTCCATGAATCCGACTAATTGCATTAATACGCGGAGCAATGCCAAACGAAATATCTGTCGGTCGATCGCCATTGCGTTTGCATAGTTTTAATAACTGATGAACGCCTGGACGGAATCCATCAATATCCTCATTATTTTGCAACGTTAACCGTTTGATACCCTGCTGCGCTAGATAACGACAATCACCTTTTAATTGTACTAAATCAGCAATTAAACCGATCGCCACTAAGTCTAATAAATATTCGACAGGCTGCTGCGGAATATCCGGCAAAGTCGCATACAAAGCTTCAACTAATTTATAAGCAACAGCCACCCCAGCCAAATGAAATAATGGATGACTAGACTCAAAATAACGCGGATTAATAATTGCCGCTACCGATGGACGTTCGATCGGCAATGTATGATGATCGGTAACAATGATATCGACACCCAATTCAGCCGCATATTCTATTTCCTTAATATTCGTACTGCCAGTATCGCAAGTGACAATCAGATTCACACCTTGCGCTGCCAATCTTTTGACACCAGCAATATTCAACCCATGCGATTCCTTCATTCGATCGGGAATATAATAACTAAGCTGCTTACCTCGGCTGAAAAACTGCCCCAAGCCGTCCCAAAGCACACTAGTTGCTGTCACCCCATCCGCATCAAAATCACCCCAAATTGCCACCTTCTCGCCGTCAATATGTGCTTTTTTTAATCGCTCCATCGCTGCCGTCATTTCCGCTCCAAAAGCAACTGAACTAGTCGGTTGATATTTATCACAATCTAAATAACCAGGGATTCGATCGATCTCGCGCATCCCCCGCTGCCATAATAATTGGGCGGCATATTTACCATTAACAGTCGGTTTACATGCCCGAATCGCCGCGACAAATTCAGCAGGTATTTCTAATTGAGGTGGTAGTTGCCAATCCAGGATTGAGTTTGTCATTTTTTCCACTGTATCTGGCGAGGGGATGAGCTAAAATAATGCTAGCCAAATAATGTTATTTCCCTCACCAAACAAAGGAAGATAAAATGATGCTAGTAGAGTCTAAAACGATTAGCTTTGATGATTTTATTACCTGGTTGCCAGAGAGATCGCTAGATCGCTACGAACTTAGAGATGGAGAGATTCTAGAGATGCCCAAACCGCGAGGCAAACATTCTGAAATAGCTGGTTTCATCATTTCTGAGTTGAACTTCATCATTCGCCAATCCCCACTACCATATTTAATTCCGCGAGAATCGATTGTCAAATCGAT
>JANYIT010000165.1 GCA_025358725.1 Chamaesiphon sp. GL140_3_metabinner_129_sub
GTTTTGATGCTTAAAGGCTCAAAACCCTTGTACTCGATCGCTTGAATCCCTCGATCGAGCGAAAATCTTTGCAACAGAACCATCCTTTAGCAAGGATTTCAGCCTTTAGAGCAACACCATGGACTAATTCAGCAAGCCCTAGATATTTGCCATTTCACCAGCGCAGGGCTAGTCAGCTTTGCCAGAGGATTAAATGATACGCCTAAAATTGTGTCACTGATGATATTGATGCCATCACTATCGATTCAAGGAATGGCGATTGCGGTTGGCATGGCGATGGCAATTGGTGGATGGCTCAATGCTCGCCGAGTTGCTGAAAAAATGAGCAAGCAGATTACGACAATGAATGCTGGACAAGGCTTGGTGGGAAATGCAATTACTGGAATGCTAGTAATTGCTGCGAGTATGTTCGGGTTGCCTGTTTCTACTACCCATGTAGCCGTCGGAGCGATATTTGGTGTCGGTTTAATTTCGCGGCAGGCTAATAGTCGAGTATTTATTCAGATCTTGCTATCTTGGGTTTTGACACTACCGATTTCAGCCCTATTGGGTGGAGTCATTTATCGTAGTTTATAACTTCGACTAAAACTTCCGAGTTTTCGGTAATTGCCCATTAATCGCTACTTTGACGATATTGTTCGATAAAATCTTGTACTTGTTGACGGTATTCGCGCATAGTTTCATCCACCCAATTGCGATCGTTTCCATTGACATAAATATGTACCAAAGGTTCGCCCGCATCGGGAAGAATTAGCACCCATCGATCATCTTGATAATTAATAATCTTCACCCCATCTTCGGTATCCAAATATTCGGGCTGATGATTTTCGAGAATATGCCGCATCAATCCGCCTTTCGCCGTCCAGGGACAGCGAAGCGAGTGACTGCGATAAAAGACACGCGGTAGATCCGCCCGGAGACTACTAAGTGAACGTTCTTGACGGGTGAGCATTTCGATCAATTTGGCGATACAGAACATCGCATCGAAGCCAGGATGAAATTCGGGGAAGATAAACCCCATTTCGCCACTCCCACCCAGGACGACATTCGGTAACTGCTGACAGGCTTCCATTAGAGCTGTCGGACTGGCTTTGGTGCGCTTGACTTTGCCGCCATGACGGCGAACAATTTGTTCGATCGCGCTGGAAACTTGGACAGGGACGACTACGGTACCACCTGGATGAGCAGTGAGGACAATTTGCACCATTAGTGCGGTGAGCATATCCCCGCGAATTGTCACACCTTCTTCATCTACCAGGATTAGTTGTTCGCCATGAGCGGAGACTTGCACCCCAAAGGAGCCTTTGAGCGCGACTACTACATGTCCGAGTTGATTTAATAATGCTTCCCGTTCATTTACCGTCAGGGACATTTGATTGAGGCTGGCATTGAGTACTACTGCATCACAGCCAAATTTTGATAGTAACAGGGGCAGGATGGCTCCGGAAACAGCATAAACATAATCAACTACTACCTTCGCACCAGCATGGCGAATAGCATCGATATTCAGTTGTTTTTGGAAGGCAGCTTTATAGATTTCCATCCCTTGGGAAAAGCGATTGACATCACCGATTTCGGGAATTCGCGCTCGGCGTAAATCTTCTTTGAAATAGGCTGATTCAATCTTTTTCTCTTGAATGGTGGAGATATTAATGCCGCGATCGTCAAAGAATTCGATTAGGATCGAATCCATCCGATCGGGGTGTAACCTAACGTGAATCCCTCCGACGACATTTACTTCATCTTGACGCTGACGTAAGGCATAGATAATTTTTCGGGCGACGGGGATGGCGGTAGCTTCTAAGTCTTGAATATTGATCCCAACAGACATCAATCCGGCAATGAGCGATCGAGACACCATCCGTGATACATTTCGTTGATCGCGGGAAACTGTCACTTGCAAGCCTGGTTTTAAAGTAGAGCCGTAAGCAGCCCCCAATTTCACCGCAAATTCAGGGGTAATATCAATATTTGCCAACCCCTGTACGCCTCTTTGAGCGAAAAGATTGCGATGAGCAATTTGTCCCCAAATTAGATTCAGATTCAGTACCGCCAGCGGTTCAATTTCTTTATTCGGCCAAACTCGCACATTCGGGTTGATTTGAGCTTCCTCCCCAACATTCGACAGTGCCCCCAAAATTGCCCCTTCTAGCACTTGAGCACCGCGACCGATTCTCACCCCACGCGCCAGTACACAAGCCCGAAGCTGGGCATCCTCGCCGATAATCGAGCCATTTCCGACAATCGGACGCTTGAGATTAGCATTACGACCGATCGCGACATTATCACCGATAATTGTCTCTGCGGAAATTTTTACCCGCGCCCCAATTTTACAATTGGCTCCAATTACCGCAGGAGCTTCAATTATGGCACTTGGATCGATATAGGTATTCGGTCCAATCCAGATACCTGGGCTAGTTTCCGGAAATGGCCAATCGAGCTGAACCTTACCCCGCAGCGCGTCATATTGAGCCTCGCGGTAGGTATCGAGTTGACCAATATCGCACCAGTACCCATCGGCGATATAGCCATACATGGGAATATCATGAGCCAGGAGTTGAGGAAATAAATCTTGTGAGAAATCAGCTTCAGTATCGGGATGGAGATAGTCCAAGACTTCTGGTTCGAGAATATAAATCCCGGTATTGACAGCATCAGAAAATACTTCACTCGCCGATGGCTTTTCTAAGAAGCGACGAATCCGCTGATTTTCATCGAGAATGACGACTCCAAAATCAATGGGGTTGGGAATCTGTGTCAGAATAATTGTGGCTTTAGCACCTTTGCTGCGGTGAAACTCGATCGCACTTGTCAGATCGATATCAGTGAGACTATCCCCACTAATCACCAAAAATGTCCCCCCCAGAATTTCTTCGACATTTTTGACGCATCCGGCGGTACCCAAGGGACGTTCGGCTTCGATCGCATAATGAATCTTGACCCCAAACTCGCTTCCATCACCAAAATAATTTTGGATTACCTCTGGCAAGTAGTGCAAGGTGATGATAACTTCGGTAATTTGATGGCGTTTGAGCAAATTGATAATATGCTCGGCGATCGGTCGATCGATCGCTGGTACCATCGGTTTAGGTAATTCACAGGTCAAAGGTCTCAACCGCGTCCCTGAACCTCCAGCCATCAATACTGCTCGCAGTTGCATATCTTCTTTTCCAGGGGGTAGTCACCCAATACATCTTAATTGTTATTCTATTCTTACCAGCGATGGCTGGTCGATCGCATAGTTTAATATATTCAGTCTCAATGATAATTTAGGGAATCGGGCTAAAATAGATTGTAGATTGCCATATTAGTGCAATTTCACTGACGATTCTGTAACAACCGTCATCACTTAAATTTTAGAAAGACTTATGAACTTTGTTGTCATTGGTTGGGTTGGGGTTGGGGTATATGGATATGGAGTCTGGAAGTTTTCGCGCAACTTCAATCGGACTAATTATCAACGCACGCTGCCGACTAAGATTGTCTTAGCTTTGCTATGGCCAGTTTGCTATATCGTCAATGGTTCCTATCGTCAGAATTTTAATAAAGCCTTGAAAGGTGGCGATTGATGACGTAACGCATTATTATTTGAACTATGATTAAGACGAGTGACTATGATTAGATTAACACCTCAATCTTAATTATCCTGGCTCGTTCCGATGACTCGATTTCCCCATGATGAATTTGCCAAAGGTTTTCTGGAGTCTTTATTATCACCGTTTGGCGAAGTTCAAACCTCTTTTAAAATTAGTTCTGAGGTTCGAGAAGTTGATGTCTATTTTCAACCCAATGCTTCAATTCAACCGATTCCTGAATTGGGTTTATTAGGTAATATCGCCTAAACTGATTTTGTGCTGGAACCATTTCGGAATCCACCAACAATTTTTCAGATTCGTGCTTGTCTGGGGAAGTTGTTCGATCTACACGCCAATCTGATTCGGGAAGCTAAAAGAACCAAACAATCAGAACCAAACAATGCGGATTTACCGATGCTGTGGATTTTAACTCCTACGCTCTCAAAAACGCTTTTGGCGGAATTTTGCGCGATGTTATCGATGGAGTTTTCACCAACGGGGTTTTATCTACTGCCTCCTGGTTTTAAAACGGGGATTATCGTGATTCACCAGTTACCGAAAATGCCAGAAACTTTGTGGTTCAGACTTTTGGGTAGGGAACGGGTGCAGTCGAATGCAATCATGGAGGTAGCTGCACTTCCTCTAAGTCATCCTTATCGTCAAGATGCTCTTTCTTGGTTGGGAAATTTAAAGGTTATACTGGAAGCCAGAGAGATTAGAGAGCCGGAGGAGGATGATCTGATGATGCAGTTGTCGCCATTATTTTTAGAGAAGATTCAAGCTGCCGAGTTAGTTGGTGAGCAGCGCGGTGAACAGCGCGGTGAAGTCAATGGCAAGACTCAAGGGCGCGTTGAGGAAGCTAGAGCGTTGGTTATCAGACAGCTAAATCGAAAGTTGGGGAATGTCAGTCCTACTCTGTTAGCTAAAATTGAGGTATTATCTCTAGAGAGAGTAGAAATGTTAGGTGAAGATCTATTAGACTTTACTTCGATCGATCATTTAGAGCAGTGGTTGGCATAATCTACATGAAGTCGATCTGTTGTCATCAAAATCGATCCAACTTAATTGATCGATCAAGTAATTGATATGATCGTAAAATGCAATCTAATCAATAGTGATCGATCTGAATAATTATCGAGCAATTGGTCTCGATCAAACAAATAGAGATTGAAATAACAAACCAAAATCGATAGATATAAGTTGTTTTGGTGAGGTTTATGATGTCCAAGAAATATGAATTGATCGTTTCTCAAACACTAGGATAGTTGGGTTTCATTCTTCAACCCAACTATAGGGAGAACTCCCACTATATTTGTAACAATCCCAAGTTCATCCCCTACGATCACAGAGCAAGCGAGCTTTGAATGAGATCTCTGAGCGATCGACAATCCCTATGTCGTCCGCCCGCTCTTTATATTGGAGCGAAGGATTGGGATTACCCATACCTAATGCAGTACCATTCACAGCATACATAGTATCTTCATATCTAAAGTACAAAGCACTTGGCTCATAGCAATACAGTGTGATTACCTTGCCATTGATCGACATCTTGCCTGGAAGTGAGTTATAGAAATCGGCCATCTCCTTTTCTGGATCAACTGTTGCTCTCTTAACTGACGGTGGACTAACGGCGATCAAACTAGTTTTACTTGGCGATGATACTACAATAGATGAAGGCAATACAGCAGGTGCTTTGATAGCTGGTTTTGTAGAAGGAACTGGAATATCAGAAGGAGTAGGTTTAATATCAGTTTTTACCAGCTTCGGGGAAGCGATCAAAACGGTAGGACCTGCTTTTGTTTTTTCCTTTGCTACTTCTGATGGTTGATAACCATTTGCTAAAGCGATTGTCATGAAAATAAGAGGGAAGACAACAAATGCTAATGCCCTAGAGATAATATTTACTGTCAACCCATATTTTAATGTTTTAAGCCAGATTGGTGGTAAGAAAATTAAAATCCAACCTAAAAATGTTAAAGAAAATATTTTTCCAGCACCTGGTGCTGACAACGCCACCAGTAAAAAAACCAACGATGAAGCAGATACACCCCACCCAGTATAGGTAAATAGTTTTTTGACCACAGTTTATATCCCTTATCGTAGATATTATCTTAAATGGTAAGACAATAGGATTTATTGAACTAATCAATTCTCTCATGAGAACTATTCATTTGTCGATACGGTATTTGGGAGAAATGTATAAAATTAGTGAGATTTCTCCCTGTATGTTGGGTTGAGCCTCAAAACCCAACAATCCCATCTTTTAAGGAACGATCAATTACCATTATTGGATATTCCCATATATTTTAAAAATTATATTTATGGCCATTGATAAATCGACATCAATGCTACGGATCTTAATTAAATAAATCATAATCCATCATTAAATCACATTAATCATAGTTCAGACCTATCAATCAGCCAATCCTCGAAGCTGTTTGGCGATGTGGGTAGCATAATTATCAGTCATCCCTGAGATAAAATCTAAAACATGCATATATGAATGATATAAAGACCAACTTCTTTTTGGCTGATGGCTGCCCATCAGATCCAACATTCTGCCATGTTTAAAAGGAAAAATCTCACCATCTTGGTGAATTTTAAAAGCATATGCAGCTTTAATAAAAGAATCTAATAAAATTTCCATCGTTGTGTGAGAGCCTATTTCTAGTTGCAATTTTCGCGGACTATTAAATATTTGACGTTTGGCAGTATTCTTAGCCATCACAATACATGCTTGAACGTTGCTGCCACAAGCCTCAATCAAGTCTTCATATTTGAAGCTTCCATTTAACAGATCATCTTTTTGTAGAATAAAAGTATTAACAACACCATCGATTAGCACATTCATTGCTCTTCCACGCGCAATGGCAATTCTGCGACTACGGAGATCGTTTCCTTCACAGCTAGGATGAAATGAAGAAATTTCATCAAAATTAACTACGGTTTGCAAGATTTCTACCACCTCATCATAAGTAATAAAACCCATCTCAATTCCATCTTCGAGATCGATCAAAGCGTAGCAAATATCATCGGCTGCTTCCATGAGGTAGGCTAGTGGATGACGACACCAAGCTGTTGCTGATTGTTCGATCAAGCCTAATTCAGTGGCAATTTCTTGGAGGATTTCTTGTTCAGATTGATTGCATCCATACTTCTTCTTGCCTGCGATCGAAAGTAAATCTGATGTCCAGGGATACTTGAGAAATGTACCGAGAGTGGCATAAGTAAGTCGCATTCCGCCTTCTAGTAAATAATACTCAAGCTGTGTAATAATTCTGAATCCTTGGGCATTTCCCTCAAAGTTAGCGAAGTCATTAAACTGTTTTGGACTCAAGTCTTGAAGAAAAGGTTGGTTTATATTTTCCTTGAACCAGTATCTGATTGCTTCTTCACCTGAATGTCCAAACGGAGGATTGCCGATGTCGTGAGCCAGACATGCTGCCTGGACAATATCACCAAGATCTGATGGCTCAATGCCGATATATTTCAATTCATCACCAAGTCTCTCGCCTACTTTTTTACCGAGACTACGACCTACTGAAGAAACTTCGAGACTGTGAGGTAAGCGAGTGTGAATGTTATCATTCTGAGGTAGGGGATGTACTTGTGTTTTATGATTGAGACGACGAAAGGAGCTAGAAAAAATAATGCGATCGATATCTTTCTGAAAATGGCTGCGACCTTCTTCACTTTTTTCAGGCTGACTGATTCCAGATCTTTTTCGTGACAGCAGCTTTTCCCATTTCATTTGAGACATTTCAATCTTTGCCTAACTAATAAATTTAAATTGCTACTTCACTGATATCTTTATTTATTCAGATCGGATATCCAGTGAATGGGGATAAGAGCTGACGCTATTGATATTAAGCCCAAAACTAATACCAAAATTAACGATTGGTTGTAGCCCAAATCTGAATTTTCATTCTAACCCATCGTCAAAATATCCAACTACTATAGACTGGAAACTTGCCACCAGCTAGATTTCAGACAATTATGATGTTATAAATATTCTTGACAGTCTAGATTGGATCGTCATTAATAATCTTCCAAAAAATCCAGCACCCACACTTCTCTAAACATGATTTCTGTATCCCAAGCTGAAAAGATTATTCTCGGTTTAGTTCGATCGATCAGTGAAACAGAATTGATCGATCTTACACTCGCAACGGGGCGAATTTTGGCAACATCGATCGTTAGTCGGGTAGACTTTCCCCATTGGGATAACTCGGCGATGGATGGCTATGCGGTAAAATTTGCAGATGTACGATCGAGTACGCCCAAACATCCGATTACACTGGAAGTCGTTGAAGAAATTCCGGCTGGATCTCAACCCCAACGAGAAATTCAATCAGGAGAAGCTGCGAGAATATTTACAGGTGCGATCGTTCCGGTGGGTGCGGATACAATTGTGATGCAGGAGCATACCCAGCGCGTCCAGAAAAATTTCGTCAAAATTCAGATTACCCCAACGGCACGTTCATTCATTCGTCAACGTGGGGAATACGCTAAAATCGGCGATCCGCTCCTAGCTGCTGGTACCATCTTAAATCCCGCAGAAATCGCGATTTTGGCGGCGACGGGATCCAGTGAAATCAAAGTTTATCGTCGTCCGCGCGTGGCGATTCTCTCGACTGGTGATGAATTGGTGACACCGCACCAAACTCTGAAACCAGGGCAAATTGTCGATTCCAATCAGTACGCTTTAGCCGCATTTGTTCAACAAGCTGGCGGTATCCCGATCTGGATGGGAATTGTCCCCGATGATCGAGCAAAATTGACTACGGCGATGTCTGAAGCGATCGAGTCAGCAGATTTCGTCCTTTCGACTGGCGGTGTCTCTGTCGGCGATTATGACTATGTAGAAGAGATATTAGGATCGTTGGGTGGAGATATTCAGATCCGCTCTGTGGCGATCAAACCAGGAAAACCCCTGACGGTTGCCAAATTCAAAAGGGATGCTCGCACTATCGTCTATTTTGGACTTTCAGGCAATCCCGTCTCGGCTTTAGTCAGTTGTTGGCGATTTGTCCAACCTGCGATGGCGAAACTCGCTGGTTTACCAAAGTCTACTTGGCACCCAACTTGGATTGAGGCGATCACAGCCCAAGATTTGAGCGCGGATGGGAATCGAGAAACTTATCTCTGGGGTAAGTTAGAGCTAATTGATGGACAACACCACTTTAGTCTCGCGGGTGGTAGTCATAGTTCGGGAAATCTGATTAATCTAGCAGGTACAAATGCCTTAGCCGTGATTCCTGTCGGTACCAATACTTGTCCAACGGGATCGACAGTTCAAGTGTTAGGAATTTAAACTTTACCCGACTATCAACAATCGACATCTTCAGGAACTATTAATTTGCTTGATCGGTCACTGATGTTTATCTTTAAAATTAGTCGATCTTAACACCGGAAATCGAAGCTTGTAACGAAGCATGACATTTTTCAGTGGACGGAAAAACTAAATTGGAGTAGTATGAACATGTGCAAATCACGCTTAGTAACATTTGCTACTGCTGTTGCGTCCTGAGCCAAATATTTTATCAAAGCTGAACGATGATGAATAACTTAAATCTCGATCCAAATCACACTCATAACTGCGATCATCGCCTAGCTGCTCAGGATCACAATCGGGCTAGGAAAATTGCTTCCCCGCTAATAGCGATCGGCTTAATTGTCAGTTTTGGAATTGGCAGTATTGCTCCAACCAATGCTAAAGAAAAGGTCAGATCGATCGATCGATCCACTGCGGAGACAATTACGCCCAAAATCAATAAACAAAAAAGACCCCGAATTGCAGTTTTAGATTTTGATTACAGTACTATTGCTGATGAATGGCGTGGCTGGTTCCAGAGTAATGCCAAAGGTGTGAGTGATATTCTCATCAACAAACTAGTAGATGGCGGGAGTTATTCCGTGATCGAACGTACCAAAATTCAAGAAATTCTCCGTGAACAAAATCTAGGTGCGACGGACAGAATCGATGCAAATAGTGCTGCAAAAATCGGGCGACTGTTGGGTGTCCAATCAATCGTCATTGGTTCGGTTACTAATTTTAATGTTGAAAAAGATAATAGTGGTGTCAGTATCCCCTTCTTTGGGAGTGTCGGTGGCGGCAAAACAACTGCTAGTGTCAAATTAAATGTGCGGGTAGTTGATACTAGTACTGGCGAAATTATGTTTACAGCCGAAGGCAATGGTACATCTAATCATGGTGATAATAGTATCAATATCCGAGGCTTTAGCTTTGGGAATAGTGGTTCCAACAAAGAAGCAAAACTGCTATCAACCGCAGCCGCAGATGCGATCGAACAATTAGCTACCAAAATTAATGGTAGTGTTTCTAAATTGACAAATTAGTGGTCTCGATCGAGATTTACTGTAACTAACTATAGCAATCCTATTTGAGTTCTTCTAAGTAACGTTAACCTGTAGGGGCGGTGCTGTCTTGTCGTTTTTTTATTCTGGGGGAACCCCAGAATAAAAACGCCGCTTCATGCCCGCCCTCTAGGGGTTACGCTGCTCATTTAGGACTGCTATAGTGTGAGATTAAATAAAATTGTTATCAAATAATTCTATTCAATTGATTAACATTGAAAATTCAAAAGTGTGCCCTTTAATTTCAGCAGATAATTTATTAAATTTTCAGCAGTTCCTATCTCATCAGATTAAAATCTTTGTTCAAATTCGATCAGGGCACGGTTTTCGCCGAAGAGATTGGTGGAACCACGCAGGAGGATTTGATCGTTTACCCGATAGCGGAGACTATAGTATGGTGCTTCACTATTGGTGATGATTTTAAAGACTGAGGCAGAGATTTTGGGAGTAATTTCGGTACCAACTTCCGCAGCGACACCAAGGGTAGAAGAGCTGCTATTTTGTGAGTCCTTGGTGATCGTGGGAAAGAGCCGAAAATCGCTCAAGCTCAAGAAATCACTGATGCGATCCTGAATATTATTGAGCAGAGTAGAACCAGCGAGGCTGACAACTCCTAAGCCGATATTATCCCCTGTGCCCAGGCGTTCGACTAATGCACCACCGAGGAGCAGGACGATTTCTGATTGGGTGAGGGATGGTGTACTGGTGAGTTCTAGTCGCTGGGTGATTTGGCTGGCTAGTCCAGCAATCTTGGCTTCAACTTGGACAGTTTGGACAGAACCAAGACTGGTTGTATAGAAGTCAGCAGGTTGATTGATTTCACCGTCTTTAGCAGTGCGCGAGATCGAGTTACGCTGGTTGAAAGTGTTAGAAGTACTTTGGAGCGTTTTGGCATAAAGTCGGAGATTGAGGACAGGTTCTGTACCCAATGTGGGGAAAAAGTCGGCTGTTTGAGGTCCGCTGGCAAGGCGAAATTGGGTTGTGAAGATATTCACGGAGCCTTTTTGGAGTTGAACTTGTCCGAAGGGTAGGGGGTTGTCGAGAGTACCGTTGATGTCTATTTTGCCAGTGGCGAGGAAATTCAACAGGTTCGGGCGAGTGATTTGGAGATTTTCGCCTAGGGTGATTTGAAGGTTGCGAAGTTGGAGGGCATTGGGATTTGGGGCTTCGGGGATAGCAGGCTGGATTCCCAAGACAGTAGTGGTAGTATTCGGTGAATCAGGAATAAAAACCTGCCCGTTACTGAGTTTGACATCGCCTGTCAAGATGGGCGTGAGCGCGGTACCAAGCACGGTGAGTTTACCATTGACATCACCATTGTATTTATCCTTGAGATTGACAGTGATGCCATCCATCTGGATACTAAGTTGTTTACCAGGTTCGATCGAGAAGGAATCAGAAATGGGAATAATCCCCGCCATCGCAACTTGTCCTCGATTGAGCTTAGCTGTTAATTTTTGGACATCAATTCGATCGAAATCAAATAAAATGTCACCATTAACATCTGTCAAAGGTTCGGGAATAGCGGCACTTTGAATTCTGCCCTTGGTGATTTTAGCTGTACCACTCGCAGACAAACTTTCAATTCCGTCGCCGGAGGGTTTCATTTTCCCATCGACTTTGAGCGCGATTTTGCCCTGTCCATCAATCCAATGCAGTTGCTGTTTACTAAACACATCGAGAATCTGCAAACCCTGATTTTGGAGACTCAAATCGACTCTAATATCGCGACTAGTAGGTGCTGTGAGTGTGAAGGGTAGTTGATAGGGGATACTCCCATTAATTTTAATTCGATCTTCTTTGGCGACAATTGGGCTATCAGAAAAAGTGGCATCACTGGCAAAATTTAGTCGTCCATCCCAGTAATTGAAGCTACCTGTGGCACTCTGGAGTTTTGTTTTATTTAGTTGTCCATTACTCAGTGAGATCTCACCGCTAGCACGAGGATTGTCTAAAGTTCCACCAATTTGAGCTGAGAGGTTAAGACCACCTTTGATATCTACAGGCAGCTCAATTAGGCTGGTTAACCACTCTGTCGGGACATTTTGGATGTTTACCTTGGCATTCTGATTACCTGCGCTGAAATCTCCGGCTATGTCGATCTGACTATTTTGGATATTGAGACGGAGAGGTTCGAGATGCAATTTCCCATTATGCCAGTTGCCTGTAGCTTGAAGTCGATCGAGACGATAGCGATTCTCCTGCGGAGAGGCTCCGCCCAGAAATTGCCAATTGGCACCGTTAATTTTAAAATCACTATTGAATCCAGTTTTGGGGCTATTCGCGATCGAAATTTCCCCATTAAAAGCTCCCTGTAAGTTGCCAAGATCAGGAATACTATTATTTTCCTGCTGGCGATCTGTTTCCCGATTCAACCACCGTCGGAGTTCGGAGAGACGACGCAATTCGTTATAGAGCGGTTGGGGGCGATTGGCAATTTTCTCAGTTTGAGTATACAAATCAGCGGCGGTGCCGTATGTTCGTTGATTGAAGGGTTTAAGGACATCGCTAGTACTAAAAATCTGTAATAAATTGCGAATATCTTCTAAGCTCCCACTGGGAACCTGGAGCTTGGCTTGGAAGGTGGGGGTGGTGGCTCCCGGCTCAATTGTGGCATCGAGGAGATAAGTATTTGTGCCACGTTGCAGCTCGGCATGGTTGAGCTTTAGTTGCCCATTTGCATAACCAAAATTGGTGAGCAGTCGCTCACCTTGAAATGCGCCAAAGGTGGGATTGGTAATTTCAATTTGTTGTCCAGTGACTTGAAAGTTAGCAAGATTTATCGCTAAATTACCTTTGGCAATACCGTCAAATCGGTATGGTTGAATTCCAGCACTTTTGGGAATCCACGGTTGGAGTAAGTCGATAGGCAATCGTTCAACATCAATATCCAGAATCTTGTTATTAACATTTCCTTTCGCGATTACCGCTTGTTGTTGAATATCAAAACTTTGCGGTTGTAAATTTCGATCGAGTGATAGTGCCAATTTATCTGTTTTTCCAGCAAAAGTAATATCTACACCCTGTCCGGGATTTGCTTGAATATTACCAATTAGAGTGGGATCAAATTGTAATGCTCCTACCTGAAAATTAGTTAATTTTGTTTGTCCCAATACTTGGAGATTGGCAAGATTATTACTTTGAAGATTTCCCTCAATCTGCCAATTAGCATTTAGTTGTCCAGTTAATTTACCGATGTTACTAACATTTTTTGGAGCAAACTTAGCTAATTCACCAATATTCAATCGATCGACAATCAGATTGCTCTGCCATTTTCCATTATTTACGGCTAAATTATTAACTCGAACGTTACCACCGAGGATACTTCTAATCTGCCCATTGCCATTAGCTTGAATTCGTTCTAGCTCTGGATAATTAAGATTACCCGCAGCTCGAAAGTTACCAAACAGTAATCCTGATTGAATTGCTGTGGGTAGATCCTGATTCACTGCGCCCAATCTCAATCCACGGATCGCCAGATTGCTTTGCCACGATCCAGCATCAATTTGAAGATTACTAGCACTAATTTCGCCACCATTTACTAATTTTAATTTACCACTACCATTAGCTTGGATTGCGGTGGGGATTAATTTATCGATATTACCAGCTATATTAAAATTACCAGTGATTTTGCCAGCTTGTAACTGCGGCGATAATTGCTGATTAATAGCACCTAATTTGAGATTGGCGATCTCTACATTACTCGACAGATTACCTCGTTCTAACTTCAATCCTGTAGCGTGAATCCGACCATCTGCTAAGGTTAATTCACCATCTCCAGCTACTTGTAACTGGGCAGGACTAAATTTAGATAACTCCCCCGCTGCGGCAAAATTACCAGTTAGTTGAGCAGATTTAAATCCTGAAGGTACATCCTCACTCACACTACCTAATTTTAATCGATTGATTCCAAAATTACCGCGCCATTTACCCGATTTCAGCTCCAGTTGTCGAGCGAGAATACTACCCCCAGCTAAACTCAATTTACCATTACCGATCACAGTAATATCTTCAGGTTTGAGACGTTGTAGATCGCCAACAACATGCACATTTCCATCCAGCCGAGCATTCTTGAATTTCAGCGGAACTTCAGGAACTAGTCCACCCAAAACTAATGAAGATAATTGGAGATTTCCCTGCCATTTACCTCGATCGATTTGAAGGTTGCTTCCAATAATTTTACCCTGAGGTAAATTAATTTCGCCCATCCCCACGCCGCGAATCGATTCAGGCGTTAACTTTTGAATATTGCCTGCAAGGTTGAATTTTCCACTCAGTCTACCAGCAATGGGCGCATTGAAATCAGCTAGTTTTAAGTCTTTGGTCGTAAATAGTCCCTGCCAATCACCATTAGCAACAGTTAAATTATCTGACTGAATCACTCCAGCTTTGAGTTTTATTTTTCCTCGTCCTTGAGCTAGAATATTGTTAGGACTAATCTTCTTTAAGCTATTTCCACTCAGATTAAAATCTCCACTAACAAGCCCCGCTGGTAGACTGTTTGACTTTAATACATTAGTTGTATTTTGTTGAAAATTGAGCGCGTTACTACTAATATTTTGATCGGGTTCAAGTTTCTGAAGATCGAGAGCATCACTACTAATATTAGCTTGCCATTTACCTCGATCAATCTGAATTCGATTAGCAGTAATTCGTCCAGCAGCTAACTGCAAATTTAATCGCCCTTGTGCTTGAATTCGATCGATATCTAGATCGTTATTTAAGCCCGCCGCCTGAATATTGCCACCTAATTTTCCACTGTAATTAGCTGGTAAACTGATTCCACCAATCTTTGCTAACTTCTGAGTATCTAAATTCTGCGGCTGTAAATTAAGTCGCCAATTGGTTTTCGTTACTTCCCCCGTCGCCTGCACCTTGCCCCCAGCCGCCGTGAGAGTCGCACCACGCACGATCGTTTTCCCTTGAGGTGTAATCTGGAGATCTGTACTTACTGGATAAGTAGCCTGAGGTGCATCGACACGCAAATTGGTATAGATATCAGCTCCATTGCCCCCAATCGTACCCTGCACCGAAGTATTACCCATTCGTACCTGTGTGGGTAATTTGGCACCATACAGCCGACTCAGGGCATCTCCAGGGATCTGATTTCCCTGCACCTGAAAGCGCGTCTGCGGAGTTTTTAAAAGCTGAATCTCCCCTTGAGTTGTGACCTTTCCGCCTAATTTAGGTTGTGCTGTTGCTACTAATTTGATCCGACCATCAGCTAATCTAAAATTACCATTAACCCGATCGATTTGGACTCGATCGACTTGACTAATTTGGTTATTATTAAACTTTCCCGCTAAAATTGGCCGATCCAATTTACCTGTCAATTGCAACTCACCAATTGCTGCACCAGCCAGGGGAAAAGGTGACTTAATATCGATACTTTTGAAGATGTCTGGGAGGGTAACTGGAGCAGTTTTTGCCCTGAGATGATAGCCAGTATAATAATTGAGGTCGCCATTGACTACCCCAGCGACTCGATCGTATTTAGTCGTGACATTATTAAATTTGACATCTCGTTCCGACACTTGAATTGGGCCATTAATATTGTCCAAACTACGCGGCACATTATTAATAATAATTCTGCCATCACGAACCAATAAATCGCTACTGATTCGCAGATATTTTTGAGGTTGAATCGCTAAATTCAAACTTCCATCTACAGTTCCATGTGAAATCTCAACTTGGGGAATTTTGACAATTCTAGTCGCCGCTGCTGCATCTAATTTTTGCCCCTTAACGGCTAGTTGAGTTTCGCCATTAGCAATTAAACTACTACCCTGTAGCTGTACCTGTCCGTTATCCCCGAATTGCGCTCCACCATCAAAATTAACTTGCTTTTGACTATCACCGACAGTCGCCTGAAGATTAATTTTACTAACAGTAATCGGTTGAGGCGTTTTACTATAAGGAACAATCACGATCCGCGCATCATCGATTTTAACGGTACCGACTTCAACTTTAATTGGACTAGGAGGTTTTTTTTCTTGAGCAGGAATATTTACCCAATTTCCTTGGATATTTTGAGCTAAATAAACACTTGGCGCGACTAACCGAACGTCTAGTTTTAACGTTCGATCGAGTGCTAGTTTAAAAGGATTAAAATTAAGATAAATGTCCTTAACTTCTAGCTGATTGAGATCGTTACCATTTGCTGGAATTTTGGCATTACTAAGATGAATTTCATTCAGCCAAATATCTTCAATTTCGCCTACATCAATTGGACGTTTGAGACTCTTTGTTAACTCTTGAGCAATAATTGGTGCCAGATGATGTTTTGCCCACCATTGACCACATCCGATCCCAATTATTAATAACAAGAATAAACCCAAACCGATCGCGCTGCCAGTTTTTAGAAACAACTTCAGCCAGCGACGAGAGCTATGTGATGAATTATTGTTCAATTGCGGCTTGAGTCTAGTCGGGGTAGATTTGGGTTTAGGCTTGTCACTCACTCTTGGCTCGACCTCTATATCAAAGTGGGAATAGGATCGATACTTGAATTAGGCTAAGCTAACATGCTCGCTAATTCGTTCGCGGTGTAGATCGATACATCACGATCGCTTCTCACTTAGATATTATGCCCAATATTAACATCTCATGATCACGATCGCTATTGATTGATCGGCCATTGAGTTTTAAAATTCACCAGCTAAGGCATCTACACATCGATCGCAAATCGCGGGATGTTCGCGATGCTGTCCGACAGTTGGGGAATAATTCCAACATCGATCGCATTTGACACCTTCAGCAGTTGTCACGCCAATTTTCCCACCTTCAATTGTTGTTTGGTGTGCCAATCCTTGTAGTTTACTTACATCGTCAATTAACTCAACTTGAGATGCTAGAAATAAATATCGCAGTTCGTCAATCCCATTAGATTTACGTTGGGGTACCGCTGTTTTGACAGGTACACTTACTGGTGCAGTATTTACCAATTCACCTGAATCTTCGATGGGTGATACCGTCCGTTCGGTGTGATATTGTGCGCCAATAATTTTATTTTTATAAGCAATTGCTCGATCGATTGTTTGTTGGCGTTTTTCTGTTGTCAACAAATTCCGCACCACAAATAATCCACTCATCACCATCCCGACAGCTTCCAAGGTAGTTTCTACAAACGGAATCCGATTGACAATATCGATCAATCCGATCGCAATGTACAGACCAAATCCACCAGTTAATATTAGTAATGTATTACCGCTCAACCGCCATCCCTTGTGATAAGCCTCGATTGCCACTGAGACACCACTACCGATCGCATTTCCACCACTTTGCCATACTTCTTGGACTGCTGAAATTTGAGGATTATTGACTAGTCGATCGATCGTCGGAGTCCGAGAAGCTCCATCACTCCCCCTCATATTCCCCTCCTTGGAGGGGCTAGGGGTGGGTTCCGAATTGCCGAACGACAATGCCTCCAATTTAGCTCGCAAGGTAGCATCTGTTACCTGCAACAACACCTTAGCCTCAAGACTAGAACCGATCGATTTATCGGTGCGTGCCTGTTCCATCACCTTATTGATATCCCCCCGCAGATCGCGAATCTGATCCCAGGTGACAGCTAAATCAGGCTGTGACCATTGCGGATCAAGCTTGACCCAACCTGCTTCAAATACAGATTTGTATGGGGTTTGATAGGGCAAATACTGCCAGATATCTTCGGCCATGTGGCAGAGGACAGGTGAAATCGCCCGGGTGAGATTTTCGAGGACAATTGCTAGGACTGTCTGACAACTGCGACGGCGGAAGGAGTTTGGCGCACTAATATATAACCGATCCTTGGCGATATCTAGATAAAAATTAGATAGATCGATCGTGCAGAAATTCTGGATTGTCTGGAAGAATTTAAAGAATTGATATCGATCGAATGACTCGGTAATTCCGCTAAATACTTCACTCATCCGGTGCAGCATATATCGATCGAGTTCTGGCAATTCGGCATAGGGAACTGCATCTTTTGCTGGATCGAAATCATGGAGATTTCCTAATAAAAACCGCGCTGTATTCCGAATTTTTCGGTATGCATCTGACAACTGTTTTAGTACAGTTGGGCCGACCAATACATCAGTAGAATAGTCTACCGACGATACCCATAGTCGAACAACGTCAGCACCATAAGCTGGATCTTTCTGTTGATTTTTACCACCATCCATCACGATCATTGGGTCGATGATATTTCCCAATGATTTGCTCATTTTGCGTCCCTTTTCATCGAGGACAAATCCATGAGTCAGGACAGTTTTAAATGGAGCGATACCATTATTCGCAACACTAGTTAGTAGACTAGATTGGAACCAACCCCGATGTTGATCGGAGCCTTCGAGGTACATATCAACTGGATAGACTAAATTATCTCGTTGCTTGGCTACCGCTGCCCATGAAGAGCCAGAGTCAAACCAGACATCCATCGTATCCATCCCCTTGCGATAGGTACGTCCATTGTGACGATAAGATTCGGGTAATAGCTCCTCGACGGACATTGAATACCAGGCATCGGAACCATGCTGCGCGATGATTCCCTGCACATGAGCAATGGTTTCACCCGTGAGTAATATTTCGTTGGTTTCTTCGTCATAAAAAACTGGAATCGGTACACCCCAATTACGCTGACGAGAGATACACCAATCCGATCTTTCGGCTACCATCGGTCTGATTCGATTTTCACCTTGAGCGGGAATCCATTCGACTTCCGAAATTGCTTTGAGAGCTGCTTCTTTAAACCCTTTTACTGATGCAAACCACTGTTCGGTAGCACGGAAAATTGTGGGCTTCTTTGTCCGCCAATCATAGGGATATTTATGTGGATATGCTTCTTCTTTAATTAAAGAATTTTCTCGCATCAAAGCCTGAATCACTAATTCATTCCCATCACCGAGCACATTTGCACCTGCAAATTCTCCGGCTTCCTCAGTAAAATTTCCATCCCCATCTACAGGTGCGAGAATTGCCAACCCATATTTCTGTCCGACGATATAATCTTCTTGCCCGTGCCCTGGTGCCGTATGAACCAACCCAGTCCCCGATTCAGTCGTGATATAGTCACCACCGATGATCACTGGACTCTCACGATCGTATAGTGGATGCTTATATTTACAGTGCTCTAATTCTGCACCCTTAATGACCGATCGAGTCGTCAGATTGAGATTTAGTTTCGCGGCTAAACCCTCAACCATATCCGCAGCGACGATCGCGTATTTGCAGCCAGTATAATGATGATCGTCCTGTCCAGCCACTTCGACGATCGCATAGCTCAGATCGGGATTCACCGCCACCGCCAAATTCGCCGGAATCGTCCACGGCGTAGTCGTCCAGATTGCTACCGCTAAATCATCCTGAAATGGCTCTAAAATCGCTCTAGCTGCATCTGTAACGTAGGTAACTTTGAATCCAGCGAAAATACTTCGCGACACATGCCCTTCGGGATATTCTAGCTCCGCTTCTGCCAAAGCAGTCTTAGAACTAGGACTCCAGTGAACAGGTTTCAAACCGCGATAGATATACCCCTTCAACACCATTTGCCCGAAGACACCAATTTGCGCGGCTTCATACTCCGGTTGCAACGTCAGATAGGGTTTGTCCCATTCACCCCATACCCCCATCCGTTTGAATCCAATCTTCTGTTCCTCGACGGTTTTCAGCGCAAACGCCGCCGCCTTCTGACGCAGTTCCAAGGGGCTGAGATTCAGCCGCTCCTCCGGCTTCATATCTTGGATTACTTTAAGCTCGATCGGTAGTCCGTGACAATCCCAACCAGGCACATACCGGACTTTCCGCCCTTTCAGCAGTTGGTAACGATTGATAATGTCCTTGAGCGTCTTGTTCAGCGCATGACCCATATGCAGCGTACCATTGGCATAGGGTGGCCCATCATGCAACACAAAAATCTCGCCAGGATTGGACTGTGACAGCCGTTCAAAAATCTGTTCGTCTGCCCAGAATTTTTGCAGTTCGGGTTCCCGTTTGACGGCATTAGCGCGCATGTCAAACTTAGTCTGGGGTAAGTTTACGGTGTTTTTGTAACTTCCTGGTGCTGCCACAGTAGTAAATGCTGATTGGTTTACGATATCCGTATATTATAGTGGGTGAAGTGCGAGGGATGATTAACTGGGATTTGTCCTTGGGGTTACGGTTCTCTGGTAGAGAGGCTTCACCAACGAGATTTAGCCCGATCGAATCACCCATCGAACAGAGGCTAACTTACAAAAAAAATGGCGATCGTTAGTAATATAACGATCGCCATTAAAGTTTAAACCCCGATTTCCCTTCGTAACAATTGCAAATGAGAGCAACATTACTAACAAGAATACTTTTGAAATCTGGTTGCTGATTTAACTAGCGGAACCAACCTTCATGTCCTAAATATAACTGGGGTGACTATCGATCAACCTCCGCCATTTGACCCTAAAAGAAACCACAAAGACAAAGAAACCCGACTTCTTGGGAGAAGTCGGGTTTCTGACCCCGCCAGCAGGCTCGATTGAATATCAACCTCGTAGGGGCAGGTTTATGTAACAAACCCAAACCCGAAATCAACCTAATTCAAACCTGCCCAACCCCACCAGCAACCTCAATCTGATCGAGAATTCGATCGCCCCCACGACGAGATCCCCGACTTCTTTGAGAAGTCGGGGATCTTCCCCACGAAAGGTTAATCGTGGGTGAGGGCAGGTTTGTACGATAGTTGTCATTACAATCGAGATTACTAGCATAAACCAGCCCCTACAGATCCTTCACCATTCCAAACCCCCACCAGCGAAAATCCCCTCCTCGGAGCGACGTTTTTATTCGGGGGGAACCCCCGAATAAAAACGTC
>JANYIT010000166.1 GCA_025358725.1 Chamaesiphon sp. GL140_3_metabinner_129_sub
GTTTTGATGCTTAAAGGCTCAAAACCCTTGTACTCGATCGCTTGAATCCCTCGATCGAGCGAAAATCTTTGCAACAGAACCATCCTTTAGCAAGGATTTCAGCCTTTAGAGCAACACCATGGACTAATTCAGCAAGCCCTACCTATACTTTAGATGATTTGATCGCCCAAACTAATGGCGTAGAATGTCGAAAAGATGCAGATCTACTAGATGAGATTCCGGCTGCATATAAATCGATCGAATCAGTCATGGCAAATCAAGCAGATCTGGTAGAAGTAGTCGCCACACTCAAGCAGGTAGTGTGTATTAAAGGTTAACTAAAGAGCAGGCGTTTCATTCCCCGCCCTAAAAACTTAACCCTTCGAGTGGGCTTCAACTTTCAACTTTCAACTTTCAACTTTCAACTTATTTAGCTGCTGTCGGCGGTTTAGCACCATTTTTACACCAAAAGCAGCAAAGATAAACGTGCCAACCAAATTAGTAGGTTCTGGCACCGCAGTAGCCTCAGCCGCAACAGCATTAGCCGCAATCGAATTTTGATCGACAATACTAGATGACTGCTGCTGTCCAGTTACAGAATTACTACCCACCAGATTCCAGCCAATGACATCAAGTGCTCGTCGATCATTTGTGGTAATTTGTCCCAACTCACCAGTTGCAAAAGTTGGATCCAGGATCCCAAGCCCTAAATTGTCTTTCCAGTGACTTGCTTGACTGCCATCCCCAAAATTTTCTCCCGTTGCCAATGAAGCAATTTTGGTAACGCCACCATTAATAGAAAAATATTTGTCTCGATTATCAGCAGTCAAATCAATCACACTGACACTACTACTAAGCGTAGAATAACGAAATAGATCTAACGTATTCACAGTCGTAAAGGCATTCTCACTATATGCCTGAGTAGTAGCAGCACTACTGCTATCGAGCAGATCGACACCACTCATAAAACCTAACGCATGACCAATTTCATGAACGGCAGTACCCACAAAATCAAAAGCCCCCGTACTGATGCCATTGCTGCGATCGAAATCCCACGTAAATAGATTACTAAAAGAGATACTAGCATCATTCACCCCATTACCTTGCAACCCTAAAGCCTTAGCATTGGCAGTAGTCATGGCGATCGTGCTGTTGTTGGCACTGCCATTATTATCTAAATAAGGCGTTGCACTACCAGATCCATTGGGATTATTTGCCGTCCGATTCAATAGCATGTTAAATGTCGATCCCTTCGACAGACTATTGACAGCCGTATTGTCATCAGCAGACGATCGATCCTGCACGAGCGCATTGTAAACTTGACCGTAACTAAAACTCTGATTGGTAGTAACCGTTTCACCCAGAACACCTGGACTTAGTGATTTAAAATCAATATTGATATTGACACTAACATTATCTGTAAGTAATGAAGACCAAAGTGCGCCTGCTGTATTAAATCCATCTATTACTAGTTGCGATGTCCCCGCCGCTGGAGTGAAATTAAATGTCAATGCATTCGCAGGTGTCATCACTCCACTGGCTCCAATACCACTCAATGCCATACCTGTCGTTATCACAAACTGTTTGAATTTCACGATATAGGCTTTGATTAATGATTGTCATTGACCATAGTATCCGATCTCACGATCGAGACAAACATCTAAATTCTGGCGTTGCTGAATTCAGGTATGAAAACCCAGAGGGGAGAGATGGGAGATGGGAGATGGGAGATAAGGGTAATTGTTTGTTGCACAAGTGGTATATCATACTTTGAATCAGCAACGCCTAAATTCTTAGCATCGTAAATTACGATCTAAGTTGTGATCAAAATTAAAGGTAGGGGCAATTCATGAATTGCCCCTACCTTTAATTTTGATCACGCGATATTACCTAAATACTCGATCGAGTATTTAAGTAATATCAAATCCTATGCGTCTTCATAAGCTGCTTTCTCAGCCAATTTAAATAGCTTCTGTCTGCGTTTCAGCACCATTTTGGCCCCAAAGGCAGCGAAGATAAATGTACCAATGACATTAGAAGGTTCGGGTACCGCAGTCGCATTACTAGAAACAGCCCGATTCCAACCAATAGCATCGAATGCTTGGAGATCATTTTCGGTAATTCGTAACAATTCACCAGGTGCAGTAGTCGGATCCATGACCCCAAGTCCTAGATTATCCTTAAAGTGACTTGCCTGACTCCCATCACCAAAATTTACTCCGGTTGAAAAAGAAGCAATTTTGGTAGTTCCACCATCAATGGAAAAATATTTATCTCTAGTATCCGCAGTGAAATCAATTACACCTAAATTTTTACTTTCAGTCGAATATCGAAATAAATCTAGCGGAGTGACATCAGTAAAGTAGTTATCATTTTGTGGCGTTGTGTTGTAATCTAAGCTATCGACACCACTGACAAAACCTAGTGCATGACCAATTTCATGTGCAGCAATACCCACAAAATCAAAAGTCCCAGCAGTAATAACGCCATCAGTGCGATCGAAATCCCACGCATAGTCACTACTAAAAGAAATAGTTGCATCAGTTCCACTAATTGCAAAGCCTAAAGCTTTGGCATTGGCACTATTTACGACCATCTGGCTGTTATTGAGATCTCCATCATTATCCACATAAGGGGTGGCACTACCAGATCCA
Source organism: Chamaesiphon sp. GL140_3_metabinner_129_sub (assembly GCA_025358725.1). Lineage (GTDB taxonomy): Bacteria > Cyanobacteriota > Cyanobacteriia > Cyanobacteriales > Chamaesiphonaceae > Chamaesiphon. Next base: position 2,634 of record JANYIT010000166.1, read on the forward strand.
CTGGGACTATTTGCAGTCCGATTCAGTAGCATGTTAAATGTTGAGGAGTTGGCTAAACTAGCCACAGCAGTATTATCAGTCGCAGACGATCGATCGCTATTGAGCTTGCTGTAGACATCTGTGTAGTTAATATAATAAGCATTAGAACCAGCTTGAGCGAGAACCCCAGAACCTAGTGCTGAAAAATTAATATCAATATTGATGGTTACATTATCGGTAAACAATGAAGACCAAAGATTTCCTGCTGCTACAAATCCATCTATTGCAGCTTGTGACGTTCCAGATGCTGGATTGAAATTAAATGTCAATGCATTTGCCGGAGTGATCGCACCGCTGCCACCAACGCCACTCAAGACCATACCTGTTATCACCGCAAACTGCTTTAATTTCACAATCGGGGTCTTCATTATAATAATTTCACAATATATATTCACCACTATTATCATGATGAAAATAAACATCTGCCACCAGTGAAAACACTAGGAGAATAAAAAAATATCTCCGTGAAAATACTTAGATTTTTTTATTTCGGATGCAAGTATTGAAATTATGCGCTAGTAATAAGTTGTAATAGTATCAAGGCAAACTAAGAAGATTAGTAATTCAAAGTAGATATTTTAGTCATCACTAAAATGCTCTTCTCTAAGTCTAGACATTACTTTCGTGTATTTAGGTGAAATTACATTCTATACATCTTCAAAAGTTGCTTTCTCAGTCAATGTTAATAGCTTCTGCCTCCGCTTTAGCACCATTTTGGCACCAAAGGCAGTAAAGATAAATGTGCCAATGACATTGGAAGGTTCGGGCACCGCAGTAGAATTATCAGCACGATTCCACCCAATCGCATCGAATGCTTGCAGATCGTTTTCGGTAATTTGTAACAACTCACCAGGTGCAATGGTGGGATCCATGATGCCAAGTCCGGCATTATCCTGCCAATGACTTGCTTGTCTACCGTCACCCCACGTTGAACCAGTTGAAAAAGCAGCAATTTTAGTAGCTCCACCATCAATAGAAAAGTATTTGTCTCTAGTATCAGCAGTCCAATCAATCGCACTTAAATTTTTACTTTCGGTCGAATAACGAAATAGATCTAGTGTGTTGACAAACGTCAATTGATCGTCATTGAAATAAGAAGACACTCCCGTATGAGAATCGATATGAGGACTATCATACTCAAGGTCATCGACACCACTAGTAAAGCCTAGCGCGTGACCAATTTCATGCTCGGCAATACCTACAAAATCATAGCTTCCCGCAGTGATTGCACCATCAGTCCGATCGAAATCCCAGGTAAATCCGGTACTAAAAGAAATAAATGCATCAGTAGTTCCTATTGTTGCTAGACCTAAAGCCTTGGCGTTGGCATTACTGATGGACAGAGTTTGATTATTGGTATCTCCGTCATTGTCTAAATAAGTGGTGGCACTACCAATGCCATTTGGGTTGTTTTTCGTACGATTTAGGAGCAGATTAAATGTCGCACTATTTGACAGACTAGCAACCGCCGTATTGTCATCAGCAGATGTTATGTCATTGTTAAGTGCATTATAAACATCAGTGTAAGAAAATTTCAGTCGGTTAGAACTGGCTTGAGCCAGAATACCTGATCCTAATGCTGAAAAATTAATATTAATATTGATGTTTACATTATCAGTAAACAATGAAGACCAGCGGTTTCCGGCTGCTGTAAATCCATCGATGGCAGCTTGTGATGTTCCACTTGCTGGTATGAAATTAAACGATAATGCATTTGCAGGTGTAACAGCACTGCTGCCACAAATTCCACTCAATGCAATACCTGTCATCACAGCAAACTGCTTAATTTTCACAATATAGGTCTTCATTATTGTAGCTGTAACGTATAGATTTCCCCCTATTATGTTTAGAGGAATAGGCATATGCCACTAGCTAAAATACTAAAAAACAAACATCAATTTCAGTTAAAATACTGAGTGACTTTTCAACGTTCCGACTCATTCGTTGAATGACTAGTAGCTAAGTTGTGAATTGATCGAATTAGATCGCACAAAAAAACGCGGTAGCTAATCTGCTGCCGCGAGGAAATAAAATAAGAAAACTAGAATGGGTCGATCGTGTTAATTAATCAGAAATTATAGATTTGTAATGAAACCGACAATACCATGTCCGGTTAAAACTTCTTGGATTAACAGTGCCACAAAACCTAACATTGCCATCCGACCATTAAGAGTCTCTGCGTATGCAGTCCAACCAGCTTGAGGCCCGTCAGTGACGTACATTTTTGGCTCGATCGCGAAGTTATTTTCTCTGCCGTCGTTGTCGATGAAGGTTTTGCTTTGCATAATTTTTTGGTTGGTTGCTTTATAAATATTTAGTTATGTAAACTAATATAACGGAATCTTTACAAAAAAACAAGTACTCTTGCCAAAAGAATTTGCCAGTTTGAGTAAAATTAGCCAAATTGGATAGCTAGAGCTAATCGTAGCCGATCGATCAGCTTGGAAAGTTGGGATTACTTTGAGCGTAGAGCGGCTGGTTGTGCTGAAAACTGATAGATCCGCAGTTGATCATTCTCATAATAAATCTGACTGTCAGGATGATGTCGGCGATAGGTTTCACACAGTTGCAGCGTAGCCGTTGCTAACTGTGTCCTGCCAGTGAGCGAACGATAATGGCGATAGGTCGGGTCAATTAGCACCGAATAGGGAACTGGAGTCTCAGGTTTTTCAGAGGTAAAGGGACGCTTTTCGGCAAAGACAAACAGTAGCGTTTGGTAGGGGAAATGAAAATTGGGCACGTCTACTCGATCTTGGTATTTTGTGGTGAATTTGGCGAGATCTTCATACCAGCCACGACCATAGACTTGAGACAATTGCTCGCTCGGTGCCACTACAGTCCATTGATGATAGGGAAATAAATGACTAATTTCTACTGCTTTTCGGGCTGTGGCATCATATTCGAGATAGTCGAGCTGAGGTAATTGGGGCAGACAAAAATTGATTGTCGTAGCGAGAAAAACCGTCAAACAGATTGGTGCCGACCAACTTGCGAGGAATAATCTCCCCACCGCAGCGATCGCCGCAAAGACTAAACCAACCAAGAGACTCAATCCGATCGGTAGTGTAAGCAAAACTCCTGCCAACAGTGGGAAATTACGATCTGGAATCGCTGCTAAGACCCCTAAAATTGTCCAGGCAGTGCTAAGGGCAAAGATGGCCATTTGTCGCCCAAAGACGCTGCCAAAGCCCCCACACAAGACGAGAATGAGTAGATTGGGGGAGATGACTGCAACCAAGAGGATACAGCAAGTTGTGTTAATTACAGCTTCAGTTCGCTGCGCCGATCTCGCGATGTGGGTACTGCAACCGATCGCTAGAATCACAAACAGTGCGCCTAGTTCTAACTCACTCACTACCCACGATCGAATCAATCCACTATTCAGATTGTCGCTCAGAGTGCCCAGACATTGCTGGAGTCCCAGCGGCAGACGATTGGAAATCGGTAGATTCCAGGTAAATAAATAAGCACCCAGACTATATATCGCCACCAATGCTGCTGCACTGCTTTTACTCAGACATCTAATCGTATAACCAATACTCAGTACCAAGACAGTGCCTACAATCGCCCCAAGTAGTTGGACAACTTGCAGTGGATGAACACCACTCAACGCGGAGAGAAAAGCAGCTAAACTGGCAAAAATCGGTAGATAATTAACTGTTGGTAAATCCCGCGCTAAAATCTGTTGGGTGATCAGTAGCTGACTATATGTATCGGGATGGCTAAATCTAAATTCGGTGAGGGGATGCTCGAATCGTAGCCAAACAGTGCAGATCACAATGCCGATCGTACTAATAACTTTTAAGGCGATCGATGGTAGGCTCGATCGATGAAGATCGAGCCGCGCTCGAATTAACCGATTCACAGTTCGCCACGGCAGTAGTAGCCATCGCATCAGTTGTGGCATTGACAAGCCTCGATCAAAAATATCTACTGTCGCGATCGCCAGTTGCTGTCCTAGCTGTTGAAATTTAGCTCGAAACTGCCACTGATGGCTAGCCATCCAACCAAGCCCCAATCCAGTCACATAAACGAATACCGCAGTTAGCCAGGTAAATAAGCCCAACTTCGTCCAGAGGATACTACCGATCGCGATCGTCGTGACAGTCCGGACAAATGCACCAACAATTCGACTAGCAAGTGATGGTAGAGATACCTGCGGAAAGGCAAACAACGGTACCAACCCAAACAACATTACAAATACTAATACCACCCACCCACTGGTGAGGAGATCGATGATCAGGGGTGGTTGGCTAAACACGAGGCGGCGGGAAGGATCTACAATCTACAGTGTAATTGGTAGAGTGTGGAAACGAATTAGACTCTGATTAATTGTTAGCATTCAGTCCCGGTTGGTTCCGCTTTCGCATATAATAGTTTTCCATCGATCGACAGGAGCTAAAATTACGGCTTATACACGCCCCCTTGCCAATTTAATCGAGCAATTACAACGATTGCCTGGAGTAGGTCCCAAATCTGCGCAGAGATTGGCCTTACATATCCTCAAACGCTCTAGTGTAGAAGTTGAGCAATTGGCTCAAGCTTTGATAGATGCAAAACAGCAAGTCGGATTGTGTCAGGTATGTTTTCACCTGTCTGCTGAGCCGACTTGCGATATCTGTCGCAACTCCCAACGCGATAGTCAAACCATCTGTGTTGTCGCAGATTCTCGGGATGTCATTGCGTTGGAACGGACACGAGAATTTAGTGGCAAATATCATGTATTAGGCGGCACAATTTCACCAATGGATGGGATTGGGCCAGAACAATTAAATATCTCATCTTTATTGCAACGAATCGATCGACAGGATGTCCAAGAAGTCATCGTTGCGGTAAGTCCGACAGTTGAAGGCGAAACAACAACTCTATATCTAGGCAGACTGATCGCACCATTGACAAAAGTCACTAGAATTGCCTTTGGATTACCAATGGGTGGCGATCTAGAATATGCTGACGAAATAACTCTCGCCCGCGCACTCGAAGGCAGACGAGAGATACATTAGCGGAGGAGTAACATTAAGTTAGTAAAGTCAAACTGTAACAATAGTAATGATAATTTAAACGCAAGCACAATTGGTAATCAGCGAAAGCAGATTAGGATCAAGAAAAGCTCCAGCATCCACAACTTTCAACTAACTTAAGTTAGTTTTTTCTTGATCAAGACAATCAATTGACCTAGTTGTTTTTTCAATGTATCAACCTCAGTTTCGAGCTGAATTACCTTTTGGATAGTAGCTTGATTCTCTGTATTTTTTGTCTGTTGAAAAGCCTCGAATTTAGCAGCTAACTCCATGACTTCGACCTGTTGGGATTGATTTGCCGCCAACAGTTGTGCTTGTAACTCTTGAATTTCATTACTAGTCGTTGCTTTAATCTCAACAATCTGTGCTTGCGATTGAGTGAGTTGAGCTTGCAAATGAGCGATCTCATCACTGCTAACTTGTTGTTCACTCCCCATCGAGATCGAGCCAGGTATCTCCACTATGCGAGGACGAGCTTTCCGCGCTTTTGTCATCGCTACCCGAATGGCTTCAGCGAGCACGACTCGATCAAATGGTTTCTCGATGAATTCAAAATATTCAAATGGTTCAGAAATCTTGCTAGTGACTTCTTCTTTTTTCCCCGACATCAATACCAAGGGAATCTTTTGAAATTCTGGATGTGCCTGAATTTGCTGAAATACATCCCAGCCACTCATTTTGGGTAAAATAAAATCTAGCATGATCAGAGCAGGGTGCTCTTTTTCGACAAATTCGATCCCCTCCAGCCCATCTTTTGCTTCAATTACTTCAAAGTCGCCTTCTGGAAGCATATCGCGAACGGTCTTCCTGATCACGCGACTATCATCAATTACCAAAATTTTGTTAGTTGCCACACTTGACTCCTTATTGTCTGTTATGAACTTAGGTTTTGTTACTCGTCGTTATCCCTATCTCTATAATTCAGATGGTTTGACCTAGTTTCCGTGCGAATTGATAAAAACTTTAGAAAATTCTGATCTTTGTTGGCGGAGCTGCTCCCCTAGTGAATGGAGAATTGCTAAGATCCAAAGTACCGTCGATTACTGCACACCCCATAACTAATTGTAGTCTAACAATTAATCAAGATCTAACTCCCATCTCCCAACTCCCATCTCCCTATGCCCTCATCTTCCGCAGATTTAGCTCGTTGGCGCACTGAAGTTCAATCTCTACCAATCTGGTTGCGTCGATCGATTGGCACCGCTAGCGAACTTTCGACAGTTCAGCAAATTATTAAACAGCGTCAGATCCATACGATCTGTGAAGAGGGGCGTTGCCCCAATCGCGGCGAGTGCTATAGCCAGAAAACGGCTACTTTTCTGCTGATGGGGCCAACCTGCACTCGGAGTTGTGGTTTTTGTCAAGTAGATAAGGGACATGCACCGATGCCGCTAGACCCTCAGGAAGCCGAGAAGGTGGCTGAGGCGGTGGGGCTACTGGGGCTACGGTATGTGGTCTTAACGGCAGTCGCACGGGACGATCTCGATGATGGTGGTGCTCGTTGTTTTGTGGCGACGATCGCCGCAATTCGCGCAGTGAATCCCGATACACAGGTTGAGGTACTAACTCCAGATTTCTGGAGTGGGAAGGATGCTGAACAGCAACAACAGGAACGGGTCGCCACCATCGTCGGCGTAAAACCTGCTTGTTACAACCATAATGTCGAAACAGTAGCCAGACTGCAAGATCGGGTACGTCGTGGGGCAAAATACAGGCGATCGCTGGATGTACTGAGCTATGTCAAGGCATTGGATTCAACTATTCCTACCAAGTCAGGGTTGATGCTGGGGCACGGCGAAACCGAAGCAGAAATTATCGAGACATTACGCGATCTGAGATCGATCGATTGCGATCGAGTCACCTTGGGACAATACATGCGACCATCACTAGAACACCTCCCAGTTGTCAAATATTGGACTCCAGCCGAGTTCGATCGATTGGGCAAAATCGCTACAGCATTAGGTTTCCAGCATGTTAGATCTGGTCCTTTAGTTCGTAGCTCATATCATGCAGGTGAATAGTCATTACGAGAGTAGTCCCCTACTCTCTAATCCAACTTTCAACTTTCAACTGTCTTAAAAAGGTGCTCTACTTGGGGAAACCCCAAGACCGCACTTTTCGCTTTCAACTTTTAACTATTTTAATTATCGATATTTTTCTTACCACTATAAATATCCTGAGGATTGATGCCAATGCCTTGGAGATGTCTATGGACTATTTGCAATCGTTGCTCTGCAATAATAGCGCGATTTTCTAATTGATTAAATTTGTCTTCAATCTCAGCATTCAATTTAATTTGATCTTGCAATTTTTGCTCTAGCTTTTTAATTATTAGCCATGCTTGATCTGAGCTAATCTCTGATTGTTTTTGCTGAATTTTCTTAGCTAAATCTGCGGACAATGATTGAGTATAAGACTGAGAATTCAATCCTGCTGTTGGTATTTCTGCTCTGGTTTCGGAGATTGCTGCTGACTGAAGAGTTCCGGTAGCTACAGGCGTTTGCTCCTGCATAATTTGAGCTAACCACAGTACTTTATCATCACGTTTGAGGACGAGTTGACCAGCGATCGTTTTAATGGTGTATGTACCAGCATTGACGTTGATATTTTGGACTGGATACCAATTGTGCTTGAAACTCACCAAGATATCCATATTAAACCGCTGTTTATTTTGGAATCTTTCGGTAGGCCACCATTTTTTCCATAAAATTGAGGGATCGGTGTGCCAAATTCTATACCCAGCAGGCGTAACATAATATTTGTATTCAATAAAACCCGCACGGCTAGCATCACCAAACAGCACAAAGTCTCGATCGATCAATAGTCGATCGATTAATTCCAAGAATGGTGAACTGTGCTTGACAATCACAGATCTGGGCTTATTCTGCAAATACATAATTGCAATTGAGTCACCAGTTCTAGTTAGCAATTGAGACAAGCCACCATTTACTTCTAGCCGGAGATTGGCACTAGCTAGCAGTTGATTACTACCTTGGACAAACTTTTCAATTAGTTTGCGATCATCTAACTCGAAAATATTTGAAGTAGTCGATTTTTCACTAATCATATTAGTTAATGTGAAATTTAAAATAATAAATAAATAGCAGGATTATTAGATAATTAGTAGTATGCAGACTACCATTTTCACTATCTTGGCAATAATGTAAAGCTGTTGTGGTGGATCGATGTATTTATTAACTTAAGATTAGCCATTTTGATGTGATCCAGATCGCTCATTTTCATCACAGATATTAGGGATAACGATCGATTTACTCAATCATACCTGAGGGTTCGATTGGTTCGTATCCGACAAAAGTCGGAGATTATCTCATCACAATGGCGATCGATTGTTGGTGACGATGAGCCGTGAGTTTTGGATTCGCGCTACAATGCTACTATAATGTGGGCTAAGTTGAAAACAAAAGCCCCACTCGGTTTAAAAAAATCACAAAACTCTCTGTCTACATGACACTAGTCTCAGCAGAGATGGTAGTTGTCGATGACAGCAGGAACTCAAACAGATGTTTGAGTATTTCTCCATAATATTGAGAGCTTGGTTGGTTAGAAGATGTCAATGAATGAATCTAGGCAGTTTAGACATCGTAGCCGCCGCTTAGAACAGGACATGCTGCTGATGGGTGCTTTAGTTGAGAAGTCCTTTCGACTGGCACATCGGGCACTCTTTCAGCGAGATATCCAAATCATCGAGCAGATTCCTATTCTCGATCGCAAGATCGATCGTTTTTATCATCAAATTGAGCTTGAATGTGCTGAACTAATGGCAATTGCTTCCCCAGTTGCCCAAGATTTACGGCGGCTCAGTGCTTTTATGCAAATGGTTCGAGATTTAGAGCGGATTGGTGATTATGCCAAAGATATTGGCGAAATTTCGCTGAAATTGTTTCCCTATCCGGAACATTCCTGCATCCCAGCGATCGAGCAGATGTCTCATAACGCTAGAGCGATGCTAGAGGCTAGTTTAGCTGCGCTAGCAAACCTAGATGGTGCTGCTGGTCCAACTATTCACAAGCTGGATGATGATGTCGATCGAGCCTATAATCAAATTTATCAGATTTTGGCTAGTCAAACCAATCTTCAGGGTTCGATCGAGCCGACAATTTTACTGGCACTAACGATTCGGCATATCGAACGGATGGCAGATCACGCGACTAATATTGCTTTTCGGGTGACTTTTATCGTCACAGGTTCGAGGGATTAAACGGGATTAAGTTGGAAAATTTTTGGAAACTATTTAACCTTAACCAAAAAAGGTTTGGAAGAGTAGCCAACTATTCAGTGCAATAATAATTGCTGAGATCGACCATGCCAAGTAAGTCAACCACTGAGGATTGACGAACTCTTTCATCAGCCGTCGATCGCTAGTAAACATAACTAGTGGTACTACTGCAAATGATAGCTGTAAACTGAGGATTACCTGGCTCAGAATCAATAAATTGGTAGTGCTGCTCTCTCCCAAAAAGACGATCGTCAGGAGTGCTGGTACAATTGCCACCAATCTAGTTAAAAGCCGACGTAGCAAAGGTTTGAGTCGGATGTGTAAAAATCCCTCCATCACGATTTGTCCAGCCATCGTACCTGTCAGCGTAGAGTTTTGACCAGAAACCAACAACGCCACCCCAAATAATGTACTGGCTAAAGGTGCGCCCAAAACTGGGGACAGCAGCTTATAAGCATCCTGAATTTCTGCTACCTCTTGATTGCCCGAAAAGTGAAATGATGCCGCCGCCAGAATTAAAATAGCTGCATTAATGAACAGCGCAAAGGATAGCGCGATGGTGGAATCGATCGTGCCAAATTTGATCGCCTCCCACTTTTGCTCGACAGTTTCTTTCCAGCGGCGAGTTTGAATGATCGCCGAATGTAGATATAGATTATGCGGCATCACTGTCGCGCCCAAAATTCCGATCGCGATGTAGAGCATCTGCGGATTTTGTAAAATCTCGACACGCGGCGCAAAGCCGCCGACGACAGCACCAACATCTGGACGAGCGAAAATCATTTCGGCCATAAAACAACCACCAATTACCATAATCATGGTAATCACCAGTGCCTCGATATAGCGAAATCCTCTACTTTGAAGAAACAATATGATCAATACATCCAGAGCCGTAATGCAGACTCCAATTGCTAGTGGAATTCCAAATAAAAGCTGGAGTGCAATCGCGCTTCCTACCAGTTCGGCTAAATCGCAGGCGGCGATCGCAATTTCGCATAAAATCCACAATCCAAAGCTGACACGGGGACTAAAGTAATCCCGACAACATTGCGCCAAGTCCCTTCCAGTGGCAACTCCGAGTCTGACACAGAGCGACTGAAGGACGATCGCCATCAAATTGGACAACAGGATCACACTCAGCAGCGCGTAACCGAATTTAGCACCCCCAGCCAGATCCGTTGCCCAGTTACCTGGATCCATATAGCCAACCGAAACCAAGTACCCTGGACCAGCGTATGCCAGCAGCTTGCGCCAAAAACTAGTTCCTTCGGGAACTGCGATACTGCGATGCACTTCAGGCAAGCTGGGTGATTTGGCGATTGACTCAGGTAAAGACATGTTAGATTATAATTACACCTTTCATAATTTTCTCATAATTAAATTTAAGATGCAAGTCTGCGCCTCTATGCTAGTAATTAATGTGCTGACCTACCAGTCGAGTTAAGTTGGTTTCAAGTTCTAGATGACATTAGAATTAGATGATGGATCTGACGAACCTAAAGCCTCATCCCTAATCTCTCATCCTTAACTGATGCTATTAAATTCTCAACAACGTCAAAAATTAGATGATGGCAACGATCGAGAGTTTTATAGCGTACCTCGATTTGTTACTCACGTAGATACCGGATTTATCGATCGATTAACTGATCTATATCGCGACAGGCTGACACCAAATACGCGAATCTTTGACATGATGAGTAGTTGGGTATCGCATCTCCCCGCTGAAATGACCTTTGAACAGATCGAGGGACATGGTTTAAATGAGCAAGAGTTAGCAAAAAATAATCGATTCGATCATTACTTTGTCCAGAATCTCAATCAAGATCTCCAATTACCACTAGCAGACGAGAGTTTTGATGCTGTCTTAAATACTGTCTCTGTTCAATATCTCCAGTATCCCGAAGCGATTTTTGCGGAGATTTATCGGATTCTCAAACCAAATGGGATTGCAATTTTCAGTTTTTCCAATCGGATGTTTTATCACAAAGCGATCAAGGCTTGGCGAGATCAAAGTGAACCCAATCGAGTGGAATTAGTCAAGGGATATTTTCAGTCTGTGTCAGGCTTTAGTAGTCCTGAAGCGATCGTTCAGATCAGCAAAACACCCGATCTATTACGGTTAATTGGTGTTGGTGGTGGCGATCCTTTTTATGCGGTAATTGCTCAAAAAATTGGTTGAAAGATGAATATTGGCTGTCTGATTAAATCATGAACAAATCTAGACTAGTTATCACATTAGGCGATCCAGCGGGAATTGGGACAGAAGTTGTGCTCAAGGCGGTGATCGATCGATCTCTAGCTGCCTACGATCTGACACTAGTGGGCAATCGGGATTTATTAACCGATCGTTATCAGCAATTACGCCAGCAGATCCCATCAACGGTTGAGTTAGCCAATCCCACTGACTTAAAGATGATCGATGTGCCCCTATCACCAGCAATTCGCGATGGTATCAAAGTTGGAACGGGTAATGCTGCTAGTGGTGCCGCAAGTTTTGCCTATCTGGATCTGGCGATCGATCAAACATTAGCAGGCGAGTTTGATGCAATTGTCACCGCACCGATCGCGAAATCGGCTTGGTTGGCGGCGGGACATCATTTCCCTGGACAAACCGAGCTACTCGCGCTCAAGGCGAAAATAGACCGCTTTGGGATGCTATTTGTCGGTGTCTCGCCGCATACTGGTTGGACATTGAGGACACTGCTGGCGACGACACATATTCCCCTAGCGCAAGTTTCCCAAGCTCTCACACCAGAATTACTCAGTCTCAAATTGGGGTTATTAGTTGAGTGTTTGCAAGCAGATTTTGGACTAAAATCGGGTACGATCGCGATCGCTGGACTAAATCCCCACAGTGGCGAAGGGGGACAATTAGGCAGTGAGGAAGTCAATTGGCTAAATCATTGGTTGGAGACAGAGCGGGAAATTTATCCCCAGTACAAATTACTTGGACTTTTACCACCAGATACAATGTGGGTGAAACCAGGACAGGCATGGTTCGGGACTCATCCCCAGCCCCAAGCGGCAGATGCTTATTTAGCTCTCTATCACGATCAAGGATTGATTCCGGTAAAATTAATGGCATTCGATCGAGCAATTAATACGACGGTTGGTTTACCATTTGTGCGAACATCGCCGGATCATGGTACGGCGTTTGATATTGCGGGATTGGGGATTGCCGATCCTCGGAGTATGGTAGCAGCGATTAAGCTTGCTGTTGAATTAACCAATTCTCGCCAGATCTGCGATTAGGGTTGGTGAGGACGGTGATGTGGCAAGATAAGGGGAGAATTAATATCAATATTTTTTACAGATGCAAATGGGCAAAAATTCTATATTTAGTCGCTGGCGACACTGGCTCCAAACTGGGGTAGTGACAATGCTATTACTCAGTTTAGCTGCGGGAGTTAATGCTGCAACGCTATTACCATCGGGTAATGCGATTACTGACGGACAGGCGATCTTGCGATATGCACTCCCGATCGACAATAAACCAGTGCGGGATCTCCAAAACAGTTTGGAAGATATTTCCAATCATCTGCGGGGTAAACAGTGGAGTTCGATTAGTGGCGATGTCAAGAAAGCTGCTGCGGTATTGAAAACCAAGCAAGCTGACATCCTCAAAGGTGTGCCAGCAGAGAAGCAAGCTCAAGCACAGACTTTAATCAATGAGATTCAAACCAGCGTCGAAGCTTTAGCTGTTTCGGCAGAAGCCAAGGATAAGCCTCAAGTTCAAGTTGAACGCGCTCAAGCTCTCGCGAAAATCGGTACTTTGGAAGCGTCAATGGTAACGGGTTTTCCCTATTCAGTGCCATCGGAATATAGTAACTTACCACAGCTCCAAGGTCGGGCGACGATCGCCCTCAAGACTACGAAAGGCGATATTAACTTGATCGTCGATGGCTATACTGCACCAGTGACAGCGGGTAACTTTGTCGATCTCGTCAATCGGGGATTTTATAATAACCTGGCGTTCACCCGCGCCGAAAATGATTATGTCCTCCAAATTGGTGATCCTCCAGGTGATGAAGTCGGTTTCATCGATCCCAAAACCAAAAAATATCGGGCGATTCCATTAGAAGTCATGGTCAAAGGCGACAAAGAGCCGATGTATGGCATTACGATGGAAGATGCTGGACGCTATCGCGAGGAACCAGTTTTACCGTTTTCTTCCTATGGTGCCGTCGCGATGGCTCGTTCTGATGCCGATCCAAATGGTGGTTCGTCACAATTCTTTTTCTTCCTGTTCGAGCCAGAATTAACCCCTGCGGGACGGAATCTCCTGGATGGACGCTATACCGTATTTGGTTATGTAACGTCGGGACAAGAAGTGCTCGGACAGCTCAAAGCCAATGATAAAATTGAGTCTGCGAAGGTGATTGAAGGTGCAGAGCTGCTAAAAGTTTAGGTACTTTTTTGATGGTGATTAGATGTTGCTCAGTAGGGGTAATTCATGAATTACCCCTACTGAGCAACATCTATTATTTTGAAGAATCGATCGGACTAATTGCGGGACTGGGCGTAGCTGCTGGGATCGAGGGTGTAGACTTACCTTGAGCAATTAACCAGCCACCAGCACCGACCGCAATTAGTATCATCAAACCAATAGCCCCTATTACTAGGGGTTTTTTCTGGTTAGTGGTTGGAGCTACTAATACTTTTGCGGTACGGATCTGGTGATGCTCAATATTGCCACTGTTAGCTTCAGGACTACTCAGCAGTAGCGTGTCAGAATGTGCCAAAGCGACAACATCAGTTGGTAAATCCTGGAGTGAAGTGTTTTGTCCGGCTTCAACTGGTTGTTTGACTTGACAGTGGACAAATGCGACAGTGGAGTTATCATGGCCATTGTGAGTATTCGCCATATTAATCATCCGCTGACAGGCAGTCGCTAGATCTACCTTCCCTTCCAAGACAGGGAGAATCTCTTTTTGCCAGTATTGCTCGACTCGATCGCGATCGCTAACTCCATCGGAACAGAGCAGGAAAATACATTCTTCATCAACAATCAGTCTGCGGATATTTGGATGAAGAGCCGTTGAGGAATTCATGCCCAAGGCTTGGAATAGAGAACCCGAACTACTCATCCCCAAGGCTTCGCGATATAAGAGACCACTGAGTCGGACTTCCCTGGTGGCCAAATCGTCATCCAAGGTCATTTGATGACAACCAGTACGGGTAATCCGATAGAGACGACTATCACCAATATGGGCGATGTAAGCCTCATGACCATAGATTAGAGCCATTACCATCGTCGTCCCCATTCGTTCGCGTTCTTGGCGATTCTCGCTGTCATTGCGGAGACTAATTTGGTCGTTGGCAACACAGGTAGAATTCTCGATCTGAATCGTAATACTATCAGGATAGCGATTTTCGGGTTTGTCGAGGACGTTTTCAATCCGGCGGCGAATAGTATCGATCGCGAGATTGGAAGCTACTTCCCCGCCTTGATGTCCGCCGACTCCATCGCAAACGATCGCCAGACTGAGGTCATAGCCAGTATTTTGATACAGTGGGTGGCCACTGGCTGGGTAACAAGCATCTTCATTCTGTTCCCGCGTCGGACCTGTGTGCGTGAGCGTCAGGTAGTTACAATTGAGAAATTGTTTTTGACCCACAGTCCGCAAAGCCTCGTCGAGCATGGCGATTAGCTGTGTTGCTGTCGTAATCTCTTCTTTGACTAATTGATTGCAAATTTTCTCCAAAACTTGGGCAATACCAATCCGCGCGTTTTTTTGCCACTGCTTCCAAAGTTTACCCAGTTCGGCTAATTTTGGTCGAGAGTCGCTGTTGGGGATTAACTCGATCGTTCGTAATAGTCCCCCTTCCACCCGCAACACTTCTGGATGTAACAATGTCTTATTTACATCTTCAAACTGCATTGGATCCCAGAGGTTGGCGATTTGCCACAGCCAATTGAGTTGGCGCATCGATCCGGCATTTTTCCAGCTCTCGGTGATTTCCGGCATCACCTTGCCCGCAAATGCGGCTCCTAAACCCTCACTATAAATTGGTGTTTTTTCTAACAACCACAGCGTGCTAGTCCGTCGCCCCGATCGATTTAAGGCAATTGCTCCATAAACTTGGGGCACATGGGGACGGTGCTCGACTAGTCGGAGATAAGGGGTAATAAATTCAGGCACTTTTTCGACCACTGCTGGTTGCCAGCCTGGTTTGGTATCCAACAAAACCCGATTATTAACGACGATATAGCGGTTGTTCGCTAATGTCTGACCGATTTTCAAGCTTGAAGCATCTTCGCCGACAGTCCACAAGTAAATCTTGGGAATAGCTGTCCGACAATGAGCGCAAAAATTATGGCTCACTGGGTTAGGAGCCTGACATTCAGGGTTTTGGCAGACGATTTTTGCCGCTAGTTGGTTGGTCATGGGGTTTGGGTTGCTCCAGTCAGCCGATAGTTTGCGCTATCATGAAAAATCAGGTGTAATGCTTGAGCTAATATCGAATGAAAACGGCTCTTGAAGAAGAGGCTAGGTCAACGATATCATCTTGACAATTCGATGTTGCAGCGCAATTTTTGTGGTGCTTTAATCGGAAGTTTGAAAAGCAGCAAGGTAGTCAATCCAAATTCTAACCTGCGATCGCTTGCTATTTTCTACATCAGGCAAAAATAACTTCGCCTATCTTATAAGTACCCATGATTCACCCTTCGCAAACACCTTTACCGCTAAAAAGTGGAGATTTGTTACGGGTAATTGCTCCGAGTGGGAGTTTACGCGAACGAACTGCACTTGATCGAGGCATTGAAATTTGGCGCAGTCGTGGTTATCGGGTGGAAGTTGCTGAGGAAGTCACCGCAGTCTGGGGTTATCTAGCTGGTACTGACACAGCACGTCGCGCCCAATTAGCGGCTGCATGGGAAGATCCGGACTGTCGGGCGATTCTGTGCGTGCGTGGAGGCTATGGGGGGATGCGCCTATTGGAAAATTGGCAGTGGAGTCCGACGGCTACACCAAAATGGTTAGTGGGCTTTTCAGATGTTACGGCATTGTTATGGAGTCTCACGCAACAGGGGATTGTGGGGGTGCATGGGCCATTATTGACTACTCTAGCTGATGAACCTGACTGGTCGATCGATCGATTGTTTCAGCTTGTTACGGGACAACCGCTCCCACTACTTCAAGGCGATAGTTGGGTGGGGGGAGTCGCCACCGGAAAATTATTACCTTGCAATCTTACCGTCGCTACTCATCTCCTGGGTACTCCATTTCAGCCAGATTTAACTGGTACAATTTTGGCGATCGAAGATGTCACTGAAGCTCCTTATCGGATCGATCGCTTACTCACCCACTGGCGACTGACTGGAGCACTCTCCCAGGTTGCGGGGATTGCGATCGGTAGATTTAGTCAATGTGATGCTCCTGAAGGGATTTCCAGCTTTACAGTAGCAGAAGTACTCCGCGATCGACTCACTGATCTTCAAATTCCCATTGTCGCCAATCTCCCCTTCGGACACGACGGCTGTAATGCTGCTTTACCTGTCGGTGTTGTCGCAATTTTAGATGGAAACACAGGCGAATTGAGGCTTTAAGCAAAAGATTTGAACTTCTACTTTGTTTGCTCGAAAATATTGCATGTTTCCGAAACCTAAAGCCCAACACCTAAAGCCTAAAGCCTAAAAACTAACCATTAAAAACTAAACCCTAACAGCTAAGATGACTGGACAAGAACTCAGAGAAATTATCACTGCAAAATGGGACTATTCCTATGATGTTCAGATCAGAAAAACTCCAGGTAAAATATTTTTACAAGTAATGTGGAAATATCAAGAACAGGCCTCATTTCCACTTTCAGAAGTAGATTATCTTGCTCATCTAGATACAGTTGGATCTTACCTAGCCGCAATGGGTACTGTCGATCAAGTCCGAAAATTTATCGATCAGACTACTGAAAGACCACGATTGGGAAAAGCCGTGAGTATTCTCCTCAATTTAGGAGATCGAGCATCAGAATGGATCTTATAAAAACTAGCTCAAACATCCCATAAACGCATCACGAAGGGCTGTTTCATCTAAATTTCGACCGATGAACACCAATTGATTATTACGAGTTTCTGTGGCTGTCCAGGGTCGATCGCGGCGACCATCAAAAATCATATGTACACCTTGAAATACAAAACGGCAATCATCACCAGTAATATTCAAAATCCCCTTCATCCGAAAGATATCTTGTCCCTGAGTGCGAAGTAATTCGCTAATCCAGATATTCAATTTTTCAACATCGATCGAACCTTCAGTCACCAAAGAAATCGAACCGACAGTTTCATCATGTACGTGAGCTTCTTCACCGAGAAATTCTGGGTCGATTTCTAATGCTCGATCGAGATCAAAAGCATTCACACCCAAGATACTATCTAGATCTACCTCTGAATTTTGAGTACGATAGATTTTCGCCATCGCATTCATTTGACGAATTCTTTTTTCGAGGACATCTAATTCTTCTGGACTAATTAGGTCGATCTTATTTAATAAGATTCGATCGGCAAAAGCAATCTGTTCTACAGCCTCATCTGCATCCCAATGTTGACTGATATGTTTGGCATCGACAACTGTAACTACAGCGTCCAAATAAGTTTGATTTTGGACATCCTCATCCACAAAAAAAGTCTGAATAATTGGGGCTGGATCTGCCAATCCAGTCGTTTCAATTACCAATCGATCGAACTTATCTCGCCGTCTGACTAGTTTGGAAATAATCCGAATCAAATCCCCTCGCACAGTACAACAAATGCACCCATTATTCATTTCAAATATTTCTTCATCAGTATCGATAATCAACTGATTATCAATTCCAATTTCACCAAATTCATTGACGATTACTGCTACCTTTTTGCCATGATCTTCACTCAGAATTCGATTTAGGAGTGTCGTTTTACCTGCACCTAGATATCCAGTCAGAACTGTCACGGGAATATTATTTGAAGATACTGAATTAGTCATAGGGATGAAAGTTAGAGAGGTTTATATCCCTGACTTCTTTAAGAAGTCAGGGATATGTTTATTTGCTAATCTTATCAATAAATTGAAAAATAACGTCTAAAATAATCGATCGATCTCAACCGACAACTCAGAAAATAGATCGTCTACAATTACTTCATCATTCATATAAGTTTTCGGCGCACGATCGACATAAAATACAGTAACACTTTTAGCCGCCGGATCTACCACCCATACTTGCAAAACACCACCAGTTAAATAACTACTGGCTTTTTGAGTCATTTGTCCGAAAGTTTGTCCAGGTGAGATAATTTCAATTGCTAGTTCGGGTGGGACAGGACAAGCAGCATTTTCATTCCAACTTTCTGGCAACCTGTCGAATGAAACGTAAATTAAATCCGGTACGGGTATATAATTATCGCTTAGATCGAATGCCCATTCCATTTCAGCACGACCGCGATCTTTTGCCCATTCTTGGAGAATATTTAAAATCCGACGAGCAGATCTGGCGTGAAAATATTTAGGGGACATTTTAGCTACTACAATACCATCGATTAATTCATACGTGATATCGCTAGCATCTGCTAACGCCCAGAATTCTGCCTTAGTGAGTTTTTTTGTCGTGGTAACGATCATGGCAATAGCGATCGAATTAGACCGATTCTATTCTAACAATATCTCATCTAAATTCACACACTGCTGGAACGACAGCTATGCAACAATATTTCACCGTCAAATTTACTCGATCGATTATAATCGATATTCTATAGTCGATCGAGGGAATAATAACTGAAGATTTAGATTGAGTTAGGATCGAGTATGACAGTTGCTATTCCAGAGATCGATAGAGGCAATCTGGCATAAAAATGAGAGGGTAGCATTTAACTCCCTCCCTTTCTAGTTGAACTTTCAACTTTCAACTTTCAACTCTCAACTTTTAACTAAACCTTCGCAGCTACTTTAGCTTTAGCAGTTAAACGCTCATAAGTATCTCTCATTTTCAGACCAACCATCACTTGGAATAAACCAGTACCATTGTTGGAACCTGGATACT
This sequence comes from Chamaesiphon sp. GL140_3_metabinner_129_sub, assembly GCA_025358725.1. Lineage (GTDB taxonomy): Bacteria > Cyanobacteriota > Cyanobacteriia > Cyanobacteriales > Chamaesiphonaceae > Chamaesiphon. The sequence continues at coordinate 21,942 of JANYIT010000166.1, forward strand.
CTTTATGTTGGAGCAAGAGGCTAGTCATTTCGCCTTTATGCTTGGTCGAAATATTGCTGAGGTGGCTCTCAATATAACTTACTTCTTCTAGTAGTTCCAACTGACCATCAAGTTCCAGTACAGATACAGGATTTCCGTAGTAAGTATCTGGCCCGTAGAACATTTTGATGCCTGGGAAGCTACAAGTAAGTTTCCGTCCGCAAGGTCTCCAATCGATGGTAGAACCTTCGTCAAATAGGTAGACAGGTTCAAAGTCAGGGATACCTTCGCGTTGCATCAAGCGCACGCGCAGGAGCTTGCTTTCTTTATCGTCAATCAATTTGGTAGGTAGAACTTGAATTACGATGTCAGCATGACCGCGTTGAGGCTCAATATAGGCTTCAAAGTCAGGACGACGAGATTCGATCGCCGCTAAGACATCATCGTAGCTATGACCACGTTCTGCCATGTCACGTTGGATTTTCCAAGCGATCTTCACATCATCAGTAATGTCGAGATATACGCTAAAGTCGATCAGTCCGCGTACTCTTTCATCGTGGAGTGGGTGTAAACCTTCAATCACGACAACGTGGTTGGGTTCGACTTTCTCAGGGGGATCGATTAAACCAGTCTCATGATTGTAGATTGGCTTGTTGATCGTTTCGCCAGATTTGAGAGCTTTAATTTGCTCATACATCAGATCGAAGTTGTTTGCACGGGGATCTAGTGCAGTCACTTTTTGCTCTTTCCGTTGGTATCGATCGAGACTATGGTAGTCATCCAAACAGATTACCGTGACAAAATCCTCCCCAAACAAGTCGATAATCCGTTGTAAAAACGTTGACTTACCGCAGCCGGAATCTCCGGCAACGCCAATTACTACCACACGATCTACCTTACTGGCCATAGCTATCCTCTTATATCGAAATTCTTTGTAAGTATTTAGTCTTAGTTCTTTGAAATAAAATTTTACCTCAATCCGCTGTACCAATTGAACTAGACATAGACCAATTTGTCATTCGCGCCACGTCTCCGCAGCAGAATTTTGGTGGTCGATGCTGGCGTAATTATCGCTCGAATCGGGCTACTAGAGCGATCGGCAAGGCGGAAAATTGTAGATTTCAATACAATTTATGCCAATATCTGCCATTAAACTAATAAATCCCCGCTTGGTTAAATCGTGTGCGTTTGTCATCTAGAACTATACTCAGCAAACATTATAGCTGCAATCGGGGAAGAGCGATCTCGTTACCCAAGAGAATTAGCAATTACATTTAGGCAGATCTTATGATTCGATCGACTCAAAGCTTAACCATTGTCTCATGACCTACAGCTCCAAATTCACCCGATCGAGAGTCTAAATTATCGCAATCGCTCAATTAACTCTTGTGCAATGGGGCGCAGCTACGGTATTCTGGCTGGAATATGTTTATAAAGTGCAGGTCGTCTGCATCCTAAGTTTTGCTGCTAACAGATATCGATCGCGATATCTGAAGTAACTTAAATTATAATGTCACCTGTTATTTGGGTTCGGAGATATAAAATACCAATGTACAATCCAAGTCTGAGCGGTAATGCTGGCACATCAGCAGCTAATAATCGTCTGTTCGTCTATGAAGTTATCGGTTTACGCGATAATCAATCGACAGGTCGAATCAATGACAAAATCCGGAATAGCGGTAGCAAATTTATTACCGTACCTTATCAACGGATGAGTCAGGAAATGCGCCGGATTGCCAGTTTAGGCGGCAAAATTATCAGTATTCGTCCACTGGCGAGCACGGCTGAACCAACTCCCGCCGCCAGTAGCGAACCCGTTCCTACGGAGACTGTCGCACCAGCAGCAGCACCCGCAGCCAAAAAACATGCCGATGTCCCTGTCAACATCTACCGTCCCAATGCGCCCTTTGTTGGCAAATGTGTCTCCAACGACGGACTCCTGGCTGATGGCGGCATCGGCATGGTTCAACATGTCAAATTTGATATCTCCGCTGGAGACTTGCGATACTTTGAAGGACAAAGTATCGGAATTATTCCCCCTGGTAAAGATAACAAAGGCAAAAACCACAAAATCCGCCTGTACTCGATCGCTAGCACCCGTCACGGCGACGACATCGACGACAAAACTGTCTCCCTCTGCGTCCGCAAACTAGAGTACAAAGACGAGAAAACTGGTAAAGAAGTTGAAGGTACTTGCTCTACCTTCCTCTGCAACA